>JBNKLQ010000749.1:0-500 GCA_050292445.1 Promineifilaceae bacterium (SeqCode) | reverse complement strand
GGTAGCTACCCATCGCCTTATTCAAGAACGCATCACCCAATCACTAGGCCGTTGGGAACCGCGCATTTCTTTGGATGCCGTGGAAGTTAAACCGCACGCTACTGAGCCGCAAACGGCCGTTATCACCATCCGCTATCGTCTCATCGCCACCAACACCCCAGACCAGCTTAGCCTGACCATCAAACTAACAGGATAAAAAATGTTATCAACTAGCAATTCTCAGGTTTTCTCCGCGCTCTCCGCGGTTAAATTCATTTTTATGATTTTGGGGTTGGTAACCCTGGCCCTTAGCTTGACACTGATGCTGCCCCGGCTGGCGGCTGCGGCACCACCTTCTGAACCGATTGCGGCGCGGAACGGCCGTTTCACCCTGCAAATCACTCCCACCGCTACCATTACGCCCACAGCCACCCTCACGCCCACGGCAACAGCAACGAATACCCCGCTGCCCCCTACCAACGCCCCGATCATCCTCACCGCCATCGAGCCAGGGCGGATGT
>JBNKLQ010000748.1:0-500 GCA_050292445.1 Promineifilaceae bacterium (SeqCode) | reverse complement strand
TCCACCACCTCTGCTTCAATCCCCGCCGCCTGCAATCGGGCGGCCCACCGGTTTGCTTCCGCCTCAATCTCAGCCAAAGGCCGGGCAATCATGCGCCAGACGGGAATCTCTGTCAACGCCTGGCCGGTGACGTAATGGGCTAGTGTGGCCGATAAAGCGGCTAATGCCATTTTATCGGCCCGTACGGCGCGGGCCAGCGGGTACTTCTTGATTTGGGTGATCAAATCAGCCCGGCCGCACAAAATCCCGGCTTGTGGCCCGCCCAGCAGCTTGTCGCCGCTGAAGCAGACAATGTCACAGCCGGCGTCTAACCCGTCCAGCACCGTTGGCTCTGGTTCCAGGCCAAAAGGCGCGGTGTCCAGCAGCGACCCGCTGCCCTGGTCATACAGCAGCAGGATGTTGTGCCGGTGGGCCAGTTCAGCCAGTTCGGCCAAAGCTGGCTCGGTGGTGAAGCCGATGATTTTGTAATTGGAATGATGAGCGACCAGGATAGCCGCCGT
>JBNKLQ010000747.1:0-500 GCA_050292445.1 Promineifilaceae bacterium (SeqCode) | reverse complement strand
GCACAGGTCGATAGCAAAGGCCTGTATCAGAATGGCGGTTTGCCAGCCATAGATACCGATGGTGATGGCGTACCAAACCAGCACGATCTGGACAGCGATAACGATGGTATCCCCGATGTGACTGAAGCGGGTGGAAGCGATCCAGATGGTGATGGTACTGCAGGCAGCGGAGCCACAGCGGTTAATGAACAAGGCGTTGATATTATTCTGAATCCAGGCGATATTGATAGTGATTCAATACTTGATCCCTATGATCCCGATAGTGATGGTGATGGCATATTTGATCTAGTCGAAGCAGGCGGCCCTGATACCGATAATAATGGTCTGGTCGATGGCTTCACCGACACTAATGGGGATGGCTTTGATGATGCAATTACTATGCAGGCTTTGCCCTTACCTGATAGCGACGCAGATGGTATTGCTGACTTCAGAGACACTGATGACAGCGATAACGATGGGATAGCAGACACTATCGATATAGATGATGATAACGATGGAAT
>JBNKLQ010000746.1:0-501 GCA_050292445.1 Promineifilaceae bacterium (SeqCode) | reverse complement strand
TTGCCATACTCTTTGCATGTTGTTGCTGTGATTTGCTGCTCAGATGATGAGGAGTACTTTGGTGAAGATTTCTTCTAGGCGTGCGAAACACCCGGTCAACTGCCTGTGGCAAGATTGGGTCCATTCCGCTGTATAGTCCTTTCTGGACTTGTAATAACTTGTTGTAATAAGATACGTTATAATAAAGACATTGGTATTCTGTGCTTACATTTTGATTGTATGTATGACAACTTGATCCTGGGCATACATACGATGAGCATCTGGTTTTGGCCTTAAAAACCGGGTGTGACACGCCTCCACCCTCAGACCAGGACTGTGAGATTCCGCCTGGCTGCTAGACGCCTCTCGCGAGGTGCTGGATGAGCGCACGCACGCGATCATACACCTCGAGCACCACATCGAGCAGCAGGACCTCAAGCTCAAGGAGAGAGCAGCGACACGTGCCGATCTCGAGCATCAGCTTCAGGTGCTTCAGCTTCAGGTGCCGCCTGCACCCGCACC
>JBNKLQ010000745.1:0-502 GCA_050292445.1 Promineifilaceae bacterium (SeqCode) | reverse complement strand
AAATTAGAACCACTACCGTTCCAGGCATACAATTTTTTACAACTTGTATCATTATTCGCGCCACAGCCAATAATCACATCCAGCACGCCGTCTTCGTCTAAATCGGCCAGTGCAGGAGATGACAGCATATTGCCGCCGGTTGCTTTTGGCCAGCCGGTAACGGCCGTTCCCGAAGGCAATATCCACATCCCAGAAATGTACGAGACGGTCAAGTCACTGGACCAGGTGATAGACGTGGATTACACCATCCCTGGCTGCCCGCCGGAACCGCACCAGATTTGGGCGGTGTTGCAAGTCGTGGTAGCGGCACTGACCCAGGGTGCCGAGCTGCCGCCGAAAGGATCAATTATTGGGGCAAAGGAAACGGCCGTTTGTGACGAATGTGCCTACCCCAAGAGCGAAAAGAAAATCTTCCGCTTCTACCGGCCTTATGAGAAAGTGCCTGAGCCAGATGTGTGCTTGCTGGAGCAAGGTATCGTCTGCATGGGACCGGCGACGCGGG
>JBNKLQ010000744.1:0-502 GCA_050292445.1 Promineifilaceae bacterium (SeqCode) | reverse complement strand
CCTGGGGCAGCACTTTAAGCGCCACCTGGCGTTGGGTGCGTGGATCGTAGGCGCGGTAGACGGTGGCCATGCCGCCGCGACCTAGTTCCTCCTCAATTTCATAGCGACCGATTGTTGTGGGTGTCACGTCTTTTTCCTGATAAATCCGCAGATTACGCAGATTGGCGCAGATTGTGCACGCAGATTTTTGCTTATTCTGTCACCAAGTAGCCGAGAAATTTTGGAAGTAGTCTCTGCAAATTACCTCAACTTGTCATTTCGAGCCGCTTTTGGCGAGAAATCCTTCTAAATTTGGCTAGCTCATGATCTGGCACTGACTCCAAGGATTTCTCACTTCGTTCGAAATGACATGGGAAGGTTATAGGTGATTTCTTGATTATTTTCTTTCGAGAGAGGGCGAGGCAGGTGGGGGCACGGCCGTTTTGTTCCGCGAGCGTTCTACCCACCTGCCTCGCCCCTACGTGTATACATGCAACTTGCAACTTTTCACCTGCCACCCCCT
>JBNKLQ010000743.1:0-502 GCA_050292445.1 Promineifilaceae bacterium (SeqCode) | reverse complement strand
AAAGGCGCTGAACTGAATGTTTGTCTCGAGTGCACTAATGCATTAGTGGTTGAGACTCGATGTTCTCCATGCACTGAAAAGGTATACATCCTTTTCTGTTCATGCTGCCAAAGCGTTTTCACCTTTTCGCTCATCATTGTTTTTGTGTGTGTGTTGTAGTACACATTATATCTCAAGCAATAATGCTGGCTATATCAACTAATTAAGTACTCTAATTGTCTCTTCTTAAGAGTCATCCTATATACTTATATTTTTATGACCCACTACAAATCATTCTCTTGACATACAAGATATCCACATCATCAACTGCCATATCATCCACTAATTATCAAATAAGCACTACATCATCTGTCACATAAGTTTGTATAGTATAAAATTTTAAAATGATTAATCTCACTCATATAATATCCATTTTAAATTTGTTTTCACCATTGTGGTCTACATGGTGAGATGAACAAAACTAGATCCCACTTGCATATGTTTTGAAATTTTTTAAATCAAA
>JBNKLQ010000742.1:0-502 GCA_050292445.1 Promineifilaceae bacterium (SeqCode) | reverse complement strand
GATCTAGCCGTTCGCGATGAAGCTGCTTTTGCGGCCGTTGTGGATGTTGCCAAGAAGGCTTTGGCCTGATTGACCTGGTTTTAGATTCAACCCCCTCAAATTGAAAGCGAGACGCCACGCTTGTAAAAAAGTGTGGCGTTTTTCTTTGTCTGGAACCCGTCGTTTGAACGGCTGGCTGACGTATGTTGTTTGTGGTTGTCGTTGTTTTTTCGTTTGAGTATGATTTGCTGGCGTATGAAGATTTTTGAAACGGCCGTATCCCCCACCCAATATCGCCGCTGGCTGCTGTTGATTTTGTTAACGGCCGTTTTCCTGCGCCTGTACGCCATCACCGATGCTCCACCGGGCCTGACCCACGATGAAGCCGATCATGGCATCACCGCCTGGGAAATTGTGAACGGGATGCGCGGCGTCTATTTTACGATTGGCTACGGCCGTGAACCGCTCTTCGATTATGCAACGGCCGGATTAATGTCACTGATTGGCCCCACGTATTTGGCGG
>JBNKLQ010000741.1:0-505 GCA_050292445.1 Promineifilaceae bacterium (SeqCode) | reverse complement strand
GAAGACTCAGGAACATGAGCTTGAGCAGCATGAAGAGGAGCAGGAGCGTGAGATTGAGCAGCATGAAGAGGAAGCACCAGTTGACTCAGGAGCTGTAGGAGGGTCAGTGTCAGAAACTACAATGGCCTCTAAAAAATGAAAGGCCAGGTCACAGACTATGTGGCTGACAGATGTCATGAATGCTGGCGAGGTCAATGAAGACAGGCAACCTTTGGACCAGCGCACGCTGATGAGGTTGAGTAGGGTTTGTGTCCTCGCTGCGTGGCAAAGGGTGCCGCTAACACTGGAGAAATTTGAAGACCTGACCGAGAATGAGAAAAATGAGCTCTTCATGAACTCTATTCAATGATACATTGTATATCCAGAAGAGCTGAAAGAGAAGGGGAAGAGGGCAGCTATGAAGGGCATCTCTCATTCGTGGAGGGGCTACAAAAATAAACTTGTGACGTGTCTGAGAAAAAAGCAGAACCCCTTCGAAAAATTCAAAGACTTGAAAGAAGAAGAC
>JBNKLQ010000740.1:0-504 GCA_050292445.1 Promineifilaceae bacterium (SeqCode) | reverse complement strand
TAGCTGGCAATGGCGCTACCACCTGTTTGATAAGCGCGTTTTTGTGAACTGGTTTCCGCATGGTGATGCCCTGGCTACCGATTTGGCTGCTTTTGGACAGGATGGCTCGCCGCGCTATTTGGCATTGCCGAATACGGCCGTTGCCCAACCCATCCTCCGCACCGTAGAAAATGCCGGTTTCAGGCTAACGGTCGTTACCCATTCTACCCAGATTGTTTTGTACGAAATTTCTTATCAACAGATTTCGCAGATTACGCAGATAAAAGTTTTCGCGCTCTCCGCGTTCTCTGCGGTAAATTCAGGAGTAGCAGCATGAAGCGGCTAGAGTGGCTCAAGCGACTCCCGCCACTGGTCTGGCTGCCGGTGCTGCTGGCGATCTTTTTTAACAAGATGGCCTTCAGTAACCTCATTTTGGCACGGGGTGATACGTTCCTCTACTTTTATCCCTATTGGGAAGCAGCGGCTGAAGCTTTACGGAACGGCCGTATTCCCCTTTGGAACCCC
>JBNKLQ010000739.1:0-504 GCA_050292445.1 Promineifilaceae bacterium (SeqCode) | reverse complement strand
GGAAAGAATAATGTTGTTCAAATTATCACAGATAATGGTTCTAACTACAAGAAAGCTTGTCGTTATCTCACAAATGAGTATCTGCACATTACATGACAGCCCTGTCTAGCTCATACAATTAATCTTATGCTCAAGACTATTGATGATTTTTCAGGTTATGAATCTGTCATTGATAGTGTAAAGCTCATTGCAAGATGGTTGTATAACCATGAGAAGCTTCATACGATGATGAAGACTGCAATAGGTGGAAACTTAGTGAGATGAAATACAACTTGTTTTGGTACAAATTATCTCTTTCTTGAAAGTTTATTGAGAAGGAAATATCGTTTCATGTAATGGATGGCCACACCTCAATTACAAAAGTCTGGGTACTTGGATTCCAATGCTGGAAAATATGCATATGCTTGTCTGTCTAGATTGCCATGGTGGGATAATCTCAAAAGAATTGTGAAATCTGTTCAACCATTGTACGCATTTCTTCGGTTCACGGACCAGGAAAGGATT
>JBNKLQ010000738.1:0-504 GCA_050292445.1 Promineifilaceae bacterium (SeqCode) | reverse complement strand
ACCGATACTCAGGGCGACGTTGGCGCGGACGGTGTTCATGGCGGCGCGGCTCAGTTTGACGGCAAAGGGCAGTTGGCCCAAATCATCCCCCATGAGGACGATGTCGGCCGTTTCCATCGCCTGGGCGGTATTGCCGATGGCGATGCCGACGGTGGCGGTGGCCAGCGCGGGGGCATCGTTGATGCCGTCACCGATCATAGCGATGTGTTGGTATTTTTCGCGTAGTTGGGTTACGGCCGTTACCTTATCTTCCGGCAAACAATTGGCCCGCACCTCTGTGACTCCCACTTCAGCGGCGATTTTATCGGCGGTGGCCTGGTTGTCGCCGGTTAACATCACCAGGGGGGCGATGCCTTGCGCTTTGAGGGCGGCAACGGCCGTTTTCCCACTTTCCCGCGCCGTATCGGCCACAGCAATAAACCCGGCATAATCATTTTCATCGCTGATGAGCATGGTTGTGTATCCGGCGGCGTCGGCCTGAGCGACGGCAGCGCAGGCGGCGGC
>JBNKLQ010000737.1:0-505 GCA_050292445.1 Promineifilaceae bacterium (SeqCode) | reverse complement strand
CATCATATTGCTCCACCTAGGAGCCATTAGTCTCATCAAATACTGTGTCACATGTGTTTTCAACACAACCGGAGTCCTTGTTGAAGACATGATATGTGTGTGAGTTTGAATCATAACCAAGCAAGAAACCTTCATAAATTTTAGGAGCAAATTTAGAAGACTTTGACCTCTTTTGAAGAACATAACATTTACTTCCAAAAACATAGAAATAAGATACACTTGGCTTGTTACCTATCGGAGTAAATTACCCCAGTTACATGAGACATCGATTCTAGCCCGTTGATATGGATACGATCAACTCCCTCCAGTGGCAAATGGCTGGGGAGCCATTCACCCCATACTGTATAAAGGCCCCACCACTCCAGGCTGAAGAGGAGGAGCCACCCACCAAAACCAACTAATCCCTAGAGTAACCCACCACATCGATCTCACATCGCTTTGCATGACAGGACGAGTGGCACCGCAGAACCAACCCAGGAGGGACCCGAGCGACCAACCCTCCCCT
>JBNKLQ010000736.1:0-504 GCA_050292445.1 Promineifilaceae bacterium (SeqCode) | reverse complement strand
AGCCACCTCCTCAGTCCAGAGTTCGGGCAAGGAGCCCGCAGTGAGCAGCCACTCCCCCTCCGGATCCCGCAGTCGTTAGGAGTCACCTGAGTCTGTAATAATGTGGCGTTAGTCATCGCTTGTTTGATGATTGATGTTTGTGTTTGTGTTTGTGGTGTTATTGAGAGTCGTGGGTTGCTTCGGCACCTTGTCCACGACCTCATCTATATTAAGATAAATAAAATGGCAGCATTTTTCCCTATATCCCTTGTGCATATAGTTGGGTTACGTGGGATCTCACTCTCCCTTTTTACCAAACCATCAGATGGTGAACACAAGGAACAGCCAGTGCAATGGCCAACCCAGCAGCAACAACAACAACAACAATGCTAACCTTGAACAGCTGCTCAACACCCAGAACCAGCTGATGCAGGCAATGCTGCAGACCCTCAATAATATGCAGCCCAACCAGTAGCAAGCACCCCCACCTCCACCACCACACCAGTCTCATTTAGCGGAGTTCCT
>JBNKLQ010000735.1:0-506 GCA_050292445.1 Promineifilaceae bacterium (SeqCode) | reverse complement strand
GGTGCATCCAGGACGTGGTAGCGGTACAAATGAAAGTTGATTTCGTCACGCAATTGGCTGATTCGTTCTTCCGCCGTCATGGCCACCTCGCATCTTTTCAAAAATTGTACCCGACTTCTAAAAAACAATCACCCAACCTCCCAGCCTTTCTGGGGATTTCCGGCTTACTACCGTTCAGCCTGGCCGGCTTGGCCATCCTGATCGGGAGACTGTTCTAGCCCACAACGGGAGATGATTTTGTTTTAAGCCGACTGATGGGATGGAAGCGACAGTGATCAGCAATTACTGACAGGCGTCAGGAAAACTACTACTGTGGCAGACACAGCTTTCGGATTGTTGCGTATGATTCTCTAAACACACTTGTCAAAATTCAGTTCGTTTACGACAAAATCCCGGAATACTCCGCCATCCAACAGGAATCCAATGCACTCCTTCGCTTTTTCCACCAGGGCGTGGCGCTCCGGCTCTGGTAACTCTGCCTTAAGCGCGGCCCCGTCATAAAATAG
>JBNKLQ010000734.1:0-507 GCA_050292445.1 Promineifilaceae bacterium (SeqCode) | reverse complement strand
CCGCGAATCAGTGGGCTCGAATCTGGTAGCAGCACATGAGGTTCTTGGGGTGGTAGATGAACTTCTCATGAATCCTGTTAACTTTCATGTTGATGATCCCTCTCTTCTGATCAATGGTTACTCTGACTGATTTTAGGAAGGGCTTCCCTAGGATGATGGAGGTCTCCTGATGAGGATCCATATCCACGACCATGAAATCAACCAAGGTCGAAGAATCTTAGAACTCAATCAACACATCCTTTGCCATCTCGTATGGCTGCATCATAACAGACTCTTCTAGTCACAACTAACGAGGGGTAGGGACCAATGGGTCCTCATCCAAGCAGCCATAAACCATCTTGGGCAAGATGTTCATACTGGCTCCCCAATCGCAGAGCACATGATGGACCTTGAATGGCCCCAAGATGCAAGGAACTGTGGGGCGTGCTAGTCCGCTTAGCCTATTCCAAAGCTTATCGAGGATAGCATCACTGCTGATCCTGAACATGGGCATTTTCTTCCCGTCGG
>JBNKLQ010000733.1:0-508 GCA_050292445.1 Promineifilaceae bacterium (SeqCode) | reverse complement strand
CAAACGAGTTTGATATGATTGAATTAAAATATGAATTTCCCGTTTTTGAAAATTTTCAAATAAAATATGGAATTGAAGGGTTTGATGAGAGGAACAACTTTCCCCATATAAACTTCTTTGGATTCGAAATGGATTTTGAATTAAAATTTGGGGAAGTCAATGTCTGTTTTTGACTTTAGCAAATTAATTAAAATAGCTAGGAATGGACCAAAAATACAAGAATTTGCATGGAGCTAGAAAATCCAATTTGGAACACTTTTTATGTTGGCAACTTCTTTCAAATCTCCACGGATTTTGAATTAATCAAAAGATTATGAGTCAAAGTTAGTTTGACTGGATTTGTGCTCATATTAGCTTATGGCAGCACCTTTTGCAAATCGACCAGGACTCTATTTTGGACAAGGAGTTCATCATGGTGATCTACAAGATTTGAGCTAACATCAAACTGACATGCACACACAATATCTCAAAATGAAAGAAGATATTGAATTTCTAAAAGTGCTATCTG
>JBNKLQ010000732.1:0-508 GCA_050292445.1 Promineifilaceae bacterium (SeqCode) | reverse complement strand
GGTGGCGACGGACCGTCGTGACTCACCCGCAACACCAATTGGTCGGCACGGTGGGTGATCTCGATCCGAATCCTATCGGGTGCGCCATGGCGCAGGGCGTTGGTCACCGCTTCGCGCAGCATCCGGGTCAGATTGATGCGCTGGCGACCGGTAATGAAGCAGGCTTGCGCCGAGATGTCGTCATGCCACTGCAACTCCACATCGGCCAGCTCCAGACGGTTCAGCACCTCATGGCGCCAATCCGCCAGCAGATCGCCGAGTGGGAGGGACGGCCCCTGGCGCAAGGCATGGATCGACTCGCGCAGCGCGCGCAGCGCCTCTTGCGCCTGGCGGGCGGTCTGGGTCGACTCCGCCCCATGGATCACCGTCAACAGCTGCGCACCCACATCGTCATGCAGATCCCGCGCGATGCGCCGGCGCTCCCGCTCGGCGGCCAGACCCTTCTCCCGCCGCAGTTGCAAGGCCTGGCGGGTCAGATTCAGCAAGCCCTCCGCCAGCTTCACATCCT
>JBNKLQ010000731.1:0-509 GCA_050292445.1 Promineifilaceae bacterium (SeqCode) | reverse complement strand
GACAGGTGCTCCTCATGGTGATGCACTAGGGCGGATAAATCCCTTATCTAGTAATTCTTGGAGTTGTTCCTTAAGCTCAGCTAATTGATTAGCGGCCATTCTATATGGTCTCTTGAAAATAGGAGCAGTACCGGGAACTAATTCAATCACAAATTCAATTTCACGGTCTGGTGGCATACCTGGCAACTCTTCTGGAAAGACATCCGGAAATTCAGAGACAGTCCTAATATCCAGGGTTGAAGCGGCATCAAGATGATTCAACACAATTCTATTGGATGCTACTTTATCCGTGACCATGTTCTCTGTCATATATTCCAATTCTTTACCACTGGTAGGTGTCAACCTTACTGCCTTCTTAGCACAGTCGATCTGTCCATTATGCTTCCTTAGCCAGTCCATTACAAGAATCACATCAATTCCTTTTGACTCCAGAACTATGAGGTTGCCTAAGAATTCTACCCCTCTTATAAGAATGCTAACCTTAGGGGAAACATGTCTTACATGCATAT
>JBNKLQ010000730.1:0-510 GCA_050292445.1 Promineifilaceae bacterium (SeqCode) | reverse complement strand
CCAAACTCGATGTGGATAACAGAATCAGACCCACTGATTTCAGTAACCTTTACGGTACCTTTTACAGCAACCGAATCAGCTTGAGTGCTATAGGGCGTTAAGTGGTGTGGACGTACGCCGAGAATATAATTGCCATCAGCCAGATGGCTGAATCTTTTTTCCGCTTTGCAGCAGCCAACGTCACGAATGCTTAACTCGTCCCCTTTTTTACTGATAGTCGTTGTATTTATCGGTGGGTGCGAAAATACAGTTGCACTGGTGAGATTGTTCGGTTTGTGATAAATCTCTGCAGTTTCGCCATACTGAATTACGCGGCCTTCATTTAATGTTGCAGTATGTCCACCGAGTAACAGGGCTTCCATCGGTTCGCTGGTGGCATACACTACGGTCGCCCCGGAACCTGCAAATAGTTTGGGTAATTCATCGCGCAATTCCTCACGCAGCTTGTAATCCAGGTTGGCCAGGGGCTCATCCAGCAATACCAGCTCCGCATTTTTTACCAGTGCGCGC
>JBNKLQ010000729.1:0-511 GCA_050292445.1 Promineifilaceae bacterium (SeqCode) | reverse complement strand
AAATTTCCTCATGAAATGCCTTGCTTGTAGCACGCCCAGTAGTGATTGTTTACCACTACCCCCCTGGGAGGCATTAGCAGTAGATACCGGCAACGACTACCACTTGTTGAAAGACGTCGATGGTGGTTGAAGTAGACGTCGATGTCGAGTGCTTGAGGGGCGCTCCCAGTGCGTCCGGCAGCATCTACCACCAACGGGCCCCCTAGGGGCACTGCCAGTGGGTATGGCAGCGTCCACCACCGAGGTTGAAGATGATGTCGATGGTGGGCCCCTCCTAGTAGACGCTGCCAGCGGGTCTGGCAGCGTCCACCACCAAGTTTTAAAGATGACGTCGATGGCAGGCCCCCTGGGGGCGCTACCGGTGGGTCCGTCAGCGGCCACCGAGGTTGAAGAAGACATCCATGGCGGGCCCCGTAGGGCACTTCCGACGGGTCCAGCAGCGTCCACCAACGAGGATGAAGAAGACGTTGATGGTGGGCCCCTTGGGGGGCGCTGCTAGCGGGTCCGGTAG
>JBNKLQ010000728.1:0-512 GCA_050292445.1 Promineifilaceae bacterium (SeqCode) | reverse complement strand
GACCTAAATAGTGTAGTTATCAATAGATTAGGATTTCCCTTTTCAAAATTTTCTTTCCAAATTTCCAAAATCAGGGATATGAGTGAGTTGAGTAATTTATAAGGGAATTTTGGGAAAAATCCCAGAATTTGTGGGGGCAAAATGTGGCCGGAAGGCCACACTTCTTGGCCGCCCGACCTGCCCCTGGGCCCTTTTCGACTCGGTCTTTTCTTGTTGCATTCTAACCGTTGAGAGATCAACATTTATATTGTGAAATGGTAAAATTCCGAGGAGAAAGAGGGGTTCTCTCCCTTTAAATCCCTCAACTCATCTCCTTGTCCCTCACTTCTCTTCCAAAGCTCTTGTTCAACTTCTCCCCTGCCATGGATCCCTTCAATGCTCTGTCCACTGCTGCCGCCGCAAGGAAAATCCAACCGTTGAAAGAGGCACCACCTGCCAAGGTCATGTCATGTGCTTTGGTCACATCGACATTGCTAGAGAAGACCCTTGATGCTACAAAGGAGGTCAATGGA
>JBNKLQ010000727.1:0-512 GCA_050292445.1 Promineifilaceae bacterium (SeqCode) | reverse complement strand
GATTCGATGGCGATCTACACGTTGTTTTCTAGCAACCCGGGTCACATTTGAGGCGTAGTCGGACTCTCGTGATGTAAAACGAGACCTATCATTGGTTACGTCGGGTACCGGACCCAACAGAGGCTTCCTCAGACCTGTGGGCCGCTACTTTAATCATAGAATGTGTATACTTGTTATATTTTCTTAAATTCGCTTCGCTGGGTGTCGCACAAGTTATTCTGCATCCAACGGAAGAAACAGCCCTCAATTCGGAGTTCGCACGAAGGAGTTATGACCATCTCACGCATGGGGGATCAAATCTAACTTGATAGCCATCGCTGGAGTTTTGGCTCAGAATTGGTTCAAAACTGCTCGACTTCTCCGCACGGATGATTCGGTGGTGATCTACACATTGTTTTCTAGCAACCTGGGTCACATTTGAGGCGCAGTCGGACTCTCGTGATGTAAAACGAGACCTATCATTGGCCACGTGGGTACCGCACCCAACAGAGGGTTCTTTAGACTTGTGGGCC
>JBNKLQ010000726.1:0-513 GCA_050292445.1 Promineifilaceae bacterium (SeqCode) | reverse complement strand
GCTACCATCCTCTGGTATGCTCTAACAGTCGCATCGGAGTCTCTGAGCTAGTCACGGAGTTTCTGAATCTCCTGCTGGGCAGTTTGCAGATGGGTGCTCATCCCCACAAACACATCCTGGTGATGCACCATAAGCATCCTGGGAACATCGGCCTTGACCCCAGAAACCTTGAACTGGTTTTTCTTCTTCTGTGGTAGCAAGTGGTAGACGGTGTTCCTCAGCTCATCATGATATCTTCGGCTGTAGGTGGTGATCGCCTGCCATGCAGCGTCAGGTACTGCATCCGGGTAAGTGGTCCTGAAGGCTGGTCCCTTGTGTCGACTGAGCACATTGGGTCCACTTATGATCTCCACTATTGCCTTGTACTCTTCTCGGCCAGGGCGCGGAATTCTCTTGATTCTAAATTCTGGCGAAGTTGTGATGTTGATATGTTTCAACAAATCCCTCAGTCTGCCGGTGGGAATTGGAGCTTCATCTCCAAAAGTCTTGATTTCATCGGCGTCGTGGAATATC
>JBNKLQ010000725.1:0-514 GCA_050292445.1 Promineifilaceae bacterium (SeqCode) | reverse complement strand
ATAGGCAATAAGCCCTATTGGAGACCAAAGTGAGCTTATGGCTGGTTTAAGGTTGGTTTTGATAAAGCGATTTTGACCTCGTTATGAGTCAGGATCGTTTCCCAGTTCGGGTCCAACTGCGTATGGACGTGCACCTCCGCGGCACGGCTGATGCTGATGAGATCGGCTTTGCTTGCCGCCAGCCCCTGTGCCAGATTTTCGTCTGATGCAGCCAGATGCAGGGCAGGTAGTTCTGCACCCAACGACAGGTTGTGTTCGCTTTTGTAGCGGCGTACGGCCGTTGCAATTTCTAGCAGAGTCTCGCCCAGGGAAACAGCCGTGTCATCCACCCATTGTTCATCAACCTCCGGCCAGCGGGCAAGATGAACCGAAGCCGTGCCATCCGTTTCGGCAAACAAGCCCTGGTAAATCTGCTCCGTCACGTAAGGCAGCAGCGGCGCCAACAGTTTCAACGCCGTCAGCAGCGCCGTGTACAGGGCCAGTTTGGCTCCATCCTCCTCGGCCTCGCTGGCAT
>JBNKLQ010000724.1:0-514 GCA_050292445.1 Promineifilaceae bacterium (SeqCode) | reverse complement strand
CGAGCTTCAAAAATACAAAAAGGGAACTTTCAAGGTTTCACAAATTTCCAAACTTTGCCAGGCAGTAGATAAATTCAAAAGGAACAACTTTCCTTCTGGGAAGGATTTCAAATCCCCAACAGAATTCGAATTAAAAATTCAGGAAGTAATCCACATTTGAATTTGGTTTGAATTTTAAAGGAGTTCAAACCTTTTTGGAAAAATCTAATAATTTCTCTAAAATTCCACCTTCACATGATCTTCACAAAAGTGAATTTAGTTGGGCACACTTGTATGCAAAAATTGGAGTTCTAATACAAGCATCAAAATGAATTGATTCGAAAATAAGAAATGAGTTTGAATTTGAAATTCAAACCACGCGGCACTTATAATACAAACCAAACAAGTCCAGGATTTCATTCAAGCTTCTATAGTACATAGTGAGACACTATTCAACACTATAGTTGCTACAGTACACCAGGGGTGTCACAGCCCTCCCCCCTAACAGAAATCTCGTCCCGAGATTTTGAAGGAG
>JBNKLQ010000723.1:0-514 GCA_050292445.1 Promineifilaceae bacterium (SeqCode) | reverse complement strand
CTTAGACGGCCCGATCGTCAATGGGCTCCTCCTTGTAGTTGAAGCATTCGCCGTATTTTTTCACCACTTCTTCCTTATACTTTTCATGCAAAGAGAAGCACATTGTAAACGTGACAACACTGAAATAGTGAACATGTAAGAAAAGTTTATCAATAACTCACCAGTCGAGCTTTGGCCACCAGATTGCACAACTTGTTGGGGGTTTGAAGGGTCACTTCCCCTGTGACCCATATTCCACACTTTCATATCAGGCGGGTACGTTGACCACTTGCACACTTCTGTGGGTACGAGTTAGTAAGAAAAAATAAAGTGTGAATACATTTTAGTAACTATTTTTCTTACCATCCGTTGACCCGTACGTATGTGCCCATCAGGGCCATACATGTGCCCAGGTTGTCTGCCTGTGCCTCTGCACTCTCGGGCCCTCATGGACTTAGTGATGAATTCTTCGCTGGCCCATAACTTACAAAGAGCCTGATAAGCTTCAGGGCGGTCCTTCAACCAAGCAATAGAT
>JBNKLQ010000722.1:0-514 GCA_050292445.1 Promineifilaceae bacterium (SeqCode) | reverse complement strand
ATTCCAATGAAACGGCTTGGTAAGTCGGATGAAATTGCGCAAGCTGCCTTATTTTTGGCAGCTCCAGAATCTTCTTTTGTCTTGGGATTTGAGCTGGTAGTTGATGGGGGAATGTCTCAGCTTTAAATCGGTTCCCAGTTGCTGCCACTTTTATAAGTGGCAGCTTTGCCCACTTAACCCCTGCTCCAGAAAGGTCTTCGTCGTGGGCTGTGGCCTCCTGCTGCGGACAAGGTCTTCCTGAGTTGCTGGGGTCGGCGTCCTCGCCGTACCCCTTTCCTCGCTGGTTTAGGGCTGGTGTCGCGCAGCAGCTTTGCCCGCTTTCCTTGCCTTTCAGTACAAACGGCCGCATCGAAACTGCCTCGTTTTGGCAATATCCTTTATAATGTGGCTATCATCGGTTGTTTTCCTGGAGGGGCATCATGCGCATCTTGGTTATTGTGTCGGGTGAATACGGCAAACGCCACCTGCAAAACATTCGTCAATTTGGGTCATCCAGTTGGCAAATCGAGACCTG
>JBNKLQ010000721.1:0-514 GCA_050292445.1 Promineifilaceae bacterium (SeqCode) | reverse complement strand
CATCACTCCAAATGGCACTTGATGAGAATGGAAACTATTCTTGAATTCCTGCCTATTAATGCTTTTGGGTTCTTCATGAGCTTCGACATAAGCGTCCCACCAATCTGCAGTAGGACCTTCCAACTGCTGTGAAGCAAATAGAACCTTCTCCCTGTTGTTGCACTGAACCACTTGCAGCTTTTTCTCAATGGTCTTCAACCAATCATCTGCGTCCATTGGCTCGATGGAGTGAGAGAATGTAGGAGGTTTAGTCCTCTGAAACTCTCCAAGTTTGTCACGGGGCTGGGGTTGTGGCGCTGGCTGGTGTCCTTGAGCTTGCTGCATGTTGACCATAGTTTGTTGCATGGTCTGCAACATCTGAGCTTGCATTATCAATACTTGCTCAAGTGTTGGTGGTGGAGGCGGGTTGGCATTGTTGTTGTTGTTGTTCTCGTTGTCACGGTTGCGAGTGTTGGCCATCTAATGATTGTGAAGAGATTTGAGATAGAGTTGAAGATAGAGATACAAGATTCCC
>JBNKLQ010000720.1:0-517 GCA_050292445.1 Promineifilaceae bacterium (SeqCode) | reverse complement strand
GTGGGATGCACCAGAGCTTGCCTTGATCCAACGATAAGTTAGTGATTGCTTCAACTAGAGCTTACTCCGCTTGAACTTTCGATCTTGGCTCCGCGTGATCTAGCGTATATGCATAAGTATGAGTCAAGATTAAAATGTGCAATGCATGGGGTGTAAAGTGTAATATGCTGCATGATCATGAGCACCTTAACCATATTAACCCCTACAAGCTATTTACCAAATTACCCCTAGCATTTTTTAGTATTTTAGCAATTTAACTACGGCTTAGAAATTTAATAACATGCATTTTATGAGTGTAAACAAGTTCTCTGATTTCATGCAAGTCATAAGCAGTATAATGAAGCATCCTACCAAGATTGAGCATTGTTCCAAGCATAATTTATTTATTGTAGGAATAGAAATTAAATCCTAATACATATTCTGAGCAGGAAATAAATATGAGCATTTTTGTCCAAGCTACTAAGCATGATATTCACATGTCTGCAAAGTTTGGATGTTTATAGATTTTTGTACATAA
>JBNKLQ010000719.1:0-519 GCA_050292445.1 Promineifilaceae bacterium (SeqCode) | reverse complement strand
CTGTGTCCAAGGTACAAAGTTTTCTTGGGTTGACTGGCTATTATCGAATGTTCATTCCGAACTTCTCCAAGATTGCAAAACTAATTACCGAGCTTCTGTAGAAAGGAAACAAGTATGTCTGAAGTGATGCTTGTGATGAAGCATTCAGAAATCTGAAGAAGTTGTTGACCACATCGCCTATGCTAGCCCAGCCTGACATTGTCAAGCCATTTGATGTCTATTGTGATGCTTTTGACACTGGTTTGGGAGGTGTCTTAATGCAAGAAGGTTGAGTGATATCATACTCCTCATGACAACTAAGGCGCCATGAAGAGCACTACCCTACTCATGATCTTGAGTTAGCGGCAGTGGTGATGGCGTTAAGGATGTGGCATCACTATCTGTTTAGGAATGTGGTTCATATCTATAAGGACCACAAAAGCTTGAAGTGCATCTTTAGACAACTAGATTTGGACATGAGGCAGTGAAGGTGGCTTGAATTAATCAAGGACTACAAGCTGGAAGTTCACTATCACTCGG
>JBNKLQ010000718.1:0-519 GCA_050292445.1 Promineifilaceae bacterium (SeqCode) | reverse complement strand
ACCCATGAGCAAGTATTGAACGTACCGATCGCATGCCGGTGATATGGGCCCGGTAAGCCTAGTAGTCAGTTGTCAACAGGAGTTGACTTTTCCCCACTGCTCTTTGGCTGTTGTGGGAGAGAAGCTGGGTACGGACCCGTGGATCGGATGGCCGTCATGCTGTGGATTGTGTCGGGAGCCCTTCTTCTCGGGTGCAGTGGATCTGTTCAAATCTGTTGACGACTGTATGAAAGGTTGCTATATGTGGACCACGTGAGATACGTATGGTTGTGGACCATACGTGGACTGAGCGTGGAATGCATGTGGCGTGTTGGTCAGGTTTCCCCTGCAGGGTGTACATCAATTCGAATCGCCGTGAATCTCGAATATGAGTACCGCTTGTTTACGGCCGTTAGCACGTAGATAATTAATAAACTGTTGTTTATTAATAAATTATGGTTATGCTTTCCTATAAATACTTGTTTGGCTTAGTTAAGGATTTCTTGTTCAAAGTATAATTAACTTAATTATATGTTAAAG
>JBNKLQ010000717.1:0-519 GCA_050292445.1 Promineifilaceae bacterium (SeqCode) | reverse complement strand
TGCTCTTCCGATCTGTGAGGCTCTGGTCTCAACTCAAACTGTATTAGGTCTATACGTGATTTAGTCCGTCCTTTGACTTCCTCGGCATGTCCAGCAATGTTCCAATGATGCTGTCAAATACGTTCTTCGTTACATGCATCAAATCAATACCGTGACAAGTTTGAAGGTCCTTCCAGTAAGGAAGGTACTTGAAAAAAATTGATTGCTTCTTAAAAGGTATGTCTGTCAGAGTTGGAGTTTTCTTTCTCTTTTGTCCCTTTACTGTTCCCTTTCCAAATACAACTTCAATGTTCTTCACCATTTCAAATACAAGTTTTCCAGTATACTATTTCAAGGCACTATCTTTCTCAACTGTGTTGTCAAAATGCATTTTCATCTTGCGGTACTTATGTTTTCTTGGCAAAAACTATCGGTGTCGCATGTACACCAATTTTCTAGATGATGGAAGGTACACTGATGCAGTTCCATCTACGCAAACAGGACATGCGCCACTCTTCCCTTTAGTCT
The DNA here is from genome assembly GCA_050292445.1 of Promineifilaceae bacterium (SeqCode). Taxonomy (GTDB): domain Bacteria; phylum Chloroflexota; class Anaerolineae; order Promineifilales; family Promineifilaceae; genus Leptofilum. Next base: position 12 of record JBNKLQ010000717.1, on the reverse strand, counting down.
GCCCTGATAATG
>JBNKLQ010000716.1:0-520 GCA_050292445.1 Promineifilaceae bacterium (SeqCode) | reverse complement strand
ATCCAAGCTTTCCATCGGTTACTTACTCAGCCTTATCTAACAAACGGTTTAGAAGTTAAGGAATTTCGAAGATTGACAACACCACTGAAATTTGTTTGGAACAGAACAATAGCTGAACAGAACTGAACCTTTGGGCCTGGGATTGACCGAAACTCTGAAAGTCCTGGATACCATTACGGTAGTCAACTCTCTCAGATTTCTGATGGTCCATCAAATGGCTCCAACCGGTTAGCGATTTGTGAGTTACGGCAGTCGAAAACTCGACCGGTCACTAAATCAGCATTTCTGGCAGATCATACCTTCCTGTATAAAACAGGTTTTTGGCGAAATTTTGCCATGACCTCCCTAGAAACTTCGTATATGAAAGATGTCACCAGCGAACTCAGCTTTCTTCTAGTTACTCATACAACTTGTTTTGACATACGGTTTGCTCGCTACAGATTTTTGAATTCAGGTTTCAGCGCTAGACAGATTCTGGACAGCCTAGTTATACATGTGCTTGATCAGGTTTTTAGGCCAC
>JBNKLQ010000715.1:0-520 GCA_050292445.1 Promineifilaceae bacterium (SeqCode) | reverse complement strand
AAGGCCTTCAAGGATGGCAATGATGACGGCATCGGCGATTTCCTCGGCCTGAAGGAAAAGCTCGGCTACATCAAGAATCTGGGCGTCAACACCCTTTGGCTGCTGCCTTTCTACCCCTCGCCCCAGCGCGACGATGGCTACGACATCGCCGACTACCGCAATGTCCACCCCCACTACGGCACCCGGAAGGAGTTCCGCGCCTTCATGCGCGAAGCCCACCAGCACGGCCTGCGGGTCATCACCGAGCTGGTCATCAACCACACCTCGGACCAACACCCCTGGTTCCAGGCCGCACGCACGGCTCCGCAAGGCAGCCGCAAGCGTAATTTCTACGTTTGGAGCAAAACCAATCGTAAATTCCCCGAGACGCGGATCATCTTCACCGACAGCGAGACCTCCAACTGGACTTGGGACGATGCGGCCCAGGCCTACTATTGGCACCGCTTTTTCCACCACCAGCCGGATCTCAACCACAACAACCCCGAGGTGGTCCAGGCTGTCATCCGGCTCATGCGGTTCT
>JBNKLQ010000714.1:0-520 GCA_050292445.1 Promineifilaceae bacterium (SeqCode) | reverse complement strand
AGTTAAGGAATTCTTTGGTTCCAGTCAATTGTCGCAGTTTATGGATCAAAACAATCCATTGTCTGAGGTTACTCACAAACGACGTGTTTCAGCATTAGGGCCTGGTGGTTTAACCCGTGAGCGCGCGGGCTTTGAGGTTCGTGACGTGCATCCGACTCATTATGGTCGCGTTTGTCCTATCGAGACTCCTGAAGGACCAAACATTGGTTTGATCAATTCGCTGTCTGTTTATGCTCGTACCAATCATTATGGTTTCCTGGAAACACCTTATCGCAAGGTTAATGATGGCAAGGTAACCAACGATGTTGTTTACCTGTCAGCTATTGAGGAGAGTCAGTATTCAATCGCTCAGGCGAATGTAACGATTGCCGAAGATGGCAGCCTGCTGGACGAGCTGATTCCCTGTCGTTATCAGAATGAAACTCTGTTATCAACAGCTGATAAAATTGACTATATGGATGTTTCTCCTAAGCAGATCGTATCGGTCGCTGCCTCGTTAATTCCATTTCTTGAGCACGAT
>JBNKLQ010000713.1:0-521 GCA_050292445.1 Promineifilaceae bacterium (SeqCode) | reverse complement strand
ACCATAATAAAAAAGGCGACTATGCTGCCGCCATGAGTGACTTAAATGCACTTCAGGGGTTTGGTGAGCTAACCGAGGAATCCCGTCAGCCAGCCATCACTGCACTACTGGGTGACGCTAATCAACAACACGCCAAACTGCCAGCTCGGGCCGCCGCCGACTATGCGCAGGTAGCCGCACTGGAGTTACAGAACAATCAGGATATGAGCGCCTTTGTACATCTTAAAAAAGCTCAGCAACTGGCACCAAAAGATGAAGAAATTGGTAGAGATTATCGCCAATTACAGAAACAGTTAGCGGATAAATATCACCGCGAGGCCTCATCAGCATTTCGTCGCCAGCAATTGGATATTGCCATTACCAAATGGGATAAGGTACTGGAAATTGATCCAGATTTTTCCAGCGCCAAACTGTATCGGGAACAGGCATTAGAATTAAAAGCCAAACTACAGAAAATCAAACAATAAAGGCGATTACTGACTGCTGATATGGTGAAAGTTTTGCTGCATAATACGGGCTTT
>JBNKLQ010000712.1:0-522 GCA_050292445.1 Promineifilaceae bacterium (SeqCode) | reverse complement strand
GTAGCCTGGCAAACAGGGTGGCCTGCGGACGTGGAGCACCACACTTGATTTAAACTAGCATTGGTTACATTCTCATTATCGAGGATGCAAAAGCACACTTATTCCATGGATAGATGAACTATGTCAAATGTCCATTCTTCATGTTAGATGGTTATGACCGACATTTGTAAGAACATGCTCACAAGCGATCATATTAGTGACATGAAGTTAATCAAAGATTTATTTAAAAATTATCATGATTATGTGCAAGATTCACAAGGAATAGCACATAGTGAGATTCTGTTCGTATTGGGCCAAAACAATAAGATGGCCTAATTAAGATGAATCTATCACTATAAAATGTAGGAGAAATATTAATTCAATTGCAAATAAATGCAAGAAAACCCCAATCTCAATTGCTATTATGTACAAGAATTTTAATCTTGGCATTTAATTCTGCTCATATTAAGCACATCAAGCTTAATTATGATAAATTAAATGATGATTCTACAAGAGAAATGAATGTCAATTGCACATAAAGGT
>JBNKLQ010000711.1:0-522 GCA_050292445.1 Promineifilaceae bacterium (SeqCode) | reverse complement strand
CGACAGCAGGCGCGCGTGCACTGTGCGCGGTGACTACGTGCACGCCGCCGCGCCGGTCGGTGCTGGCCGGCAGGCCGAAACGGCCGTTGGGCCAGGCCAGCAGTGCTGGGCCTCAGGCCGAGAAGCCAACCCATTACTTTGCGCCGTTTTTTATTTTTCATTTTCTTTTACAATTCCAGAAATTCGTATAAACTTCTAAAATACATAGAAAATAAAATACAACTCAGAAAAATACAAATTAAATTTTGTGAGAATCCTCTTGAGTAGATATATGCAGTAAGCTTCACCAAATCCTCATTTGTGCATTAATGCATTGTATAAAATTGCAAGAAGCCAAGCATTGAAGTTTGTTCGATTACAAAAATATATGCATATTTATACATTGCATGTTTGCATACATGTGCACTTCATGCTCAGTAACTTGTACAAAATTTCTCATAATTGCTTCCTGCATAAAATTATTATTATGATTTAATATCTAGTCCAACAGTGAATAAATTATTAAAATAGAATATGTTTAGA
>JBNKLQ010000710.1:0-523 GCA_050292445.1 Promineifilaceae bacterium (SeqCode) | reverse complement strand
TGCGCGATCAGATACCAGTTCCACGCCAACAAACATACCTACGCCGCGTACATCACCAATGGCCTCATGCCGTTCGGCTAGACCAGTGATACCGTCGCGCAGGATCTTGCCCACATTGGCTGCATGCTGAATCAGGCCTTCTTTTTCAATGGTATTCAGCACTGCCACAGCTGCCGCACAGGAAACGGTATTGCCGGCAAAGGTATTGAAATAGCGTGAATTCTGTCCAAACTCCGCCACCGCGTCGTTGGTTGCCATCAGGCCTGCAATTGGCTGGCCATTACCCATGGGTTTGCCCACGGTGACAATATCCGGCTTAAGACCGTGGCGCTGAAAGCCCCACATATATTCACCTGTACGCCCGAAGCCAGGTTGCACTTCGTCGGCAATAAACAGGCCACCGGCGCGCTTAATAGCATCGACCGCGCCCTTCAAAAAGCCAGCGGGCTCCGGCAGGATGCCGTCACTGGTAAAGACTGAGTCAACCAGAAGCATCGCAGGCTTAATACCATGACGCTTAAGA
>JBNKLQ010000709.1:0-524 GCA_050292445.1 Promineifilaceae bacterium (SeqCode) | reverse complement strand
GCAAAGGTCGGGATGTGCCTGAATGACCGAGCCAGGCAGCGCCTGCATCCAGCGCAAAAAGGTTTTGTTTTCGCCACGTTTCTGCAAAGCATCACCTTGGGCAAAGATGAGGACAGCCGCTTCTTCCCAGGCGGCAGCAGCCAGATAGTGGTTGATGGCCCTCCGAGTGAATTCGTTAGCCTCGTGCCAGCAGGCGGCGCGATGGTGCAAAACGGCCGTTTCCCCCCTCTCCAACCGCAGCCGCTGCCGCAGCAAATCGGCAAACAGGTGATGGTAGCGAAACCACTGCCGCTCATCATCTAACGGGACAATGAAGAGATTGGCGTGCTCAAATTGTTCCAGCATCGCTTGCGACTCACGGGTTTCCACCAAAGTATCACATAACGGTGCGGAAAGTCGATTGAGAATTGATGTTTGCAGCAGGAAGTTTTGGCCGGCTGCGGATTGCCGGTTCAATACTTCTTCAGCCAGATAATCAAATACGTAACGATGACTACCTTTGAAAGAGGCAATAAAACCGGGAA
>JBNKLQ010000708.1:0-525 GCA_050292445.1 Promineifilaceae bacterium (SeqCode) | reverse complement strand
GACAAGGAATCCACACAAGGGGCTATAGTGAGGCCAGGTAGGGAAGGGCCCACCATATCGGCTTAGCTACGTGGTGGATTATAAAGCCCTAACAGGACAGTCACTCCTGTGGGTACCACAACAATCTGTATGGCCGAGGCATCACGCACATAGATAATGGCTCCAACACCACATCAACTTCACTATCTAGGATCTTCTGCCTGATCAAAGCGGTTAACCTTCGAGGGATCAAGTAATAGTCACCACACCGGGTCCTACTATACTCGATTGATCCTCAAACAGAGAACCGTATATATGACAAGACAAACACCAATTCTACTATATGGTATGTAAATGCACAAATAACATAAGAGAAGTGAATGAATGACTTACTATGATTGGTAAATCACTGATGTGGACATCAACACCAGTGATACATCCACACCTACACATAATCAGATTTCTGGTCCGATTACTCAGGCTCGTGCGCGCCAACTAAACAATCAGGTATCCTCATTCCTAGCTTCTTATCCATCTTATTTAGAC
>JBNKLQ010000707.1:0-526 GCA_050292445.1 Promineifilaceae bacterium (SeqCode) | reverse complement strand
GTTACATCTGCCCTAGCTCATCCGTGTGGGGAGCCCATGTGATTTTTATCCCGAAAAAGGATGGTACTCAGAGGTTGTGCATGGATTATCGTGCCCTAAATGAGGTTATTGTCAAGAACAAGTATCCGCTACCTAGGATTGATGATCTGTTCATTCAACATCATGGTGCGTGTGCGTTCTCTAAGATCTATCTTTGATTGGGATGCCATTAGTTGAAGGTTTGAGAGTGTGACATACCGAAGACTGCATTCATTTCAAGGTATGGCCTATACGAGTTTACGGTGATGTCATTTGGATTAACTGGGGCATCCCACACCTTTCAAAAGGCTATGAATTCATTGTTGGCACCTCTTCTTAGAGAGTGTGTGCTGGTTTTCTTTGATGATATTCTGCTTTACAATAAGTCCTACATTGAACATCTGAATCACCTCATGCAAGTGTTTCAGTTACTACAGCAGCATCATTGGAGAGTGAAGATTTTCTAGTGTTCCTTTGCTAAGAGAAAGATATCTTACCTTGGATATGT
>JBNKLQ010000706.1:0-526 GCA_050292445.1 Promineifilaceae bacterium (SeqCode) | reverse complement strand
TAAGAGAAAGGGAATGATTCCTCTAGTGGTGACTCGAGCTCAGCTCGAACTCTACTCTGGCACCGTGAGGACAAAGAAGTCCCAACTGAGCCGGTGTCGGCCGTGCGCTGGGTCGTGAGCTAGGCCACATGAGAAAAGAGAAAAGGGGGAGGCCGACTGGGCTTTCTCGGGGAAAAAAGAGGAAATGACCCAGGGCCGGTTTAGAGAATAGAAACCTCTTATTTTTCAAATCCTTTTTAAAATAAAATTGCTTCGAATTCAAATCAAAATTTAAATTTCGATAACTTCTACTCGCATAATAAAATGGAAGCACTTCATCAACACAAGAAGAAAATATGCAACGACATGAAATGCAACAAACAAATTTTATAATTCCTAAATTAATTTAATAATTTAGAAAATGCTCTTTTGCCTAAATAAAATTTAGTTCGCTTCTAAAATCTAAATGCAAATTTCATTCTATTGATAAAAGTTTTAAAATTTAGCGAATCTTAGTCACATTCCAAAATTTGAGATCGGAAGAGCA
>JBNKLQ010000705.1:0-528 GCA_050292445.1 Promineifilaceae bacterium (SeqCode) | reverse complement strand
CTTGATCAGGGCGTAGCGCTATAGAGCCTGCTCCATGAGATCACGCCAGGTGGCGTAGTTGGTGGAGGGGGAGTCGAGGACGATGTTCACCAGCTGGCGGACGTTGAGCACTGCGGCCACCTGAAGGTGAAGTCCGGCGACGACCGTGTCTTCGTAGGTCGAAGAGGCGGTGGGGACGAGCTGTGAGGCCACGGCCGGGCAAGATGACGATGAAGATGGCACACGCTGACGAGCAGCGGTAGCCGTCTGCTCCAAGACGGTGGCCTTGGACTGGAGGAGGCGGGCGGCCTGGACGCGGCGACGGGCAGCGACGGCCTGCGCCTCGGCGTCCTCGGCGTCCTTGATGATGACCTCGTGCCGAGCACGGAGGGTAGCATCCTCAGTGTCGTCCGGCATGGCGACCGCACGGGGCAGAGAACCGGCGGCGACGGATGAACAGTGCCGCGGCTAGGGTTAGCGGAAGCGGAAAAAAAACTCAGGCTCTTATACCATGTTAGTGGAGAGGAATTGCGGCGGAACGCGTTGGTT
>JBNKLQ010000704.1:0-528 GCA_050292445.1 Promineifilaceae bacterium (SeqCode) | reverse complement strand
AGCCTTCCTTGATACATGTAATATTTTCCCATACTTGTTGAGTATCAACCATAAGTGTATTCAACCTTGCTATTTTCCCATGCTGTACAAACCTACTACTCAGAAGGTGAAGATGGTTATGAAGAATTCTTTGATGAGGAGTTCTAGGCTATGCGCTGCCCCAGTTGCTGTTCCAATGGAGTTATGGAGTCTTCTGATGTTCCGTTCCATTTTGAGAGAGTCATCTTAGTCTTTAGAGACAATAATTATGTAATAAATATACTTTATTCTTGACAATTGGTTATCTGTGAACACTTTTGATCCATATGTGTGAAACAATTGATCCTAGGACATGCATACGATGAGTACTTGATTTGACATAAAAACCAAGTATAATAGTTAGGAACACAGAGACATAACAGAAGACAAAAATCAGTGCAAGCAAAGCCACAAGTCAAAACAATGACAACCGAAATCATAGCGACAAAGCATCAACCTGCCTCACACACATTTCATCGAACACCTCATGTGTGACAGAATCAAGTCCTA
>JBNKLQ010000703.1:0-528 GCA_050292445.1 Promineifilaceae bacterium (SeqCode) | reverse complement strand
GCGATTTTGAACGTGAAGGCGGGGGAAACTGCCGCTTTTGAAGCCGCCTTTGCCCAAGCGCAATCAATTATTGCTGGGATGCCGGGCTACGTGGAACATGAACTGCAAAAATGTGTGGAGACATCTAACCAATACATTTTGCTGGTGCGCTGGCAAACGCTGGAGGATCACACTATCGGCTTTCGCCAGTCGGCTGAGTACCAGAAGTGGAAGGCGCGGCTGCACCACTTTTATGATCCCTTCCCCACCGTGGAACATTACGAGGGTGTTTTCTAAATTCCAGGACTGGCAGTCCTGACTACTATTCACCACCAACGAACTTAAATTTAGGACTGCCAGTCCTAGCCGTTCAAAACAAGGCAATTTCTTGCAGTGTTTTGTTGACCAGGTTGGCCAAGGCGTTGGCGCTGTTTTCGCCGATTTGATCGGCTGTTTCTGGCTTGCGGGCGCGGAAGTAGAGGCTGCGCAAAAAGTTCTTCACGTTTTGCGCCTGGCGGTAACAGTCGGGGAATGGTTCTTTTTCCTGAG
>JBNKLQ010000702.1:0-529 GCA_050292445.1 Promineifilaceae bacterium (SeqCode) | reverse complement strand
CACCAGGTTAGAAGTATCTACCACCCCGGGGGTGCCCGTTGGTGGTAGGGGGTTGGCCGATAAAAAAATTCAAAGTATGGCTTGTAATATACCAAATTAAAGGTAATTAAAAATGTTCTTCCGGATTTTTTACGCCCTTTCCAAAAACAGTTGGGGAAAGGTCGTGTATTCTGAAACTTTCCATATCGAGAAACGGGTAACATGCCGATCAATTTAAGGCAACTTAATGAAAATAAATAATTTTCCGTTGAAAACACAATTTCCAAAAAGATAGACCAGGGCGTCGATTTTGTCCAAATAATCTATTTTTTGTAACCCAAAAAACTTTTTTTCAAATGTACATGTAACAGTAAAACACCTCGTCTAGACCATCACTATTCAACTACATGTACTGTTCAATGATAGTTCAGTCATAATTATTATAAAATCATGGTCTAGATGCACTCGCGTTGGCAAATGATCATCCAACTACGATTATTATATAATGATTGGGGAATAATAATTAACGAGAGATACCTCACACGGAGTC
>JBNKLQ010000701.1:0-529 GCA_050292445.1 Promineifilaceae bacterium (SeqCode) | reverse complement strand
ATGGCTAGGCATAAGATTACACAGTTTTATGAAAGAAGAAAGCTGCCTCAAGGTGACATGACAATCGGTGATGACCCTGACTCTAATGACAACAGCAGCTCGGATAAGGATGTGGAAGATGAGACATATGTGCCATCTCCTTGGGCTCGTCCTCATGGCAAAGGATTGGCAAGTGCTAGTAGCAGCAGGGCAACAAGAGATGGTGGAAATGGTAATGATGGAGCTGAGGGTGGTGATGATGAGGAGGATGAAGAAGTTTTTGATGTTGAGGAGATCAACCCCACTTCCTACATACACACGGGAACTCCAGTTTTTCGACTACCCCTCAAGTCGGATTGGATGGAGAAAATCAGCTACAAGGGCAAAACAGATTTGGTGAGGAAAAAGAGCAAAGAAAATTTGAGGCTTGTTGAGAAAGAATCAGACATTGACTATAGGTTTCACTTGACATTTCAGCAGGACATCTATGAGTCCGTGATCATTACCAAGATCAAGCCCGTGGCGATTTCCCAATGGATTGATTGGACTT
>JBNKLQ010000700.1:0-530 GCA_050292445.1 Promineifilaceae bacterium (SeqCode) | reverse complement strand
AATCCAGCACGATCAAATCAATATTTGCATCGGCCAGAATCTTTTTCATGCTAGCACCGTTTTCTGCCGTGCTGACACGGTAGTTATGATCGGTGAGAAAACGCTGTAAAAGTTCACGGATCTCAAGGTGATCATCAACAATTAATATGTGTGGCTGATTATCCATGAGGGTAATTCTACGTGGATTGCCGCGCGTACTGAAATATTCTTTGTGACATTGTGTGTCAACTGCAGCAAGTGACACTCATTGTTACAAAATGGGCCGGTTTTGACATCGCTAAGACACAGAAAAATATTGTAATGATTGCGTCAACAATGACATCAAATCGAATAGAGGAATTAATGATGAACAGATTAGCAAAAATCACAGTCGTTTCAGTTATCGCCAGCATGGCGGGGGTCGCTTCAGTTAATGCCAATGCAAACTGGGATGGACAACGCGGCTATTGTAATCAATCAGGTATGACCAATGGAATGCCCATGCGTATGAATCAAAAGGGACGAAAAGGGCATAAAGGTCGTTTCATGCA
>JBNKLQ010000699.1:0-531 GCA_050292445.1 Promineifilaceae bacterium (SeqCode) | reverse complement strand
TATATATATAGTGATTATTATTGTATAACAACAGTAAATTGTACTTATCAAAAGTCATCAGCATCTGAATCTGCTTCAACAACACGTGCATTAAGTCGTTCACGCCTTTATTATTTTTCAACGACATGTTTTAATTTTTGAAGGCGTTTCTTTGAAGGACCTGGTTCTTCTTCCATTAACTCTACATCATGTGTGCCTAATTTTGTGAGTCCCGTCTCATCAGATATAGTGAAACTTTAGTGTCCTTCATTTTCTTCTTGATAGTCATGAACGACATCATCATCGTTGTGTCTTTCCACGTATGCATCATATCGATGAGTGTCCATTTCAGGATTAACTTTATACACCACCCACCAATGTTTCATGCTTTCGTGAGGATAACTTTATACACCACCCACCAATGTTTCATATCATCACTTTTGAGACTTGCTTAGTACAATTCTACCTATAGAAGTAGCTGAGTTTAGCGAATATCTTTCACAGATCGGCATTGAAATAGCCACAGAACATTATCGACATCAACCTTTCTAT
>JBNKLQ010000698.1:0-531 GCA_050292445.1 Promineifilaceae bacterium (SeqCode) | reverse complement strand
TGCTCTTCCGATCACCATCATCACTGTTTGTTTTTTCGCCAGCGCGCGCACTGCGCCGGCCTTGTCTTCGGGTAGCATCTCGGCCTGAACCTCGATTCCAAGATCCGCAGCAATAGCCGCAGCCGTACGCTGGTTGTCACCGGTCATCATGATCGCATTGATGCACTGCGACTTTAGCTGTGCCAATCCCGCAGCGGTTGTTGCACGGGGCTCATCGCGCAGAGCGATCAACCCAGCAACGTCTGCTCCCCGGGTGACAACAACGACAGTTTTGCCCGCGCTTTCAAGTGCACCAATCTGGTCTTGCATAGGTTCAGAAATGGTTGCCCGTTCAGCGGCAAAACGCGGTGCGCCGATGAAGATTTCGGTCTTGTTCACCAGGCCTTGCATACCTTTGCCGGGAACAATACGAACATCTGTCGCAGGGCTGGCTAAGATGTCGCGGGAGACTGATTCACGGCAAATCGCTTCAGCCAGAGGGTGGGACGATCCCTGCTCGACGCCTGATACCAGCTCGAGAAGCTCCTGCTC
>JBNKLQ010000697.1:241-532 GCA_050292445.1 Promineifilaceae bacterium (SeqCode) | reverse complement strand
AGCATTGTACGCGATGTCACCGAACGCAAAGCCATGCAGATCGCCCTGGAACAAGAGCGGGCGTCGTTGGCACGAAAGGTGGATGAACGAACGACGGAACTGCAAAGCATGAATGCCAAATTGGCTAAGGCTTCAAAGATGAAAGATGAGTTCCTGGCCAATATGAGCCATGAATTGCGAACCCCATTGAACGCCATTCTCGGCTTCTCTTCCCTGATGAGTAAAAATGCAACATTGAATGACGATCAAAGAGAGAGCCTCGGCATCATCAATCGCAGCGGTGAACATTTG
>JBNKLQ010000697.1:0-231 GCA_050292445.1 Promineifilaceae bacterium (SeqCode) | reverse complement strand
ATGATGTACTGGAGATGGCAAAAATCGAGGCTGGCGGTATTGAGCTCGAAATTGCACCGTTCGATTTGGACGGTTTGGTGCGCGACGTTATCGATGTCATGCAACTGCGTTGTCAGGAGAAGGGGCTTGAGCTCCAACTTGACCAGTCCCCGGTATTTCCCCGCTTCGTTAAGGGCGACAAGGCGCGTTTGCGTCAAATTCTGCTCAATCTGTTGAGCAATGCGCTCAAGT
>JBNKLQ010000696.1:0-533 GCA_050292445.1 Promineifilaceae bacterium (SeqCode) | reverse complement strand
GATTACAGAGTTTAAGCGGAAGATAGAGAATAAAAACATTTTGCAGAAGCAAAGACACTCGATGATTGAGATGGCACCTTGCCCTAGAAGTGTTGACCTCAAGAATGGCTCGCACCGATAGGGAGAGAGAGAACACACCTGCAAAATAACATCAAGGCAAAGCCTAAGCAACTAAAGCTCAGTGAGACTTACTCATCAACATGGCCATAAATAACCGACTCCTAGCATGCAAGTTTTAATAGGAGGAGCTCTATACTATGCCAAACCCGCGCTAAGAGTAAGTCTTTACTTTCAAGTTTTAGCTCTAAACAAGTTAATGCCATTTCTTACTTTCTTAAACCAGCTATATTCAAATCATTAACTAAAAGTTGCCATCTAAACTAATCAAGCAAGAGTTGCAAACAAGAATTTAAGCATATCAATTCCATTATAAACCATCATCAATGCCATTAAGTTATCTACGTGCTGGCAGGCACAAACAAGCGGTTACTCATATCCAAGAGTCATGGCGATTCAAATCGATGTACACCCTG
>JBNKLQ010000695.1:0-533 GCA_050292445.1 Promineifilaceae bacterium (SeqCode) | reverse complement strand
TTGCTAAGGTCTTGATGTAGCAATCGAGAGTGAGAAAACATATGTGTCTGAAGGATCAGAGAAGACGACCAGAGGGGAGGTGAATGGGAGCCAATAAAAATTTCTCGCGGGAACTTGGCCTATATACTAAAATCAATCCGACGTACCTCTCTACTAACTCGGCCAAGACCGCATAGCTATAGGAAAGCTATTGGCCCTTGAAACTGGGCTAGGAACCGCAGAAACACAGCGGAAGACAATAAACAATGCAAGCCAAGACACATGTGAGACTACGATGGCCAAAAGCGAATCAAAAGGCAGCTCAAGTCCTCACAGGTATTTCACCGAACACCGTGCGGACGTGTTCGAGGAACCACAGTGTGAGAGCAATTTAGACCTAGAAAATTTGAGCTTTTTGATCCAGTAGCTCAAAATTATGACGGGGATGAGTTACTGCTACAATCCACACACAACACGATTAAAAATCTAGCAAAAATGAGCGGCGACAGAAAGGTACAAACCCGAGCAACAAACTTAGGCAGTGCGCTCCTCGG
>JBNKLQ010000694.1:0-534 GCA_050292445.1 Promineifilaceae bacterium (SeqCode) | reverse complement strand
CCGTGTGGCACGGGTACGTCGTCGCGCATGGCGCAGTGGGCGGCGCAGGGCAAGTTGGCGCAAGGGGATGAGTTTATACATGAGAGCATCATCGGCAGTTTGTTTAGAGGGCGCGTGGAGGGGATAACGGCCGTTGCTGATTATCCCGCCATCATTCCCAGTGTGGAAGGATGGGCGAAAATCACGGGCTTCAATACCATTTTTATCAACGATGATGATCCGTATAAGCACGGGTTTCAGGTAATCTAAAAAAAATATCACCGCAAAGGACGCGAAGAACGCAAAGAAAAACCTTTTATAATCTTTGCGCCCTTTGCGTCCTCTGCGGTAAAAAAAGATAGGGGAGAACCTGATGAAGATTGAACGAATTGATTTGTTTCATATTTCTATGCCATTGGTGAGTCCGTTTGGTACGAGTTTTGGCGTCCAGCTTGAACGCTCGTGCCTCATTATGAAGCTATATTCTGAAGGATTGATTGGTTGGGGCGAGTGTGTGGCCACAAATGATCCGGGCTACAGCTATGAAACGGCCGT
>JBNKLQ010000693.1:0-534 GCA_050292445.1 Promineifilaceae bacterium (SeqCode) | reverse complement strand
GTGGCGAGCGAAGGCAATATGGGGCCGGTTGCATGGGTGGCACGTGGATGCAGTAGCGACATGCGGCACTGGCATCGGAGATGCACTGGTGCGGTTAGGACAGCGTTGGAAGACGTCGTGGTGGCTGACATGTGGGTCATCGGTCCCTTTTAATTTAATCCATTTTTCCAAAGCTCCAACTTCAAAATTCACAAACATGATCTTCCCAATGTCCAAAAATGGTGAAATGTTTTGAAGTTATCTATGAGATAACAAAGAATAACTTTCCTTTTTTGTCTCCACTTCCAAATCCTTCTCAATTTTGAATTAGAAAATCTAGGAGATAACCAATTCTGAAAATGAATTGAATTTTTAAGGGCACCAAATGAGTTGGTAAAATTTCTCAAAATTCACCAAAATTATTTCTTGTTGAGATCTTCTGGAATATAATTTTATATGGCATCACTTGCATAGAAGAAAGTGAAGTTTGTTTAGAAGCCTTAATTTAGTAAATTTTATTGTAATTTGAATTTGGATTTAATTTTTTCTTTGACT
>JBNKLQ010000692.1:0-536 GCA_050292445.1 Promineifilaceae bacterium (SeqCode) | reverse complement strand
AAAAATGGTGTAACCCCTTAACCTATATATTTTTGGAAAAGGCATGACAAATCAAGAAGAATGCACCAGGTTGGGAATTTCTACCACCGGCGTGGGAATTTTTTTCAAAGTATGGCAAATTAAAGGTAATTAAATAGAAAAATTTTTTTGGATTAAATGTATCAGGTGGTGTAAGATCACAAAGTTATCCCCTTCCATACTGATAATAGGGAAATCATATTCAGCACCCCCACCCTGAGTCATTGAATCCAAAAAAAAATATTACAATCTTTGATTTGCATTTTTAATTACCTTTAATTTGGTATATTACAAGCCATATTTTTTTGTCCCCACACCCACGGGCACCCCCGGGGATGGTATAAACTTCTAACCTGTGGTGCATTCTTCCAGATATTTCATGCCCTTTCCCAAAAAGTATAGGTTGAGGGGCGCTCCAATACTGCTTATATGAGAAACAGATCAGCCGCAAAAGTAGGCGATTTGCCTAAGCGAGACCCTGGGAGACAGTCAATTGGCCAGGAGCCGGCTACATAGTA
>JBNKLQ010000691.1:0-537 GCA_050292445.1 Promineifilaceae bacterium (SeqCode) | reverse complement strand
GGGAATCCATTAGCCTCAAAACCATACACCTCTGGCTGCCTGCCGCCCGCATCTGAGAATGCGGACTCCGCAAAAAGATGAGATAGATGAGTTAAGAATTTATAAGGTAATCACCTGATCCGGTGGATTGCCTGCCAGGGCACCATACAAATCGGGGAAACAGCCGACCATCACGCCATCGACGGTGCCGGTTGGCTGGCAGTTGCCTGGTTCGCCTTCGGCCAAACCGCGTTCTAGGGCGCATTGGTCGCACATCATCAGCATCATGCCTTTTTCGGCGGCAATTTTGGCCAGCCGCTCGCCAATGGGGTCGCCTTGGCGCAGCACGTAGTTGTTGTCATCAAAAAAGAACATACCGATGACATCGACGCCATGGGTGCCAGCTTCTAGCTGGGGTAGAATCATCTTGCCTAATTTGTAGCTGGCGGTGTGGCCGGAGGTGGCAAAGATATAAGCAACTTTCATAAAAACTCCTTTAAGTGGCATTTCTCCGGAAACTGTTCAGGTGAAAAGGCTCTTTAGGATTTCGCAGGGTGA
>JBNKLQ010000690.1:0-538 GCA_050292445.1 Promineifilaceae bacterium (SeqCode) | reverse complement strand
TCCTCAATGAACATCCCGTTATTATTCTGTCCGATTCTGGAGCATCGCATGATTTTATAAGCTCCACTTGTGCCAAGAAGGCGATGCTGTCTACAGTGACTGTGGAAGCACTATATGTGATTAGTACACTTGAAGGCCGGGTGAATGCAGATCGGATTGTCCGCAAAGCCCCACTCGAGTTGGCCGGGAGAGTGTTCAGTACTGACCTCATTATACTGAAGGGTCAAGGACTAGATGTCATATTAGGGATGGGCTAGATGAAGTTGCATAGAGTAGTCTTGGACATAGCTAGCCAATGGGTTCACTTGGACTCACTCGTGTATGGTAAGGTCATCCTCCACCTTCCTGTGATCTCTCGCATCAAGGCGTCCTTACATCACATGGTTGAGCTGAAGCTGGAAGATATTCATGTCATCCGAGAGTTTCTAGACATGTTCCCTGACGATCTGCTTGGAATGCCACCTAAAAGGGCGATTGAGTTCAAGATTGAGTTACAGCCCAGTACCGCTCCTATAGCCAGGGCTCCGTATAAGATGTC
>JBNKLQ010000689.1:0-538 GCA_050292445.1 Promineifilaceae bacterium (SeqCode) | reverse complement strand
GCAGATGCTTCACTCCCGCGCCATCGGCCGTGCGCATGATGGCCCCCACATTGTACAAACTTCGAATGTTGTCTAGCAGCAGTTCCAAATGAGTGAAACGTGGCGCAAAATTAGGAAAGGGCGTCTCGGTGATTGGTGGCGTGGCGACCAAGGCTGTTGGTTCGCTACAGTGAGGGCAGCGCAGTCCCGCCGGATCGCCCACCGCCACAGGAAAGCGAAACTGGCAATCCGCCGCCTCGCACTGCCTGATTTCGTATTGCTGCATGGTCATCGTCGCTTTCAGATTGGTCCAATCTCCAAGATTGGACCAATCTCACTCCTGAGTACCCACCGTTTGGCTGCGCCGCTCTAAAAAGAGGACGTCCCGCCAACGGCCGTTCTGCTGTCCCAATTTTTCCCGTCGCCCAACAACCCGAAAGCCGCACTTTTCGTGCAGCTTCACACTGGCCTCGTTCTCAGGAAAGATGCCTGCTTGCAGCGTCCAGATGCCTTCTGTTTCGGAGCTGTCCACCAGGGTTTGCAGAAGCTGCTTACCCAC
>JBNKLQ010000688.1:0-539 GCA_050292445.1 Promineifilaceae bacterium (SeqCode) | reverse complement strand
TGGCTTCGGGCCGTCCCAGCCGGATATTGGCAGCGACGGTATCATAAAACAGCGCCGGGTTCTGCGACACCCAGGCAATCTGCTCCGACCAGTTGACGGCCGTTAGTTTATCAGGACGCAGATGAACGCTGATAAACGCAGATTTTTCTTCTTCATCTGCGTTCATCTGCGTAATCCGCGTCCTATTTTCTTCTTCATCCGCGTTTATCCGTGAAATCCGTGTCCCATTTTCTTTTGTTGCAATGATCTGACCGTTATCCGGCGCAATAAACCCCAACAGCAAACTGGCAATCGTACTTTTGCCCGCCCCGCTGGCCCCGACCAAAGCCACCTTTCCCCCCGGTTCGATACGCAAACTCACGTCATACAGCGCCGGCCGGCGCCCATCCTGGTAGGCATAGCTGACGTTGTTCAATTCAATCGTAGCGTTATGGAGAGACTGGGGAACTGAAGGCGGCAACTCCTTATTTTCTACTTCCCCACTTCCAATCCCCTCATCCCCCAATCCCCGCTCATCCAAAATTCTAAAAATCCGCTCC
>JBNKLQ010000687.1:0-539 GCA_050292445.1 Promineifilaceae bacterium (SeqCode) | reverse complement strand
CACATCGGCCGAAGTGTGCGAGTCAAGATTACCGGTGGGTTCGTCCGCCACAATCAGCGGTGGGTCATTCGCCAACGCCCGCGCAATCGCGGCTCGCTGCTGCTGTCCACCGGAAACGGTGTTGGGCAGCTTTTTCGCCTGATCAGCCAAACCCACCATGTCCAGTAAATGCATGGCCCGTTCGCGCCGTTCTTTGCGTGACAAGTTTTTCAGCAAGTCCATCGGCAGCATCACATTTTCCAGCAGGGTCAGCATGGGCAGCAGTTGGAAAAACTGGAACACGATCCCCAGGTTTTTGCCGCGCCACAGGGAGCGCTGGCTCTCGTTCATCCCGGCGTAGATATTGGTGCCGTTGACGATTACGTCCCCTGAGGTGGGGTGGTCGATGCCGGTGATCATGTTCAGCAGCGTGGTTTTGCCCACCCCCGATGATCCGACAATCGCCACGAAGTCGCCGGGGTTGAGGTTGAGGTTGACGTTTTTCAGTACCCGGTGCGCTCCCACCGGGTTCGGATAGTCCTTGACGATATTCTTCAGTT
>JBNKLQ010000686.1:0-539 GCA_050292445.1 Promineifilaceae bacterium (SeqCode) | reverse complement strand
TGAGCAGGAATATACAAGAAACTACACCTGTGAGTAGTATTTTTCTCTAGCTTCATTGTCATGAATGTGAACCAGGGCATCCAAGAAGTGTTTCACAAACTCATCCATTGACTTCGAGTTGTCCAGGTATCCTCCTTTCACCATTGAGTTTATGCTCTCACTTCTTTGTGTTGATTGGATTGTCCCACAAAAAACTTCTTTGAAGTATGCAGCTATCCACATACGACCTCCGACCTCCGAATTTAGCATGTGAATAGTAAAACGGTCGCGTTTCGATGAGATCTTCGCATCCGCGGTCTCTGATCGACCATCCGAGCAACGGTTCAAAAAGTCAAATTTTTGTCAACTCCGGAGCCTCTTTCTTTTTTTCTTTTTGTTTGCGTTACATCCTCCCAGCTTGGCGTCCTGCAAATCGGATCGGCGGCTGTGCACCCCACCTCTGATGGTAGCACCGATGGCCCTAATGGGCACCGCGTTGACTCCAACCACCGGGATTGTGGATTTGGACGCGTGTTCGTCCAAACCCATGACCTGGTCAC
>JBNKLQ010000685.1:0-540 GCA_050292445.1 Promineifilaceae bacterium (SeqCode) | reverse complement strand
AAGGGTGTATTTGGTTCAGCTGTGGATTCCTGAAAATCTGATTCTAGCTGTTAGCTGTGGGAAAGCTGCTGTGAGCTGACAGCTGTGGGAAAGCAGAAAGCTATCTGGTTGGAACAACTGTCAAATATGGATTTTGTAAAAAAATTAAACTTTAACTATGCAAATATTAGAAATTTGAAATAATCTTTTCACCAAAGGTCTTCAAATTCACTCCAGTTTTTTATCAAATTTGTTTCTTATATTTTGTGAATTTTGAAAAAAATCAAAATTTGATGCCCATTTGTACAAATTTGATGAAATTTAAATTTTAATCAACCAAACGATGCCAATTTGAAAAAAATTCTTCACCAGTAATCTTAGAATTTCATCTAGTTTTTTACATATTTTTTCCTGATTTTTTATTTTTTAATTTTTTTGAATTTATGAACAGTATTCAGTGATTTTTTAATTAGGGCCGGACCGAATCTGTGGAATTTCTCCAAATTTCATCAAAATGCTCGAATTTGCTAACCCACCTCGCCATTCGGTCATTCCACCACA
>JBNKLQ010000684.1:0-540 GCA_050292445.1 Promineifilaceae bacterium (SeqCode) | reverse complement strand
ACCCGGATGATCTCACCAAAGCCGAGCGTTACAATGGCCAGGTAGTCGCCCCGGAGGGGAAGCACCGGGATACCCAGCAAAATACCGGCAAAGGCGGCTACAAGCAGGGCCAGGGGTAGGGCCACCCAAAACGACAATTCGGTGCCGAGTGGCGATGCGGGTGAGGAGAGCAAGCCCATGGTGTAAGCGCCAATGGCAAAAAAGGCCACGTACCCCAGGTCCAGCAGCCCGGCCAGCCCTACAACGATGTTCAATCCCAAACCGGCCAGCGTGAACAAGCCGATGGTCGTGAGCGTTTGCGCCCAGAATTGTCCAACCAGCAGCGGGAGCAACAGCAACCCTAGCGCCAGTAAAATGTAACCGGCCCAATACACCGACCGCTGCCCGCTGCTTGATATATTTTCGTAGCGTTGACCGACAGAACGGTCAATATTGGGGCGGAAGTATGTGATCACGGCTGTGACCACAAAGATGATCGCGGCGCCTATCCAGGTAAGGAATCGACCCAAACTCAGGCCGGTCCACTCCAGGATAACCTGG
>JBNKLQ010000683.1:0-540 GCA_050292445.1 Promineifilaceae bacterium (SeqCode) | reverse complement strand
AACTGGCGTGCTGGATAGTCCCCAGTCGATTGAGGCCATGCAACACTTTCAGAGCTGGTTTGAAAAGGGCTGGGCCGGCAAATCCAGGACCACGGACGACGATTTTTACGGATCTAAAAAAGCGGCCCTCGCCTGGGTGGGGCACTGGATGTACAAACCGCATGCCGAGGCTCTGGGGGAAGATCTGGTGTTGTTACCGCAGCCTGATTTTGGGTATGGGTCAAAAACCGCGATGGGTAGCTGGAGCTGGGGGATATCCAGCAATTGCCCGGATCCCACTGGCGCCTGGACATTCATCGAGTTCCTGCTATCCCCGCAGGAAATGTTACGTATGACGAACGAAAACGGAGGCCCACCGGCCCGGAAGTCAGTGCTGGCACAGTCAAAATTGTATGGTGAATCAGGCCCCTTACATTTGATTGCACAACAACTGGAAAGCGAGCGCGCCATTCCTCGTCCGATCACTCCAGCGTATGCCGTGATCTCAAAGGTCTTTGCCGAAGCGATGGAGAATATTATTAATGGCGCAGACGTCAAAAC
>JBNKLQ010000682.1:0-541 GCA_050292445.1 Promineifilaceae bacterium (SeqCode) | reverse complement strand
GTCGGTTAAGGACCGAGGTTTTTTTACCCATGAGCAAGTATTGAACGTACCGATCGCACACCGGTGATATGGGCCCAGTAAGCCTAGTAGTCTGTCGTCAACAGAGGGTGGCTTTACCCCCACTGCTTCAATGTCTGCCTTGGGATAGAAACTGGGTACAGACCCATGGATCGGTTAGCCGTTGTGACATCCCACCCCTAAGCAGGGGTGGTCAGTCCTAACCAGGATCCATATGAGGTGCCAACACCGAAGCATTGACGCATAATACACACATATATGGCCCGAATATTGAGTTATTACATAATTTCTTGAGTTACAAAGAAACACATAGATAATGAAGTTCTCGAGGTTTTGAAAACATAGCGGAAGTGATAACAACTAACACGATGATACAAGGGTCCACATCGTGCCCTATGATGTGAAGTCCTTGCCAGCTCCTCAAAGCTTTGGCTCCCAATTGACTTCCCAGTCTTCAGGTGGGGTGCCGGGCCACACAAACTTGACACAACAGTCGCAATACTCAAGCATCTCTGCACACAAT
>JBNKLQ010000681.1:0-541 GCA_050292445.1 Promineifilaceae bacterium (SeqCode) | reverse complement strand
CTCCCCTTCCTTCCCATCTAGTATTCTCTATTTTCCCCTAATTTCCCCGCCTGATCTCCAATTATGCCAACCATTTGATTATCTTACTAAACCACATAGGACCTCCATCGATAGAAAGGGCCCTATCATGAGTGGATTCCAACCACTCGTCTTCTACCGATAGCCTACACCACTAAGCATAGCATACTATCATTATCTTTCTTTTATGGGGGTAAACAAAGTGGAGTAGTAAGGGTGTTCTTAGTGCAACTAGGGTTTCATCAAACTCCTATACTTAAGTGCACAATCATGGCATAATGTAAATATTCTAAAGCGAAAACCTATTCAAGGAGTATGCACGGTGCTTGCCTTGGTTGAGAGAGAGAGGAAAGTTAGCTTCGATGAAGCTTGGTGTGCTCTCCAATCCAACGGGGTCAGAATCTATGCAGTATGATGCATGAAGTTAACGAAACGTGACAAAGACAAGTAAGGTAAGAGCGACATGGCTCACATGCTTTAAAGGTGATTAAAGAATTAAAGTTTTCATTTCCTTCATTAACTC
>JBNKLQ010000680.1:0-543 GCA_050292445.1 Promineifilaceae bacterium (SeqCode) | reverse complement strand
CCTATATATTTTTGGAAAGGGCATGAAAAATCCAGAAGAATGCACCAGGTTAGAAATTTCTACCACCCCCGGGGATGGAGGCGTGGGAATTTTTTTTCAAAGTATGGCAAATTAAAGGTAATTAAATAGAAAAATCAAGAGTACTATTTTTTGATTAAATGTATCAGGTGGGGGTAAGATCACAAAGTTATCCCCTTCCATACTGATAATTAGGGAAATCCTATTCAGCACCCCCACCCCCACCTGAGTCATTGAATCCAAAAAATATTACTATCTTTGATTTGCATTTTTAATTACCTTTAATTTGGTATATTACAAGCCATACGTTTTTGTCCCCACCCCCACGGGCACCCCCGGGAATGATATAAACTTCTAACCTGTGTCCTGTGGTGCATTCTTCCGGTTTTTTCATGCCCTTTCCCAAAAGGTATAGGTTGAGGGGGTTCCAATACTGCTTATATGAGAAACATATATCCCCGTCCCATGCATGTATCAGCCGGCACAATTAGGCGATTTGCCTAAGCGAGACCCAAGGAGACAGTC
>JBNKLQ010000679.1:0-543 GCA_050292445.1 Promineifilaceae bacterium (SeqCode) | reverse complement strand
CCGACGCGCGGGCTAGGTGGGCCGGCCGGGGCGGTTTCGGCCTGCGGGGGCAGCGAGGCCAGTGGGCTGGCTGGGCCGAAGGCCGGGTGGGCCGCAAGGTCGGCCGGGCCGAAATCAAGGAAAAAGAATTTTTGAATTAAAAATTGGATTTTTGAATTTACCAAGGCTTTGGAAATTTGTAGAAGGAGATTTAGGAGGAATTTTGACATGAGGATTTTTCCTAAATTCTTCTAGGCTCCTCAAGGATTTTAGAAAAATATAATATGCCATGCCATGCAAGATTTATTTTTGGTAGGTTTTTCATATGTACTACAAATTGATATGCATTTTATATGCACTCCTATGTGGACAAAATTTTATTCTTGTAAAAAGTGGGTGTTACACATGCTTGGATGATGATGGATTTAATTGCCAATTTGACAATAGACAATGTTTAATTTTATTTGATAATAAAGTTGTGGGTCTTGCCTTCCGACAAGACAAGCTTTATATGTTATCCATGTATGAGAATGTGAATGTTGTATGTAATGATGAAGATGCTGT
>JBNKLQ010000678.1:0-544 GCA_050292445.1 Promineifilaceae bacterium (SeqCode) | reverse complement strand
GTATGAGATTGACATGGTGGTTGACAGAGGAAATCACCTTATCTGGAGATCATAGGACTTGAGCAAGGAAAGGTCACGTAGCTACAGGTTGCACGCCGATCAAGTTCCTGGTGGTGTTGAGACCAAGATTGACGAATGCTTTCAGGATGCGCACAGACAACTGGCAGCAGCCATGGTGGATGATGTCCTTGCTGCATCGGGACTCCTCTTGGTGTGATTTTTGGATATGATGTGGGGGACATTTGTGAGCATCTACTGGAGAAAATTGGGAGCATTTTGGTGGCTAGATCATCGGGAATGACGCTGTGAACTGGTGGCATTGCTGCTGGACAGAACTGGAAGACAGAGAAAGATAGAGTCTATTTGGACTCTATGGGATGAGAAGGAGGAAAGGAATGGTGTATAGCTGAACTAGAAATGATTGGATGATTGTAGGGATGACTTATGTGTATAGGTGCATCTACTGTGCTTCACATGAAGGTGTGACCTTGACACGTGAGGAGTAGCACTTAGTTGCATAAGAGCATGACATATGGTGACATGC
>JBNKLQ010000677.1:0-544 GCA_050292445.1 Promineifilaceae bacterium (SeqCode) | reverse complement strand
TGAACAATATTGAGATGCTCCGCTGGTCACCTGAGAAGATGACGCAAAAATCTCGAGAGATCATCAAGGACAATGCATCGTGTACCGGGCTTGTTCTTTCTGCTCAGGGACCGGAGATTCCGCTGGGCGTCGGCGACGAAGTAATTCGGGCTATGGTTCAAGCGCCCAGGGATTGGCAGTGTTAGATAATTCGGAAAACAGTGCAGTGTAAGCTTTTCTAACGAAACTTTTCACAGATGAGCAAATTATTATGTCTGAAAACAAACAAAATATTACCCAACTTCGTCAACGACTAGCCCAAAGCACCATTATTGTTGATGCGACGCGTCGTTTTACGTCTACGCTGGACTCTGATGAGATTCAGTTGGCGCTGTTTGAGGCTGCCTTTCAAATAGTGGGCGCACAGCAGATTGCGTTACACCTGATTAACGAGGAAGGGTTGCAGAGTACTATTTGCTATCCGATGGAAGGGTTGCGTGTAGAAACGGCCGTTCTGCCCCCCAAAGCGACTGCCTTCCACATTTGCGAAAAGGTAGAACAGGTT
>JBNKLQ010000676.1:0-544 GCA_050292445.1 Promineifilaceae bacterium (SeqCode) | reverse complement strand
AAGTCGGGGATGTTAACATAGCGCAGTTTTGCCAACTCTTCGTTGCTCAAGATAGGATACGGCACGTGAATGAGGCGGCAGGCGCGCTCGGTGGGTTCCAGAATATTACCCTCGGTACCGGCCATCATATCGGTGGCGGTGACAATTTCTTCACGGATCGCGTCAATCGGCGGGTTGGTCACCTGGGCAAAGAGTTGTTTGAAATAATTGTAAAGAAGTTTGGGTTTGTTGGATAAAACAGCCAGCGGGGAGTCGTTGCCCATTGCGCCGAGCGGCTCAATATTGCGCTCGGCCATGGGGCCAATGAGCATGCGCAAATCTTCAAAGGTGTAGCCAAAAGCCTGCTGGCATTGCACCAGGCCGTCCGGGTCTAACGGCTGCGGTTTGAATTCCGGCGGCGTGGGCAACTCTGCCAATTTCAGGCGATATTTATTCAGCCACTCGCCATAGGGTTTTTCGGTGGACATCTTTTGCTTGAGTTCTTCATCGCCCACAATGCGGCCTTCATCCATATCAACCAGGAACATGCGACCCGGTTCAAGAC
>JBNKLQ010000675.1:0-546 GCA_050292445.1 Promineifilaceae bacterium (SeqCode) | reverse complement strand
GGACAAAAGCCAGCGCCTTAATTTTTTTGCGCATTCACTAACCGGCCTGGTTATCTATGCCACAGAGCACTAAACAAGCAGGGCTTTTGCCAGTAGATGGCTCATGTTCACCAGGTTGGGCGGTTTCGACAACCAGCCAGTCAGACCCAATGTCTCCAGACTTTTCATCTCCGTCTTCAGCGGATGCCCCGTCAGCAGCACAAACGGCAGCGTCAAGTTTTGCGCTCGCATGGCATGGAACAAAGCAATACCACCCATCTCCGGCATGACCACATCGCTCAAAACCAGGTCAATATCGTCAGCTTTTGTCGCCAGGATCGCCAGGGCTTCACGGCCGTTTGCTGCCGCCATGACCTCATATTGCAGCAAGACCAGGCTCTCCAGCAGCGCTTTTCGCGTACTCGGATTGTCTTCCACCACCAGGATTGTCTGCCCCTGGCCCAGTTGCAGCTCAGACCTGTCAGATGGGCTCACCGCTTCATTGCCTGTGTCAAACGCCGGGAAGTACAGGAAAAAGGTTGTTCCTTGCCCCACTTCGGTGACCAC
>JBNKLQ010000674.1:0-547 GCA_050292445.1 Promineifilaceae bacterium (SeqCode) | reverse complement strand
GAGTTACGACTGTTGAAAACTTGACCGGTTTGCTGAATCAGAATTCTGGGCAGACTGGACCTTTTGGTCTAAATCAGGATTTTCGCAAAATTTGGCCATGACCTTCCCAGAAACTTTAAATACCAAAGTTGCTGATAAAGAACTCAGCTTTCCGCTGGTTACTCATATGACATATTCCGATGCACGGTTTGGTAGCTATGGGATTTTGAACTCAGGACGAGGTGCTGAAAACTTTCCGGACAGACTGTGCAGACCGGCGAACGATCAGGTTTTAAGAGCCGAAGATGCACGAAACTTGACGAGAGTTGTTTACAAATTCCGTAGGCCACTGACTCAGCTTTCCAACGCCTACTCATACGCACATTTTCGGTAGCGACAGCAGTGGTTACAGCTGTTTTAACACAGCTACGTGCGGAGTTCAGCGGATCACCGTAAAACGGAATCGTAAACGATTCGGACTCGGGCTTGATTTTGGAAACTGGCGAGATTCCAACTTTTAACTTGTTATTAAACTTCTTTGTTCAGGTGACTTGATGCAATGCAACTC
>JBNKLQ010000673.1:0-549 GCA_050292445.1 Promineifilaceae bacterium (SeqCode) | reverse complement strand
CTTACACAGTCTGTTTCTGTACGAGCGGTTCTTAGGAGTTTTGAATGTCTACGTGCGGAATCGTGCTCACCCGGAGGGTTCTATTATGGAAGGTTACACAATAGAAGAAGTGGTCGAGTGTTGCACAGATTACGTAAAAGATGGAAAAGGATAGGCTTGCCGATACCACTACATGAGGGTAGACAGAGAGGAAGAGGAAGAATGGGTCAGAAAAGTTTTGTTAATAGAGATTACAATTCAGTAAGTGAGGCACATTTCAGTGTACTACAACAGCTCGAGATTGCTGCGCCGTACATCGAGGAACACTTGTCAGAGCTTCATAGAGATAACATAGGCCGCACAGAAGCATGGATCATGAAAGAGCACCGACGTGTTTTCACCACATGGTTGATGGATAAAGAGATACCTACAGAAGATATGATGATGAAGATGCTGGCTTCTCGCCCATCAAGTTGTGTAACAACATGGCGAGTATATGTCATTAATGGGTACACTTATTACACTAAAAAAAGACAAGAAGAGTGTTGCCCAAAATAGTGGCATTGCATC
>JBNKLQ010000672.1:0-550 GCA_050292445.1 Promineifilaceae bacterium (SeqCode) | reverse complement strand
CGTACAATGAACATCCAGATGGCTGCCCCAGCCCCTATCCCTGGACGCCGGCGGGCGCAGTGGTGATTCCGCCTTACGCCCGGGCTAGAGATTTTGTCCATTTCAACGGCGGGCCGGATCGTCCGGTAACGGCCGTTACCATTCCCGACACCGCTCCCGGCTGGAACACTTATGGCCCCGACCGCCACCTGGCTGAGATTCGTGAGACGCTGCCGGAAACGGCCGTTTACGTTTTCAACCTATCCGATGGCAGCTTCTTTGATTTGACCAACGCCTGGCGGCCGGGCGCGGCCATCACCCAACCAAAAGCCACCTTTGGCAATGAAATCAGCCTGGTTGGAGCGCAGGTCAATCGTCCTGCGAATGAAATTGAAGTTGTGATGGACTGGCAGGTATTGAAAGAGGGGGAACGGCCGTTAACCGTCTTCGTCCATCTGTATGACAGCACAGGCGCACTGGTCGCCCAACACGATGGCCCGCCGGCTCAGGGATTCGTGCCCTGGCCACTATGGCAGCTTGGCGATGTCATCACTGACCGGCACGTCATACC
>JBNKLQ010000671.1:0-551 GCA_050292445.1 Promineifilaceae bacterium (SeqCode) | reverse complement strand
CCTAGCCCTGAGACGGGCTATCGGCGACCGCGCCGCCCCGGGCGCTCCGTGCGCAGTGACCAGGGCGGGGGCGCGCTCAGCGTGCCGAGCGGTAGAGCCGGCCGGGCTGAGCTGGCTGCTGGGCCGTGCCCTTGGGCCATGAGGCTGTGATGACCTACTGCCGCAGCAGGCCGCCGCACCCTGTAGGCCTTCGGCCGGTTTTTAAATCGTTTTTAATTATTTTAAATTTCAGAAATTGTTTCAAACTTCAAAAATTCATAGAAACTTGTAGGAATGTCCAAAAATTACAAAATAAATTTTGTATGAATCCTTTTGAACCATTCTTCACAGTGGGCTTGACCAAACTCACTTTCACATAGTAAATTTTGGTACAAAATTCTAAGAACCCAGAAACTAAATTAATTGTTCACAAATATCTATGCTTGCAATTAATCTGAAATTTTGCATGCCTGGCCAGATGACATCCAGTAGCTCACATAAAAAGTTTCAGAATTTATTCCTGCTTAGAATAATTCCTAGGATTTAATCTCTGTTTCTGCAGTAAAGAAATT
>JBNKLQ010000670.1:0-551 GCA_050292445.1 Promineifilaceae bacterium (SeqCode) | reverse complement strand
CGTTCTCCTCATCGTCATTGTGCAAATTATTGGGAGACTGTTTTAGGGGACTGGAGATAAAGTCTCTAGTCTCCGGTCTCCAATCTCCAGAGAATATTTCATGCCCATCCTCCACCCCTCTGACAAAAAAGAACTACTGCGCACCGACAACGGCGCTGGCCCACCTACCTTGCGCGTCCATAACCTCAGCTTTAATTACCCCGACGGCTTCCAGGCGCTCAAAAACGCAAATTTGGAAATTGCGCCGTGCGAAAAAGTGGCTTTGGTTGGCCCCAACGGTGCAGGCAAAAGCACCCTCATGCTGCACCTCAACGGTCTGCTCCAGGGGGATGGCGAGCTAGAAGTGGCCGGACTGTCCGTCGTCAAAGAGCATTTGCCCGTCATCCGGGGTAAAGTGGGCATGGTGTTCCAAAATCCCGACGACCAGCTTTTCTCCCCCACTGTGTTCGATGACGTGGCTTTTGGCCCGCTGCACATGGGGCTGCCTGTGGACGAGATTCGGCAGCGCGTCACGCAGGCATTGGCTCAAGTGGGCATGGACGGCTTTGAAG
>JBNKLQ010000669.1:0-551 GCA_050292445.1 Promineifilaceae bacterium (SeqCode) | reverse complement strand
TTATTACGTGCCAGAGTTGGGATGGTGTTCCAGAAACCTAACCCTTTCCCTAAATCTATTTACGATAATGTTGCCTACGGCCCTCGTCTACATGGATTAGCCAGAAGCAATGCCGAACTGGATGAAATAGTCATCACCAGCCTGCAAAAAGCAGGTCTGTTTAATGAGGTAAAAGATCGTCTGCAATCTCCCGGCACCGGCCTGTCGGGTGGTCAGCAACAGCGTCTTTGTATAGCTCGAACCATAGCGGTCAGTCCTGAAGTCATTTTGATGGATGAACCTTGTTCGGCCTTGGACCCGGTAGCCACGCTGAAGGTTGAGGATTTGATGCAGCGTCTGGCTAAAACCTACACCATTGTGATTGTGACCCACAATATGCAGCAAGCCGCGCGCACCTCGGATTGGACCGGTTTTTTCTGGTTGGGGGAATTGGTGGAGTTCAACAAAACCGCGGATTTATTTAAATCGCCGCAAAAAGAACTCACCGAATCGTACATCACCGGGCGGCGCGGTTAACTCTCAAAGCGATACCCCACGCTCCGCACGGTGGT
>JBNKLQ010000668.1:0-553 GCA_050292445.1 Promineifilaceae bacterium (SeqCode) | reverse complement strand
GAGAATTTTCAGACCATGGTAGACAAGGCTCTTGTGCTCGAGAATAGGAGGGGGATACTATCAAGCAAGTGCAAGCAGGAGTGCCAGAGTTAGTCGAGCTCCAACTCTAGTCCTCGCATCAATGTCAATTCTTCGCCTGCTAGACCTATCTTCCACCCCGTTCCACAGAGCTCTCAACCGATGCCTTGACCGGTTGGCCAATGATTTGTTACCCCTCAGCACCAGATGATTCCGCGCCCCAATCTTTTTTAGACTCCAAACACTGGGAATCAGAATGCTCAAGGAACCCCAACCACTCCAAATGCAACACCAAATAAAGTGAACACCACTTGCTTCAACTGTGGACAGAAGGGTCATTATGCTAATCGTTGCCCCAGTCGACGTAAATCATCCACCCCAACTCCAGGAACGCCTACACCACCGCCAAACCACAATGGAAGCTCTACCCCGACCCAAGCTCAGTAGAATTACGCTCAAGGAAGATTAAATCAAGTGGCTATGGAAGAACCTCATAATGTCGCAACCATGGTGCCTAGTACATCTCTCGTCAAAT
>JBNKLQ010000667.1:0-553 GCA_050292445.1 Promineifilaceae bacterium (SeqCode) | reverse complement strand
CAGGGTGTACATTGATTCGAATCGTCGCGACTCTCGGATATGAGTATCGCTTGTTTGTGGCAGTCATCACGTAGTAAATTAATGAACTTAATGTAATTACTGTTGTATTGCTTATTATACTTAATTGTTTGCAGCTCTTGTATGATTAGAGTAGGATGCACATTTCTTTTGAAATGATTTGAATAGAGCTAAAATATGAAAGTAAGGACTTACTTGTAGTGCATGTTTATGCTTAGAGATAGAGCTCACTCTATAAGCCTTGCATACTAGGAGTCGGCTATTTATGACCATATTGACGGATTAGTCTTGCTGAGTTTAATTACGCATGTTTTATCTTATTGATCTAACTATGTGCAGTTATTTCTTCTCTCTCCTCTGGTGATGCTGATGGTGGTTACCAGTGAGTGATCCAGACTCGATGGTTGGACCTGTACTGGGAGACCCCGTAGGTGTTGACTGTTTCCGAGGGCAGCATCTTAGGGCAAGGTGTTGCCCTTGTATCGTTGAGTGTATCGCTTCCGCATCTACGTGTACATGCCCGCTGTAAAACTCT
>JBNKLQ010000666.1:0-553 GCA_050292445.1 Promineifilaceae bacterium (SeqCode) | reverse complement strand
ATTTGTTCCCCATGACTTATTCTACAAGTGTGCAAATTTGCAAAAATTATGGAGGTCAAAAGCTATTTGTTATAAGGGTCCAAACATAGCTTAATGATTATCCCTCTTTCAAATTCAATATCTTCTTTGATATTGGGAGTTTGTGTATACATGTCACCCCGATCATAGTCCAATCTTTAGAGATCACCATAGAACACTTCTTGCCCAAAGTGGAAATCTGGTGCGTTTGCAATAAGGGTTGCAAGTAGCCTATCTGACCACAATTCATTCAAATCAGTTTTCCTAGAATCTTTTGATTAATTCAAAATCCGTGAAGATTTGAAAGAGGTTGTCAACATGAAAAGTGTTCCAAATTGGATTTCCTACCTCCATGCAAATTCCTAGATTTTTAGTCCATCTCTAGCTATTTTATTTTATTTTCTAAGGTCTCAATCAGACATTGGATTCCCTGATTTTTATTTTGAAATCCATCTCGAATCTGGATAAGTTCCTATGGAGAAATTTATTCCTTTCATCAAATCCTTTAAAGCAATATTTTATTTCAAATTTTTCG
>JBNKLQ010000665.1:0-554 GCA_050292445.1 Promineifilaceae bacterium (SeqCode) | reverse complement strand
GGAGTTCCTGGACCTTGAGCAAGGGAACCACAGTGTATTCGACTACACGAGGCAGTTCAACACCCTGGCTCAATATGGCACCTACCATGTCGACACGGATGAAAAGAAGGCCAACCTATACCATGCAGGGCTCACCATCCACCTACAAGAGTGCCTAGTGCATCTCTCTAGCTTGTCGTACAACGAGTTGGCAAGTGCAGCCATTGACCAAGAGAGGATGATGAAGGCCGTTGCTGAGGCCGATGAGAAAAAGAGAAAGATGATGATGCCTGGATCCGCTGGCAGTGGTAGTTCTAGCGGTGCTCCTCCAAAGTACCGCATGGTGTATACCCCACCTGGGGGTCAGCTGCGTCGACCACAACAGTAGCAGAATTGGGGCCATCACCCACAATTCCAACCGCGACAATTCCAGCAGCAACAACAACAGTTCAACCGTGCCCCTACTCCACCACCGCAGCAGGCTGCCATCAGGCCACCACAGCAGTTTCCCACCAGCAACTTTCCATGCTTCAACTATGGTAAGATGGGCCACTTTGCTTATGAATGCCGCCAAC
>JBNKLQ010000664.1:0-554 GCA_050292445.1 Promineifilaceae bacterium (SeqCode) | reverse complement strand
ATCAGCATCGCCGACCACGTGTGCACCAGACCTGCGCCATGCCGATGCGAAATATATTATGTCCAAGTCACCAAAACCAAGCTGACGGTTAATGGTCTGGACTCTGGATTGATTTTAAGGTGATGTTGAGATTGGTACCTGCGCCGGGAGTGATGCATACAAGCCCGGTCATCATGCCCTGCACCATCATCACATCGCCATCCTGGAAGGATTACTCCTTTCTGGCGTGCCCGATGGCCTCTATGAACTTGCTGCCATGCCGTTGCACATTGTTGGCGGGGATGGCAGTCCGGTGCGGGCGGTTCTCAAAGTAATTGAAATAAAAGATTAAAGACTGATTGAGCAACAGATTTTATTTTTCACCGCAAAGGACGCCAAGATCGCAAAGATTTTTTGGTTTTCCTTATGTGCCCTCTGCGTCCTTTGCGGTGAAAAAAAACCTCGTAGATTGGGTGGCAACTCAAGTTATTACCTTTTAGCGGAAGTAGAAAAGGAGAATGGTTTTTTCTCCCGAAACCTCTTGACAGAGGTCTTTTTTTATGGTATTATTTAGA
>JBNKLQ010000663.1:0-555 GCA_050292445.1 Promineifilaceae bacterium (SeqCode) | reverse complement strand
TCCAATAAAAGAATCACAGCGGACTGCTCCTGTAGCAACACCAGTGGAAGTGTCGTAAAACAACTTCGACGTTTGGCGCGCCAGGTAGGGGGGCTGCTATTTTTGGTTTTTGCCACCATTCTTGGCAGCCTCCTCCCATCCCTCTCGTCGTGAGAGGGAGTCTGAGCGGGAGACTACTTCCTAGTCCAGAGCGGGCCGGTCATGATGGCCGAGAGGCCGCACAGACACAACAACAGTCGTGCTGGAGAGCCAGCCCCAGCTAACTGCTGGAACGACCGCTTCTCCACCAGCATTAGTGGGCCTCGACGCCGCGTTGCTGGCGGCGCGCCGGCTGCTCAACAACCCACCTCAGACAACAGCGTCGCCCTCAGCAGCCGAGCAGTGGCGTCACGACGTCGACCAGCTCATCGTCGCCACCATCAACATGCCAAACCACGAGCGGTGGCACCAGCCATCTGCACAACAGTTGTGCATTCTGTCAGCGGCGCCCGTGCCATCTGAGGCGCAAGCACCTCCACTGCTGCCAAATGGGTGCTAGCCGGCGTAGCATCACAC
>JBNKLQ010000662.1:0-555 GCA_050292445.1 Promineifilaceae bacterium (SeqCode) | reverse complement strand
GGAGGAAGCTGTTCCCTCCCCTTTCGGGGGAGGGCTAGGGAGGGGGATTTCTTCCAGCCGCACCAAATGGTCATCCAACCATTCGCCGTACCGCTGTTCCCGCGCAATTTGCTGCTTAATTTCTTCATCGCTGACGATGCGGCCCTGGCGGGTATCAATCACCAACATCCGCCCTGGCTGGATACGTCCTTTGCGAGCCACATTTTCCGGCGGGATGTCCAACACGCCGGTCTCGGAGGCTAAAATGACACGGCCGTCTTTGGTAACCGTGTAGCGAGACGGCCGTAACCCATTCCGATCCAACGTTGCTACGACCAAATCGCCATCGGTAAAGGCCATCGAAGCCGGGCCGTCCCAGGGCTCCATCAGGCAGCTGTGGAATTCGTAAAACGCCTTGCGGTCGGCATCCATGCTTTCGTGGTTGGCCCAAGGTTCGGGGATCATCATCATCATGGCGTGGGGCAGGGAACGGCCGTTCAACACCAAAAACTCCAGCACATTATCAAACATCGACGAGTCACTGCCGTCATCATCAATAACTGGCAGCAGATGGGA
>JBNKLQ010000661.1:0-555 GCA_050292445.1 Promineifilaceae bacterium (SeqCode) | reverse complement strand
TGACCTTTTTAAGGGTAATGCTCAAAAAGACCCTCCCTTTCCTTCTCATTTTCCTAATTGCGCTTATTTTTCGCACATATGGTTTAACGGATATTCCGCCCGGCTTGACGCATGATGAAGCCAATCATGGCCGGGAAGCGATTGGCATTTTGGATGGCGATTTGCGTTTTTATTTTCCCGCCAACTATGGCAGTGAACCGGTATACAGCTACACGGCCGCTACCAGCATGCTGCTGCTGGGTGAAAATTTACTGGCACTGCGCCTGGTCAACGTCATTTTTGGTTTAGCGGCGATGGGGATGGCCTATGTGTGGGCGGCACGTGCCTTTGACCTGCGGGTGGCGCTGCTTGCTTTGGGGGTAACGGCCGTTACCTTTTGGCCGGTGGCGACGAGTCGTGAAGCATTGCGCGCTGGAATGCTGCCCTTTTTTATGGCGCTGGCAGTCTGGTTCCTGTGGCAGCTTGTTTTTGATGATGCGGCGCCGCGCCGCCGCCGTGTTATGGTGGCCGCATTGGCCATCAGCATTGCCATCACTTTACACATTTATTTAGCAG
>JBNKLQ010000660.1:278-555 GCA_050292445.1 Promineifilaceae bacterium (SeqCode) | reverse complement strand
GACACCTGGAACATCCCCATCGTGCATATGTTCCACACCCTGGGCCACATGAAAAACCGCATCGCCCTGGATGACAGCCAGCGCGCGTCTCAGTCCCGCATTGACGGCGAAAAACATGTCATGGACATCGCCGACCGCCTCATCGCCGCCACCCCCGCCGAAGAAGCCCAATTCCAATGGCTTTACGGCACAAACATGGACAAAGTCGTCACCATTCCGCCAGGCGTCGATTTAGAACGATTTCATCCCATCCCTAAACAAACAGCCAAGCAAAAAG
>JBNKLQ010000660.1:0-268 GCA_050292445.1 Promineifilaceae bacterium (SeqCode) | reverse complement strand
ATCGTTTTCGCTGGCCGTATCGAACCGTTGAAAGGCATTGACACACTCCTGCAAGCAATGGCCCTCATCCAAAAACGCTGCCCAAAAGCGGTACAAGACGTTTGTGTAGCCATCATCGGTGGCGACCCCTGGGCGGAAGACCCTGGTGAGGAAATGGCTCGCCTGCAAGCGATGCGGCAAGAATTGGACATCCACAATCTGGTCACATTCCTGGGCGCTAAAGACCAAAACATCCTGCCCAATCATTACGCCGCCGCAGAAATGGTCA
>JBNKLQ010000659.1:0-556 GCA_050292445.1 Promineifilaceae bacterium (SeqCode) | reverse complement strand
CGGTTCCTAACGGTATCGATCGGAAATAAGCAACACAAGAAAATAAATAAACAGTACATCAAACAGTGCCTAATAACTAAACAAACGGTACCAAAGAGATGCTACTCGTTGCTATGAATGCGTGAGCACAAGAATCACCTAAATCGGAGCTACGGTTAAGAAGTTTTGATGGTTTGAAGTTGATAGACTAATTATGTAATTAGTATTAATAGATTAATTAAGAAAATGACCTAATTGTAATTATAAAAAGTTAAATAGGGACCTAAATGTAAAATTATAGGGACTAAAATATAATTTTAGAAAAGTTTAGGGGGTTAAATGTAAAAATACAAGGATTCAGAATTTTCAGAATTATTTTTCTATTGAAAAGCTATAGAATAGGTTCATGATCCATAGACCGGGTTCATGGCGGCCGGTCCATGGGTCCCTGCCGCTTCATTAAACGAGAGCCATTGTTTCCCAGATCTATGGTTGAGATTTTATATGAGCGAAGGGGTATCTTGCTTCTAATCTGATCCATTCTCGAAGAAACGGGCGGCCAGGATTAGATCCCGGG
>JBNKLQ010000658.1:0-556 GCA_050292445.1 Promineifilaceae bacterium (SeqCode) | reverse complement strand
CAGGCAGACAACGACCGGATATGTACGAACAGCACCGTGCCATCGCTGCACTTACTTTCCAGACCCTCCCTTTCTGTTCTCTAATAAATCCTCACGCTCAATGTTGCGCAACAATTCTTCCACATCAATGCCTTCACCACCATGGCTATCAGGGAACACATGAGCAGAATCATCATTGCCTTGTGCATTCTCTCCCGTTTCACCATGTTTGGTCCAGATTAAATAGTTATCAATGAAACACTTCTCCAACAAGTGATCATGAATCGATTCGGGTATGGCCCACAGTACATCGTTCTTGCACCTATTACAAGGACAACGTATTTCTTTTTTATTCATACATAAAACATGCGTCTTGGCGGCTTCGACAAACTGAGTGACATGTTTGAAATATAATAATGGGTCTCCTCCCACACCATCGTACATCTAAGATCTATCTTTCATCTTCAAAAAACAAATATAGAGACAAATTACCTCCTAGACCAAACAAGAAACCCTAGCCTTAAATCTAGAACTAAACACCAAAAAGAAGAACGAATGACATGGAATTACCTCCTAT
>JBNKLQ010000657.1:0-556 GCA_050292445.1 Promineifilaceae bacterium (SeqCode) | reverse complement strand
GAGAACATGAAACACCGAGAGATGTTACATAAATAGTTAGGATGAAACTTATAATTTAAAATATTATAATTTGCACATCATATAAGTTATTTTTATCAATCTTGCAAACATATGGTATCCATATTTGGAGTAAATTATGATTGGAGATTTTTAATTTCTCTAGAGGTTTTTCTCGGATCATCAAGCATACATATATGCACATTCTATATTTGTAGAACAAATTAAGTTGGTTTAAAAATTCTTTAAAATATATGTAATTATGATCTAGTTTTATTTATCTCATTGGATAGAACACAACAATAAAAATAAAATTTAAAATGGATATCATATGAGTGAGATTAATTATTTTAAAGTTTTGTACCTTTCAAGATTATATGACAGATGATATAGTGTTGATTTAGTAATTGGTGGATGATATGGCAGTTGATGATGTGGATATCTTATATATCAAGAGAAGAGAATGAATTGTAGTAGATCATAAAAATATAAGTAAATAGAATGTGGCATGTATAACAAAGCTCATATTGATTATCAAGCAAATTTCTAGAAGAAAAAA
>JBNKLQ010000656.1:0-557 GCA_050292445.1 Promineifilaceae bacterium (SeqCode) | reverse complement strand
CCCTTTTTATTTGCAAGCAAAACATCTTCTCTGAGATAAACTTCTTTGTCTTCTAGAGAGTTTTGCTTGATTATCTTTCTTGTTTGGGCACTTCGATGCAAAGTGTTCTATTGTTGAGCACTCAAAGCTCTTGACATGATATTTCTTCTTGATCTTTGGTTTGTTAAATTTTTTATAAGACTTTTTCAAGTCAATTTGAGGCAATTTGGCATGTGTGACTACTGATCCCTTCTCAAGCTTATTCACCATATTTTTATGCTTATCTTGAGCAGGTATCACTTTAGCTTGCTTCACCAACTCACTTACCATTTGCTCAAGCCTCTTGACCTCTAGCTTCAAGTGATCATTTTCTTGAGCAATTTTTTCATCACAAGTTTCCACACTCACTTGACTTGTGGAGGCTTTATTGTTGGTTGAAGTCTTGGAGGTGCTTGACCAAAGAGCACCAAATTGCACTTTAATATCTTGATGTGTCTTTAGTAAGACATCATGTTGACCTTGAAGAGCATCAATTGAGCTTTTGAGACTACAAGTAGTCTTTTTGCTTTTAGCAAATT
>JBNKLQ010000655.1:0-557 GCA_050292445.1 Promineifilaceae bacterium (SeqCode) | reverse complement strand
AAGGATTAATTTCTTTCTCTGTGTCTTTGCATCTTTGCGTTAAAGTTCTTATTCCTAAAGGCGGGATGTCGGGAACGGCCGTTACCACTCTCTCACCACCCCCAGCCACCTGCTGCACCTGCATCGCGTAATCCTGCCCATCTTCATCAACCAAAATCGTGTTCGCCACGTCCACATCACCTTGCACCAGCGCCATGCTACCCCGTGCATCGCTAAACGGGTTGAATACGGCGACACTGTTCGCAGCACCAGCGGGCAGCAGCACATCCAGCGCCGCTTGCCGCATCCCTTCCAGTTCTGCACGCATGTCGGCATAGGTCGCCATCGCTTCGTGATAAACGGAGTTCGTATGGCTGCCGGGGATGATGTCGTGGAACTGGTTGAGCAGCAATTTCTTCCAAGCATTGCGTAGTGCTGCAATTGGGTAATCCGCACCTTGCAGCGCCGCCAGCGCACACAGCGTTTCCGTCTCTTGCGCCAGATATTCGCCGCGCCGGTTTTCGCGCTTGATCACGCCTTTGGTGGTGAACGTGCCACGATGCATTTCCAGATAGAGT
>JBNKLQ010000654.1:0-558 GCA_050292445.1 Promineifilaceae bacterium (SeqCode) | reverse complement strand
AACAAGGTTTTGTATTCCTTGCCTTTGTCATTCCGGGTACTAAGAAACCGAAGAAGCAAATAAATGTATGAAGGGACGAAGAATGCAATCAGAGGGGAGGTGAATGGGAGACAATGAGGGAACTTATCCTATGTTTCAAAATAGTCCTAACTCGTCTCTCTTCTAACTCGGTCAAGACTACATAGCTATCGATAAGCTACTAGCCCTCAGAACTTAGTTAGGAAACCTTGAATCACAGTGGAAACATGAATCGATGCTAGCAAGAACACGTGCGAGACTATTCCGACAAAAATCAAACCAAAAAATCAGTTCAAGACCTCACAGTCATTTCACCGAACACCTTGCGGGTGTGTTTGCGAAACCACCACGTGAGAGCGATTAGAACTAAGAAAACTCATGCTTTTGATCCGGTAGCTCAAGAACATAACCGGCTTCTACCTGCAAGACCCTGAATCATAGCACGAACGATTTCTCATGCGAAAAATGAAAGCCAGGAGAAGAACTTGAGTGGTGAGACTAGAAAGAAAAGCAGCCGGCAATGGACAGGAACCCAAATAG
>JBNKLQ010000653.1:0-558 GCA_050292445.1 Promineifilaceae bacterium (SeqCode) | reverse complement strand
CGAGGGCGATCTGCTCGGGCTCTGAATTGCCCCGAGGACAGGGCTCCTACACAGAGAGTACAAAATACACAAAGATCAATATGCATAATCTCTCCGTGATCTCTGTGGCCTCTGTGGCAAAACAATAGAAACAAGGCGGGATAAGATCCCACCCTACAAAATGTACGTAATCTGTAGGGTGGGACCCTGTCCCACCATCTACGCCGTACCCGACAGACCCATAGGGCTATTACGACCATCTATTCCGGTGCAGATGGCACACATACCGGCTTCGTTCTTGGTGGGGCAGGGCCCCACCCTGCTGCCTGTCAGAGAATTAGAGATCTACGCGCAAGGCGCAGTTCTGATCCATACCGAGCTAAAAACGCAGAGGACACAAAGGTTTCGGCCATCAATACCTTTGCGCTCTTTGCGTTCTTCGCGGTTAATCCCGGTGCCTGATCCGTAATCCCGAATCAGCGCCGATTCTGGCGCAGGAAGTTGGCGCCCACCCGGGCCGGCGGTCCGTCTGGGAACAGCAGCGGCGCCAGCTCATTCAATGCCTGGTTGTAGACGTTG
>JBNKLQ010000652.1:0-559 GCA_050292445.1 Promineifilaceae bacterium (SeqCode) | reverse complement strand
AGCCTGCTGTTGGCCGCCGTCCTGTTCTTGCAGCGCAGCAACTCGGCTGCCGCCGGCCCCGCCCTCCGGCCCATGCTCCAGAGCGGTGCGCCCACGGCCGTTTCCTACCAGGGCTACGTGGCCGTCAGCGACAGCGCCTACAACGGCAGCGGCTACTTCAAATTCGCCGTCGTAGACAGCGCAGGCACGACCAGCTACTGGTCGAATGACGGCACCTCCACCGTCGCCGATGAGCCTGCCGCCGCCGTCACCCTGTCCGTCACCGATGGCCTGTTTCAGGTGTATTTGGGCGACACTTCCCTGGGCGGTATGACGCAGGCCCTCAGCGCCGACGTGTTTGACGGCACTGACCGCTATCTACGTGTCTGGTTCAGTGCGGATAATGTTACTTTTGATTTACTCAGCCCGGATCGTCGGGTAACGGCCGTTCCCTACGCCCTGCAAGCCGAAGAAGCCAAAAACGCCGGGTTGCTGGATGGCCTGGACAGCAGCGCCTATCAATCGCTGGTAACCGGCACCTGTACAAGTGGCAATGCCATCCGCACCATCAACGCCGATG
>JBNKLQ010000651.1:0-560 GCA_050292445.1 Promineifilaceae bacterium (SeqCode) | reverse complement strand
TGAGCTATTTGGTGGGATGGCTACTCGGCCGGCCCAAAGAAATAGTAATCTTTTTGATTTATTCAAACTTATTTCAAACAAAATTGACTTGATTTGATCAAAAGATGAACCTCCAAACTTAAAAAATTTCAAATAAAATATGGAATTGAAGGTAATTAAACAAGGGACAACTTTCCTTATTGGAACTTTTCAAAATTCTTGATAGAATTTGAATTAAAAATTGAGGAAACTCTAGGGTTTGAAATTTAATAGAATTTGGTACAATTTGAGTGAAATTTCCAAGAATTGATGGAATTTGATTAAGGGGCTCCTGATTGCACTTAGATATCACATCAACTCATAAAAGGAAATTTGGAATCTCAATTTTATGAGTTTTTCTCGATTTGCTTCCAGAATTTGATTCAAATTTAATTTAATTTTGACTTTGGCTTACTTAGAAACGAAATTAATCAATGGATTTGATCCTTGATTAAGGCATTAATGAAGGTGATTAGCAAAACCGTAACATGGGGTGTTACACCACGCCGGGCGGGTACGCTCCTGGAGGGGCGTGATGCGCT
>JBNKLQ010000650.1:0-561 GCA_050292445.1 Promineifilaceae bacterium (SeqCode) | reverse complement strand
ACAACTCATTTTTTGATGACACATTCGACTTCACATGCGCCTTCCACATCAACGACACCACCACCATCACCTTGTGCAGCAGCAAAACCGTCTTCTTCATCAATGACATCCATCGGTCGCACCTCCGATATTAAGTGCCACCGTTGTCATGAAGTAGGCCACTTCTAGCGTGATTGTCCCAGCAAGAAATCCTACATTGCCACAGATGACGGAGGATATGTAACTGCTAGTGATGTCGAAGATGATTTTACACTTCAAACTAACAATGCAGGTGACCGTGATGATGACGATGCCGATGTATTTGGGAGTGAGCATATGGAGGAGTACAACACCAAAATGCATGTGGTGCAGTGGGTTTTGAGTGCTCAAGTGGACACTTCAGAGAAGCTTTAACGCCACAACTTATTCCAGATTTTCTTCATCGTCAAAGATTGCCGCGTTCGTACCATCATCGATGGAGGTAGCTGCAACAATTTGGTGAGTGCTGATTTTGTGACAAAGATTGGCTTGATGACACGTGCTCACACTCATCCATACTACATTCAGTGGCTCAGCAATAGT
>JBNKLQ010000649.1:0-561 GCA_050292445.1 Promineifilaceae bacterium (SeqCode) | reverse complement strand
TATTCTGGAACCTCTCGATGTGGCGGTGATCGGTTGCGTGGTCAATGGGCCGGGTGAGGCGAAGGAGGTCGATGTTGCCGTTACTGGCGGTCAGCCTAACCTGATCTACCTCGACGGCAAGGCGGACCACAAGATCGACAATGAACAATTGGTCGATGAACTGGAAAAACAGATCCGCGCCGAACTGGCTCGGCGGGGAGAGAAGAAGGATTAACCGCAAAGACGCAAAGGGCGCAAAGGTTTTTAAAGGCGTAAACAGCGGCTGTATGGATGCAAAGGTATACGATTAACCATGATGGTTATTGATGACGCCTAACAGCCTTGGTGTTTTTCTTTGCGTCCTCTGCGCCTTTGCGGTGAAATTGTTTTTTATTTGGAGCTGAAACATTGAGCAAGAACATTCAAGCCGTGCGCGGCATGAACGACATCCTGCCCGAGCAGACCCCAGCCTGGCGTTACCTGGAGGCTACAGTGCGCCAGTTGTTGGACGCCTATGGCTATCGCGAAATCCGTATGCCGCTGGTGGAAATGACCGATCTGTTCAAACGCTCCATCGGTGAA
>JBNKLQ010000648.1:0-562 GCA_050292445.1 Promineifilaceae bacterium (SeqCode) | reverse complement strand
AGAGAACAACCAGAATTTCAATCCACCGCCACCCCCTCCGCCTACTCTTGAGCAAGTGCTAGCTATGCAAGCACAAATGCTTCAGACTATGCAACAGACCATGGTCAACATGCAGGCTGCTCAACCTCAAGCACCGCCACCGCCGCCAAGGGATAGGCTTGGAGATTTTTAGCGCACTAAGTCGCCTACCTTTTCTCATGTTGTGGAGCCGATGGATGGTGATGATTGGCTCAAGTCTGTTGAGAAGAAGTTGCAAGTGGTGCAGTGCAACAATCATGAGAAGGTGCTGCAAGCCAATCACCAACTTTCTAGTCCTGCAGCCGACTGGTGAGATGCTTATGTGGAAGACCATGAGGAACCTGAGAGCATCAACTGGCCAGAATTTCAAGCTGCTTTGCATTTTTTGGGATTGCCTCTTTTTTCATTGGAGGTCTTTTTTTATGAGCCCCTTTGCATTTTTTGGGATTGCCTATTTTTTCATCAGAGGTCTTTTTGATGAGCCCCTTTACATTTTTTGGGGTTGCCTCTTTTTTTCATTAGAGATCTTTTTAATGAGCCCCTT
>JBNKLQ010000647.1:0-562 GCA_050292445.1 Promineifilaceae bacterium (SeqCode) | reverse complement strand
ATGGTTGTACTGTTTTCATGGGTGGTCGCTCCATGAACCGGTCCTTAGATTTGAGTATGATGTCTACCACAGGCTTCCGGAGTCCACCGGACAAGCCCCGAACTGTCGGAATCCACCGAACGCAGTTCCAAACCCGTCACCCCAAATCCCGATTTTTCACAATAACAGGGAAGAACAACAACCGACGGGGTGACAATCGAACAAGGTAAGTTTACGGCTACCCAAACCTAGACCAGATCATGCAGGGCTAAGCAGTTCTACAACCCAAAGATATACCATTCTACTCTATGGGATTTTCAAGGAAAAGACAATCAATTCTAGTAGGCCTAGCAAAGGTTTGTGCAGCGCTTGCTCCTATCATGCAGTTCTATTTCTACAGAATAGATAAGGAAAGTAATGGGCACAAAATGGTCAAGGGCACTTGCCTTGCTGCTCCGCAAAGAAGAACGGGGACTCCTCGAAGGCTTGGTCCTGGAAGTCCTCGAAGAACGGCTCCGGCACAACGTTACCTACCGTGAAGTAAACACAAGCAATCAATCAATAAAATGCAACAAACATGTTT
>JBNKLQ010000646.1:0-563 GCA_050292445.1 Promineifilaceae bacterium (SeqCode) | reverse complement strand
TTTATGTTTGCCTGCACTTAGGAAATACAGCCTGTTTTTGGCAGATCAGATACTCATTAATGGTCAATTTGTGGCCGATAGATTAACATAAGGAAAAATCCTTAACACAATTTTAACCTCGAAAACGGCAAAATCGTTTATCCTAACCGCTTTGTGATGGATTTTTGTGGCTGATTCTTATGCTTTGTTTACGGAACGGCCGTATCCTGTCACACTTAATCACAAAATGATGTGAGGTTTTATGGCTTTAAGCGATAAAGAAAAACAAATATCTGCCTGGCGCGATCAGCTTGCGCAGACCTGGCAGACAATACGTTACAAAATTCGTCCGGTGCAGCCAGCACAGCAGCCAGGAATGGGAGCCATTCCCCATGCAGAAGGCACTGTCTTCCGCGTATGGGCACCCAATGCCGAAGCGGTTTACGTCACCGGTTCTTTTAACAACTGGCATCCCAGCCAGATTCCTCTGGCGCATGAGACTAACGGCTATTGGTCCGTGAACGTGCCACAGGCTCAAATTGGGGATGAGTATAAATTTGTGCTGCGGCGTGGCCGTCAGCAGC
>JBNKLQ010000645.1:0-564 GCA_050292445.1 Promineifilaceae bacterium (SeqCode) | reverse complement strand
TGGAACCATCCCCAGTCCTCTGCACTAGGTCTCCTACTCCTGCCATGATCCTCATCGCTGCACGCCATGCCGCACCTGCCACCTGCACACCATGAGACAAGCAAACACGATTCTCCAAATAAAACAAAGATAAAAGAAAAACAAATGAAACTATCCTAGATTTGAATTCAAACCTCGCCAAGTCAATGACTCATCACAATCAAACCAAGGAACTGACCACTTGGTTTCTCAATCTCCCCCTTGATGAGTCCATTGACAACAAAAGCACAAAGTTTAAAGTTCGAATCCAAGATCCCATGAAGCACGGTTAGAAGACCCAAAAAGCCAAAAAAAAGCTTAAGAAGGTCATCTAGAAGAAGAAAAACTGCAAAAGCCAATAACATGCAAGAAAAGCGGCAAAGCCAAGCAAAATGACATAGAAGAGCTAAGAAAAGCTCAAAACCAAAGCAAAATGAGCAAGAAAAGATCAAACTCAAAAACTCTCCATGAATCAAACTCCCCCTGACACTCTCAATGCAAGCTTTCCCCCTTAGATAGGCATTATCATGTTTCTTCTATGAACCA
>JBNKLQ010000644.1:0-566 GCA_050292445.1 Promineifilaceae bacterium (SeqCode) | reverse complement strand
CAAGTGTTCTACATTTCAAACACAACAAACAAAAGACTTAAGATGATTATACCTGGAATATGATGAATCATCAGAGTCGAGAATGCCGTTGATGAGGAAGTGTTTTATCAATTTGATGAGATTCCTCCTTTCGTCAACTTGATGATCAAGCCAAGAATACCATCGGCCAATGAAGCTCCATACTTGCACAACGACCACCATGAAAAAGTCAAGAATTTCAAAAAACTAAGACCGCAATGGAAAATAGCAAAATGATTGTGTAAAATATGCTCAATGTGTGAAAATATGACCATTTGTGTGAAAATTTGACTTTCATTGGATATTTGTGTGAAATATGCTCAATGTGTGAAAATATGGCCATTTGTGTGAAAATTTGATTTTTATTGGATATTTGTGTGAAATATATTCAATGTGTGAAAATATGACAGTTTGATGTCTTGGTTCTGTTTCTGAAATGTGTCCAGTTTCTAAAGCCTTGTGTTTAGTTTCTAAGGGACACTATACTAAATCTGGTAATTGTTCAAATTTCTGGTGAAGAAAAAGGGAGACACACTTGTAGTACGCAC
>JBNKLQ010000643.1:0-567 GCA_050292445.1 Promineifilaceae bacterium (SeqCode) | reverse complement strand
TTCTGCAAACTGCCTGGGTCTTAAATTTCCTCATGGCAATTATCTTATTTGGTGCCGGGTTAACATGGCAAGCCAAACATGGCTTTTGGCAAATACCACCAGCCCAAGCCTTGACTTCTGTGCCCCTTCTGGCATCGATCCCTACAGGGAACAACCTTTTGCTGGAAAGTGGTTTGTATCCTTTTGCCCTGATAGCTTCCTACATTCAGGCAGCGGCTTTTGTCACCGTTGGTTTATTTTTGTTCTGGCGGCGGTCAAAGGAGTTGATAGGGGTGCTGGCTTCATGGATGCTCATCGCCATTGGCCTGGGATTTACGCCAACGATTGTCTTTTTGCCGCTGCTGGAACCAGCCTGGCATCTGCCCACAACACTTTTCCAGGCGGGCTTATTTGGCAGCGTGTTTTTATTTTTGTGTTTGTTTCCAAACGGCCGTTTCTACCCACACCTCTCAGAGGACGCCAGAATGAAACAGGAAGCAGGTACTGCAATATCCGGCGTCATTGGTCAAATCAAACCAATCGACAGCTCCGCGCCACCGGCCAACTGGGCCTTTTGTGATGGAAGCC
>JBNKLQ010000642.1:0-567 GCA_050292445.1 Promineifilaceae bacterium (SeqCode) | reverse complement strand
AAAATTCAAATTGGACTACCAAGGCCAACGGGCCGAATTGAAGAAATGAATAGGAAGGGCCCATAGAAACTGTTTTTGAATTTATTTAGGATTTAGGATTCAAAAATCAAAGGATTCAAAATATTTTTAAACAGAAGTTTGAACTGGGGTCAAACTAAAATAAATTTAAACAACTTTTTGAAGTCTTTTCAAATCTAGAACTTTTGGATATTTATTTAAATAATCAAATTTAAATCAAGACTTTAAACGGAAGACTTTTAAATTGATTAAGAAAAAGATTTTGAAGCAAAATTTAAATCTTTTCAAAAATCAAAATCGATCTAGGGCTTAGAAATAAAAATATGCATGCCATGAAATGCAATCCTATCAAATTATTATTTAGGTGAAATGCATTAGTTGGCAAGTTTTAAATCCTTATGAAAATTAGGGTGTTACAGGGTTCATTGTGGCGACTGCCGTTGGACATAGAGGAGGTCCGGGGGAGGGGGGGCCGCCTTAGATGCGGGTGGTAGGAAGGCGGTGGGCGAAGCTAGAGGGGCGGAGATGCGGAGGAGAGGAGAAGGGGAG
>JBNKLQ010000641.1:0-569 GCA_050292445.1 Promineifilaceae bacterium (SeqCode) | reverse complement strand
GTGCGGTGGCTGTCATCTGCCCACACGCCATTGCTGCGAATGTGGATGCGGTGGGTTGGCGTGATTTGGTCCAGGGTGCTGTTCAGCCATTTGGAAATGGGAACTGCGCCAAAGCGAATGATCACGTCGGGTTCAGACCCTAAGGGTTTTCCGAAAACCCTTAGGGTCTCGGTTTGCATAAAGGTTTCGTAGCTGCTGATGATCGTTGTTTCGTTCACCCAGGGTCCAAAGCGCAGGCCGGAAATGGGATCGGCGATGATGGGATAGCCGGATAGTTTTGATAGATTGGCAACCGCCCGGGGAAATTCGTCGCCGGGACAGCGAGGACCGCAGATGATCAGGCCGTTTGGGTGTTGGGTGATGATGTTTTTGAGGGTGGTGAATTGTTCTTTTGACGGCGTTAGGATGCCTGATTGGGAATAATGAATTGTGAATTGTGAATTGTGAATTGTGAATTCGCTACTCGCTACTTGCCACTCGCCACTTTCCGGTTCCAACGGTTTGCGAAAGGGAAAGTTGATATGCACGGGGCCTTTGCGGATGCCGTTGGCGGTGGTGTAGGCGCGAAC
>JBNKLQ010000640.1:0-572 GCA_050292445.1 Promineifilaceae bacterium (SeqCode) | reverse complement strand
CATGAGTTGAAGGTCGTGTATGATCACCTCAGCGAGGCCGAGACACGTGGAACTACACTTGTTAGCAGCTAGATGCATCTCGTGCGGAGGTGGATGAGCGCACCCATGCGATCATACACCTCAAGCACGCCAATGAGTAGTAGGACCTTGAGCTCGAGGAGAGGGCAGCAGTGATTGCCTCACTTGAGCAGCAGGTTCAGGTGTTGCAGCTTCAGGTGCCACCTGCACACGCCGCAGCCGCTGAGCCCGACGCTGTGTCGAACGTCGACGAGGAGTAGGTCATGGTGTGGTAGGATGTGGCATTGGCTGTCTTTTTGTTATTTTGAGTGGCTAGGTTAGGCTAGCAAGTAGCTTGATAGTTTGTCACCTCTGATGTAACCCGTGGCGTGAGGACAAGGTTCTTGCAACCCCTTTTGTTTTTGATCGACTGGTTTCATTTTGGCCACTTGGACAAATGTCATGTGACATCTTTTGTAACCTATGTATGAACCAATATTATTAATGGAAATAGATGTTACCTTTTGTAAATGCAATTGTCAATCTTTTATATTGTCTTTACCATAGGCATAGCT
>JBNKLQ010000639.1:0-572 GCA_050292445.1 Promineifilaceae bacterium (SeqCode) | reverse complement strand
ACCTGGATCAAGTAAATACACATTCTAATGCTCAATTTCCCAAATATAGAACCATTTTTTAACGTTATTTATAGGGGATCAGTAAATCCTCCAGCTTTAACCGGAAAGTGTCATACCAGACTTGACTCGGAGTAGTGCTACAAGGGTGTAGCGTTAACGGACCTGAGGATAGAGTCCATTATCCAGATGGCACATTTTGACTATTGTGTCTTCGTTTGAGATGGATACCCGCCTGCGCGGGTATGACAGTAGTTCTGGCTTTAGCCAGATTTACCGGCTTATAGCCGGTGGGGTATTCACCGCTACTCTCCTGTATATTGCTCAAACGCAGCCTCAATAAACTCCTTACTCTTCTGATAATCCAGCTTCTCTGTGGCCTTTTTGGGTAAATCACTCAAGAGTCGCTATACCCCTGGGGCTTCTCTTACGGTATTAACTGGCGTCCTTGATCACAACAAAACAACTTGGCTTACTTTATAAAAACCACAGGCAAGGCTAAAAATAGCACTTAAGGGGTAAAATGAGAAAAAAGACGAATGTAGTTTCATACTTGGTATGCTAGCCTTACTGCT
>JBNKLQ010000638.1:0-574 GCA_050292445.1 Promineifilaceae bacterium (SeqCode) | reverse complement strand
GGAAGAGAATTGACATGCTTTGTGTTCTACTTCTGCAAGAACTAACAGTCCCTGCACTTGGTGACAATCTCTATCACGTCATCCTTTGTTGTGGGCTAATAGAATCCATGTCTGAATGCCTTGTCGATAATAGAACACCATGACAATTGTGATCTACATATGCCGCTATGGATGTCACAGAGCAGTTGAATGCCCCCTTCCCTTGATATGCACTTTCATCATCATGCCATTGGCGCCTTGTTGATATAATACTCTATTAATTAGGTGGTACATTTTGGCTTTGCGCGCGATAAGCTCAACTTCAGCATTGTCATCTGATAATGGCTGGTTGTTGAGGCACATCCTGATCAGGTTCATCTAATCAAACACTGGTTCTTGATCGGGTCCATCGATGACCATCAGATCTGCTTCACTGATCGGTTCTGCTGGCTTGACCGAATGCTTAGACAATTTCACCACAATAACGTCTGGCGGGGTGGGAGCTCTGGAGGAAGCAATCCATGCTAGATGATCAGCATCGCGGTTGTCCAGACATGGGACATACCGCACATTAAAGCAGTCAAAGAACTTCTCC
>JBNKLQ010000637.1:0-575 GCA_050292445.1 Promineifilaceae bacterium (SeqCode) | reverse complement strand
TTGCGCTCATGACTATGGCATAACATATTTTTTCCATTTTCGAGTAATATTTTTTGGAGCCAACGTGAGCTTCAGAAATAAAATATATTGGTATTTGATGCATTAGCTTCCTGCCTTCTTTCAATGCTTCTTGTTCTTGTACCAGAGCTCCGCTAACTGCAATTTGTGTTACTGAAACATACAAGATGAAAGATTGATCTGGCTGCGGGCTTGCTAGTGTTGACAATTTTTTGTATATGATCTTTTAATGCCTTGAAGGCTTCTTACTGTTTCGAGCCCCACTCAAAAGTACCGGAGCCTCTGAGTACTTTAAAGAATGGTAAGCTTTGCTCTGCTAGCTTTGCTATGAACCAGTTCAGCGTTGCGATTCTGCCTGTGAGTCTCTGTACCTTTTTTTAGACCGCGGAGGCTTCATGTTAACTACAACGTTGATTTTGTCTGGATTAGCTTCAATTCCTTTTACTGACACAAAACAACCTAGAACCTTGCCATTTCTCACACCGAACACACATTTCTCCAGGTTTAGTTTCAATTGTGCCTTGCGCATATTTGCGAAGGTTTTCACTAGATCTTGT
>JBNKLQ010000636.1:0-576 GCA_050292445.1 Promineifilaceae bacterium (SeqCode) | reverse complement strand
TGAGATCAAAGTCTTTATGCTTGTAGTGAGGTAGCTCAACTTGCTTAAATGACTTCATTTTATATCTTAGCTCATGGCCACTTGCTTGTTATCTCTTAATGGTATCCTTGTGAGGATTAACTCATGTTTTTGCAAGTCTTGGCACAATGGTTGAGTATAGTTGCTTAAATACCTGCTTGTATACCTTGTGAAGCATCCTAATTTTGATCTCATGCATAACATCTCATGCTTCTCTTGGATTGTGTTTCATGAGTCCATTGCCAAAGTCTGAGAAAATGCGCACAAAGTTGGCAGAACTCTTTGCTAATCGGGTGGTTGAGAGAAGAAACATGATAATGTCTATCTAAGGGGGAGAGCTTGCATTG
The DNA here is from genome assembly GCA_050292445.1 of Promineifilaceae bacterium (SeqCode). Lineage (GTDB taxonomy): Bacteria > Chloroflexota > Anaerolineae > Promineifilales > Promineifilaceae > Leptofilum. The sequence continues at coordinate 211 of JBNKLQ010000636.1, read as the reverse complement.
AGAGTGTTAGGGGGAGTTTTGAGTTCTTCGACTTTGAGCTTCTATTTGCTCTTCTTTGCCAATTTGCTTGGTTTGTCATTTTTTGTGGCTTTTTGTGGCCTTGTGATTTTCTCTTCTTCTAGATGATATTCTTAAGATTTTTTTGACTTTTTGGTCTTCTAGCTGCGCTTCATGGGTCATGGATTCGATCTTTAAACTTTGTGTTTTTTGT
>JBNKLQ010000635.1:0-576 GCA_050292445.1 Promineifilaceae bacterium (SeqCode) | reverse complement strand
CGTCGGGAAATTCCACCACGGAGCCAACCGGAAAAGAGTCAATCGGTCCAGCATTGACCACGCTGCCAAATTCACCAACCAGACTGCGCGGCTGCATAAAAAAGAGGCTCACGCCGCCCATCTCCAGCATGGCCAGCGCACTCAATGCGCCGATGCCCAGCTTGAGAAAATCGCGGCGGGAAAGGTTAGGGTCTTGTGTTGTTTGGGTAGTCATGAGTCAAACTCCATCGAATCAAAGATTTCGCAGATTTGCCAGATTTCTCTGTGAACCTCTGTGTCTCCTCTGCGAAACTCTGTGTAACTATTTCTTAAAAAGGCCAGACTAGCGCCATGTTTGCCCCTCGGAAGAAGATGCCGATGAGGGTGAGGACGACAAAACTGGTCATGATGAAAACAAACAGGCCAACCAGGGATTCGCTGTGATTGAGTTTGCCCGCACTACGGAAATAGGTGTAGATGAGGGCAAACATCGCTAACGTGGCCAGCAGCGGAATCAGCCCGGTGGTGATGAGCGTCGGCAAAGTAGGGAACAAGCCAGGCAAATCGAGCCAATATTCATCCAACAATACCGCCAGC
>JBNKLQ010000634.1:0-576 GCA_050292445.1 Promineifilaceae bacterium (SeqCode) | reverse complement strand
CAATTTTTAGCTCCACATGTAAAGCACCATCCCGGCTCTGTGTTAGGTGCCTTTGAAGTCGAATTTGAGCCTCTTCCCATGGGCAAACCCGACTAGGAAGGCACAACAGATGACAAAGAAAGAAACATCACAACACGATCAGCACGAAAGCTCAACGGAGCTCACCACGGGGTCAGGGCACTAGTAGAAATCCAAATTTTGTATATTTTGATCTTATTTTTTGATACTTTTTTCTGATTCTGTATCACTTAAACAGGAAGCACAACAATTTTCAGCTCAATCGGGCGGAAGGTGTGGCCTATAGAAATTCCACATTTTTTTGATTGAAATTTGAAGCACCATCCCGGCTCTGAGTTAGGTGCCTTAGAAGTCGAATTTGGGCCTCTACCCTTGGGAAAACCCGACTAGGAAGGCACAACAGATCACAATGAAAGAAAAACACAACACGGTCAACACGAAAGTTCAACAGAGCCCGCCACGGGGTCATGGCACTATTAGAAATCCAAATTTTGCACATTTTGCTCTTATTTTTTTGATATTTTTTCCAATTCTATATCACTCAAATAGAAAGCACAA
>JBNKLQ010000633.1:0-577 GCA_050292445.1 Promineifilaceae bacterium (SeqCode) | reverse complement strand
GAAGATAAGTTGACGGTTTTTGGTCGAGAAATGTTTAAAAAATTTTTCGGCTCGCGCCTTCGGCGCTCGCTATGCAATCATCTCACAATTTTCAGGATAAAATTACCTTAAGATGTAGTAAAAATTTCGGCAAGCCGCCGCCGCCGAAAAAAACTCGCGGCGCGCTGAAAATATTCATAATCGGCGAACCGCCGCCAGCCGAGCTCATTTCAGCAAACGCCGCCGCCGAGTTGAAAATAAACGAAAATGAACCAGGTACGAGGTTTCTGCGCCCAACCGGGGTGGAGGAGGTGCCATGGTGGGGCAGTAACAGACATTGTTTGAATTATGGCTTGTGATATACCGAATCAAACGTAATCGAAAGTAGAAATCAAGGGGAATATTTATTTTTGGATTTGACGACAATTGTAGAGGGTGGAGGCTGAGGAAATGAATGTATTTAAAAAGTACGGTACCACTTTTGCCCCTCCACCAGTGTCGTAAAATCAAAAAATAAATATTTCCCATGATTTCTACTTTTAATTACCTTTAATTTGGTATATTACAAGCCATATTTAAAAAATTTTAGTTACTGCCC
>JBNKLQ010000632.1:0-574 GCA_050292445.1 Promineifilaceae bacterium (SeqCode) | reverse complement strand
GGTTTACAAAGGTTTATAAAATTCCACCCTAATTGGAACTAAGGTCCATCTCGTCATAGAGCAATTCCCTTTTCTTCTGACTCATGAGAAATCAACTGATGATTTCTTCTTCCAGTGTATCTCACTCCTCTTCCTCCTGCTCACTTTAGATGAGAAGCAAAGCTCATATTCAAGGTCAAAATAACATCAACCACATCATATTTCGTGGAAGATTATTTCCCTACAGCTCCTTCATGAAATTCCATCAAGAAATGACCCTATAATGGTAATTATTCCCTCTTCATCATGACTACAATTTCAGCTGACCCAAGCCTTTGAAAATACCACCACAATTCAGCATTTTATGGTCACAAATCACCCAATAATGCCTGGCCATTTCTCCCCCATCAAATGCAATTAAGCAAAGGACAAAACTGCCAACTTAATGGTCAATTTGCAGCACCCTCATTGCTGCCCATTCCTGCTCATTCATGTCCTCTCTCTCCCTCCCTTGGCCTATAAAAGGAGGCCTGGACACCCCCTTCCACCACACACCAGCTCTCAAGCAATAATCCTCTCATTCTCATCCCCAACA
>JBNKLQ010000631.1:0-578 GCA_050292445.1 Promineifilaceae bacterium (SeqCode) | reverse complement strand
GTGTCCGCTTGTCTTCTCGTGGCAATAATCCGTTCCGCTAAGGAAAATCGGCAACAATCCGCTATCCGCTAACAAGCTATGACCCCCTCTTAAATACAAACGTGGGTGAAAAGTTGCGCTTAATTAGAGCAGTTTGTTTTCTAGGTACCCATGAAAAAATTGGCGAGTGTTGGTCCAAGCGGACTGCCCATTGTAACGCCGTCGATCTGAGTACACAATCGGACGGAAAAATTGGATGAGCCAGGATGAGAAAAGCCACCCGTCCGTTTCGCATATTAACGGAACAGGAACCCCCTCAAACTATGAGGGTAGGGGTGCTGAATAGGACCCTCCTACATGTATCTTCGGTTGTTGAAGCTCACATCCCCACACCTGTGTCATTGAATCCAAAAAATATTATTCCCCTTGATGATTTGCATTTTGCATTTTTAATTACCTTTAATTTGGTATATTACAAGCCATTCCTGTTCCGCTAATATTTGAAACGGGCGGGGGGGGGGGCTTATTTATATATTTTCTCGGATCCCCGTCCGATTGTGTGAGAATTAAGCCGTTAATACTTTGCATCGGTTAGTTAC
>JBNKLQ010000630.1:0-578 GCA_050292445.1 Promineifilaceae bacterium (SeqCode) | reverse complement strand
CTCTAGGATATTCGGAAAGATGAATTGGAAGATGAGAAGATCAAGAAGATAAAGCGTGATATCAAGGAAGAGAAGTTGCCCAGATTTACGAAAAAAATGACCAAGAAGTGTTGCGGTACATAGGAAGGATTTGTGTTCTTCATCAAGGAATTGAAGGATAAGAAATTTTGAGGGGCTCACGAGTCCGCTAGGATGGAATAAGATGTATCATGATCTCAAGGCAACCTATTGATGGTACGGAATGAAGAGAGACGTTGCTGAGTATATTACTCTTTGCGACACTTGTCAGTGAGTCAAGGCTGAACATCAATGACATGCTGGACTGCTGCAACAGTTGCAATTGCCTAACTGGAAGTGGGAAGAAATTGCCATAGATTTTATCATGGGATTGCCAAGAACTCAGTCAGGATACGATTCCATTCGGGTAATTGTTGATCGACTGACCAAGGTGGCTCACTTTATCCCTGTCAAAACCACGTACTCTGGACCACAACTAGCAGAGTTGTATATGTCGATGATTGTCTCTCTGTATGGAGTGCCAAAGAAGATTGTGTTTGACAGAGGGACGCAGTTTACCT
>JBNKLQ010000629.1:0-579 GCA_050292445.1 Promineifilaceae bacterium (SeqCode) | reverse complement strand
AATGCGATGCACAGATTCTTCGACGCGCTGGCTGGTTGCGCCATATTGCAGCAGCATTTGCCCGGCCCATAGGCTCAGGTCGATGATGTCGCGCAGTTCGTGGTAGGCTAACGGCCGTTTATGTGTCGTCTCATGTGCCGGAAAAATCCCCGGTGGATGTGATTGTTCCATGCCCAAACTATACAGCGATCATTTCCGGCTGACGACTGGCGCTTTGGTGATCAGTAAGACAGTAATCAGTAATTAGTAATCGGTTCAACTGACCCACTGAATACTGACCTACTGAATACTGACAAACTGATCCACTGTTTACTGGTTGTAATAAAAAGCCCCCGGAAAATCATCCGCTACTTCTTTCTTCTTCCCGCTCCATTCTTGGATGTTGATGCGGTAAACGGCCGTACGCTTCAGTTCTTCTGGGGTGATGCCACGATAATGCTCATCAGGGCGCAAATGTGGAGCGTATTTGTCTAGCAGCAGTTGTAGGCCGTGTTTGGCTTCGACTGGATCGGTGATGGTGACGCCTGTCCCAAACACCGTCACGCCGCTGTACTCCACGCTAAACTCCAGCGCCTCATC
>JBNKLQ010000628.1:0-581 GCA_050292445.1 Promineifilaceae bacterium (SeqCode) | reverse complement strand
CTGAGGTGGGGGATGTCGATGCCGCCAATGATGCGCCCGGCTGCCAGGTAGAGCTTGGGTCCTTTGAGGTGGTAGAAGATGCCGTCCCAACTGGTGGGCGGCAGCAGGGCGATGATGAGCGCCAGTCCTAGGACGATGAGCAAATAAATTGTGATGCCGCGTGAAGGAAAATTTAACCGCAGAGAGCGCGGAGAACGCAGAGAAAAATAAGAATCTGCGTTATCGGCGTTCATTCGCGTCCCATTCTTATAAATATGCCAGATGGTTAGCCCGGTGGCGGCTCCTATTGTGCCCCATAAGGCGGTGGCGTTGAGTCCGCCGACCAGTCCGAGGAACAGCACCCATAGTCCCAACGCGCCAAAGCCGATGCCTGTGCTAAAAACGGCCGTTTCCAACCGATTCATCTTTAGCGACGAGTAACTCAATAATTCAGTGCCAATGCCCCAGGCGGCGAGGTTGATGAGAACGGCCGTGCCCACATCCAGCAGCGCGCGGAAGACAGATGACCAGGCAAAATCCAGCGTCAGCCACGCAGCCGGATCGTCCAGCAGCAGCATCAACTGCGGCACGCTAAACGGTTT
>JBNKLQ010000627.1:0-584 GCA_050292445.1 Promineifilaceae bacterium (SeqCode) | reverse complement strand
GGTTGCTCGTAGCCCTCCTGACAGTGCCGGGGAGGAGTAGTGGTAATAGCTTAGGTGTAACACGCCCATTTTGACAAGGAAATAAAACTCTAGAAAGCTTATTTATATAAAGAAATAATTATTTATTGCATTTCATACTACTGCATATTTTCTTGTGTGATGAAGTGCTCTTGTATTTTACCTGTGATCAATGACATGATCAATCTCGAACTCTTTCCAATAGGGTAAGTATCCGAAGAAAATTGATTGTTTCTTAAATGGAGAGTCCTTTGGAGCCTTTTCATTTTTCTTCCTCGTTTTCTCATTCACATGTTTCCCGAAAACTACGTTGATGTTCTTAATCATTTCAAACACAAATTTGCCATCTCGGTGCTTCGGTGTCTCTCCATTCTCGATCGTACCATCAAAATGTGATCTCCATTGACGATACATGTGTTGAGGTGGTAAGAATCTGCGGTGCCGCATGTACACCATATTACTTGAAGATGAAAGATAAATTGATTCCATCTGGTCCACGTAAATGATACATCTCGTCTTTCCTTTGACCTGCCCTGTAAGGGACAAGCGTGCGGGATTGTCATTGA
>JBNKLQ010000626.1:0-586 GCA_050292445.1 Promineifilaceae bacterium (SeqCode) | reverse complement strand
AGCTCGAGGTCGCCAACGGCGGCCATGCGCACACTCCATACCATGTTGCCCTCATTTCAAATGGGGAGTAAGGCAATGGCGGTATCACCGAGGACCGACAGGTGATGCTCACAGAACTCCGTGAGGGCCTGGTGGGCAGCCGTCTCCAGAGTGTCATTGAGGTTATCACCCCGAGCCGTGGTAAACCAAGCCATCATGGTCAGGTCGGTGGGGTGAGCTGGAATGTCCACATGGACCTTGCAGCGCCCCAGCCCAAACTGATGGTACGGTCGGCCACGGTACACAGGAAGACCAGTGTAGCCGAAGCGGCGCAACACGTTCCGAAGCAGGGTGGGAAACCCGGGGTGGTGCAACCCGTCACAACGGAACCGTCCGTCGGCTCCAAGGGTGGCGTAGGGGTAGTCATCCATCTGTCAAAATAAGGGAGAAACTAATCAACATTTCATCCATCGAACAGAGACAACAAATCAAAGCTCCAAATAAACCACCACAACAACACATTAACTCAGATTCTGATTTGGATTCACGACGATCTCGCAAAACTTTGCTGACTGAAAATGGTGCAGAATCAGGAAAAAGTACAATA
>JBNKLQ010000625.1:0-587 GCA_050292445.1 Promineifilaceae bacterium (SeqCode) | reverse complement strand
TTGTCTCTTATTGCTTTATTCTTGCAGTCTTTTGACCTCTTTTATTCGAATTGTATAGTTGTGTTGATTATATTGATTGTTTTGTTCTGCTATGTGGGTTGTAGATGAATCACGGTCGAGGTCGTGGTCGTGGTCCTGGTCGCAGTGCTTATGGAGGCCGTGGTGCTGGGGGCGGTGTTGAGGAAGCCGCTCCCGAGGGCCCACAACCCAATGTGGATATGGCTGCAATTTTAGCAGAAATGCAGTCAATGCGGGCTGAAATGAATGCTATGCATCAGGTTGGTGTGGGTGCTGCTGTTGGTGCCACACCTACTGGTGGAGAAGCTCCTATTAGTGCAAATGACGAAGGAGGAGGTGTAGCGCAGCCTAGAGGGGCTCCTCAGCAGTATTTGGACTTACGAGGCTGGTGTGGTATGTCTTTGGAGCAGTTTGCTGATACTGGTGCTCCTATTGAGGCCGCAGATTGGCTTTCTGTTGCAACAGAGAAGTTGGATGCTTTTAGGATTTCACAAACAGAGTGGGTCCGTTATGCCACTCAACTGTTGAAGGGTGAGGCTTTGGTATGGTGGAGAAATGTGCAGTCATCT
>JBNKLQ010000624.1:0-588 GCA_050292445.1 Promineifilaceae bacterium (SeqCode) | reverse complement strand
CCCCGACCACGGCTCTGTGGGGTCGAAGGGTATTGTCGCGCTGACCTCACACTGGTCCATGCCGTGGATTGTTGACAGCCGAAAATGGTAGACCGGAGCGTCCCAGTCGTAGCCAAGACGGGCGAGTGCGTTGTATAGCACTCTCGGGAACCCCAGGCAATGCTGGCCCATGGAACATAGTCTCCCGTCCTCGGTGAGGTCAAAAGTGGGGGTAATCGTTCAGCTCCATCTGAAACGCAGACATAAAAATGTCACTAACCCCATAATCAAGCTCAAAAAGCAAATACAGAAATCTGTATAAAGCGAACAGCTGTAAGTAAAAAATGAAAATGGAACTATTCCCAAAGGAATTTGTTCCAGAGTTGAACACCAAAAACTTGGGCAACTCTCCCAGATTTCCAACCATTACTCATATGACTCTATCCGCTAAACAATTTAGAAGTTATGGAATTTCGACGATCAATGTTGCTGCTGAATTCTGTTCTGGACAGAGCAGCGGAGGAACGGATCTTCAATTTTTCGTCTTGGATTGGCCGAATCTCCTGAAGTCCCGAATACCGTTTCAGATGACAACTCTCTCAGCTTAGA
>JBNKLQ010000623.1:0-589 GCA_050292445.1 Promineifilaceae bacterium (SeqCode) | reverse complement strand
TGTGATTGGTCAGCGTGACGGTGAGATCAACCGTGTCGCCGGGCTGCCCAGCTGGGCGGGAAAGCAGCAGATCAAGCTGTAGATTGCCGTAGATATGGGCTTCCCCTTCCCCGGAGACGGTTTGGCTGTAAACGGCCGTACTCCCCCCGGCCCCAAACAGCCAGACGAGCCAACCACCTACCAATAAGAAAAAGACCCAGCGCCACCGCTTCATCATGATGGATGGCAGTGTATCAAACTTGCCATAACTGAACAAGTAAGAGACGATTTTATACAAAGAAACAAAGGGTGGAAGGGACAAAGAGAAATTGAATAAAGAAAACTTTGTTTCTTCGTTTCTTTGTCCCTTTGTAATAAATTTGCTTGACCAACATCACAAGCGCAAATTGGTTTTGAGGATGGTCAACATTTTTTGGCGAGTGGCTTCTTTGGTATCGGCCGTTTTCACCGCCACCAGCAAATCATCCAGTTTCACATGAGATTTTTCACCTGACCATACCCGATGGGCCAGGGGCAGCCAGACATCCAGGAAGGCACCCCGGTCGGTGCGGTAAATTTCGCTGAGATCAACTTTGGGCAGGAATGCTAA
>JBNKLQ010000622.1:0-590 GCA_050292445.1 Promineifilaceae bacterium (SeqCode) | reverse complement strand
CAGATTTTATCTGTAACTCGAATCCTAAAGCTTCCGGACTCCTCCTACACCCATATATAAGCTTGGGTGCACCTCCCTCACGCATCCTTATGCCAATTTCCCCTCAAAACTGAACCCTAGCCGCCACATGAGTTCCACCACTGTCGCCGTTGTCCGTCGTCGCCGCCACCACCTCTACTTCAAAGCTCTCCCTTCAAATTAAACCATGTGCCGGTCGTGAGAAGCCAAAGACCTAACCATAGGAAAAAGAATCACGTCAAAAATCGATCTGTAGCCTCCGCAATCTATCGCTGAAGTCTTGCCGTTGTTTTTCGTTGGGCTGCGACTTTTCCGGCGAACTTGAAGTCAATCCGACGTTACCGGTGAGTTCCCCTTGCCGTACCCTCGCCCCCGGACTTTACGGATCTGAAATAGAAGGTCTATAGCTCAAGTTATAGCAAATTCTAGCGAACTTCTGGTGAAGTTCCGGCGAGCAAAATCCATTATTGTCTTCTACCTTGAGCTCCATCCAAATTTTACAAAAAGGTCCCTGTACGGTTTTTACTTAATTATAGATTAGTCCTTAGTAATTAAAACCTTCATAACTTTTA
>JBNKLQ010000621.1:0-593 GCA_050292445.1 Promineifilaceae bacterium (SeqCode) | reverse complement strand
ACTTTCTATAATGATGACTTGGATATGGGCGACAATTGGGTTGCCTACCACGCTGGCGAAACAGAAAAACCCTATGATTGCGGCCCCTGCCACACTACGGGTTACAGCACAGAAGGGAACCAGGATGGCTTGCCGGGTATGGTCGGCACCTTTGCCCAGGGCGGTATTCATTGTGAGGAATGTCACGGCGCGGGCAGCTTGCATGCGGAATATCCGCAAACGGTTGATATGAAAATTGACCGCGACTCGCAGGCTTGCGGCGCTTGCCATGTCCGCGGTGATTTTGAAGAAATCAATGCTTCTGGCGGCTTTATCCAGCACCATGAGCAATATGAAGAGCTGTTCCAGAGCAAGCACCTCACCATTGATTGTGTTGAATGTCATGATCCCCATACCGGTGTCATCCAATTACGTAAAGCTGGCGTGCAGACAACGCAAACCTCTTGCGAGAACTGTCACTTCGAGAAGACGGAGTTTCTCAAGAATGAATCGCACAAAGCGGTTGATTGTATGGATTGCCACATGCCGCGCATCACCAAGAGCGCTTTGGGCGATGCCGATATGTTCACCGGCGACATTCGGACGCATATCAT
>JBNKLQ010000620.1:0-593 GCA_050292445.1 Promineifilaceae bacterium (SeqCode) | reverse complement strand
AGGTAAATGACACAGAAGTTTATTTTCGATAGTTTTGGAGGGGTGGGGGTGAGGGCGCTTAGTAGGACCCCTGGACGGCCTGGAGGGTGGAGACAAAAAATATTTTCAAAGTATGGCTTGTGATTTTTTATACCAAATTAAAGGTAATTAAAAATGCTAAATCAACGGGGAAAATATTTTTTAGATGGGGTGTGGGCGCTTAGTAGGACCCCCTGGGTGGTCTCCACCCCCAGGGGGTCCAACTAAGCGCCCCACCCGATTTATTAAACCCCCAATAAATTAATCCTATTGATTAGCATTTTTAATTACCTTTAATTTGGTATATCACAAGCATTTCTTTTAAAATATTTTTGTCTCCACCCTCCAGGCAGTCCAGGGGGGTCCTACTAAGCGCCCCCACCCCCACCCGAGTGATTGAACCCCCAATAAATTATTCCCATTGATTAGCATTTTTAATTACCTTTAATTTGGTGTATCAGAAGCCATTTTTGAAAATATTTTTGCCTCCAGGCCGTCCAGGGGATCCTACTAAGCGCCCCACCCCCACCCGAGTTATTAAATCTAAAAAATATTATTCCCCTTGATTTGCATTT
>JBNKLQ010000619.1:0-594 GCA_050292445.1 Promineifilaceae bacterium (SeqCode) | reverse complement strand
AATGACTCAAAGCGTATGACTATGACCAGAAGCAAAAATTCAACCTTAGAGTTGTATATCTGTGGTCGGTCCATGATTTTAGGGTGTACAATATTTTTCAGGATGGAGTTGCAATGGAATTCTGACATGTCTGATATGTTTGAAGGACACAACATGTTTCTGCCTAAAATTTGGGGGAAAGATCTCTTACTTTAATTGTCATAGATGTTTTCTGCCCCTGGATCACCCATATAGGCTGGACAGCAACACATTCAAGAAGGGCAATATTATCTTAGAGGGACCACCAAGGCGTTTAAGCGGTCCAAAGATCACGGATATGCTGGATAATTTGGTCCGTGATGAAAATTTGGATGAGTTTGTAGGATCTGGAAAAGAGCATAACTAGACACCCAAATGTGGGTTATGGGAACTCCCGTATGTCAAAGAGTTGATTCTGATGCACACCATTGATGTCATGCATCAGGAACATAATGTTGGTGAAAGCATCTTAAGCACATGTATGTCTTTCACGGAGAAGACAAAAGATAATCACAAGGCAAGGAAGGATTTAGCACTAATTTGTAATCGACCAAGTCTTGAGTTATAGTCTAGCGG
>JBNKLQ010000618.1:0-594 GCA_050292445.1 Promineifilaceae bacterium (SeqCode) | reverse complement strand
ATCACCTTCAATAGCGCCAAGGAGCTACGTGAGGTGGTAAAGCAGGTACCGGAAGATCGGCTCTTAATCGAAACCGACGCCCCATATCTGGCGCCAGTACCGAAGCGCGGCAAGCCGAATTATCCATCCTATGTACGCTATGTAGCCGAATGTATGGCCGAAACCCGTGGCGTATCAACCGAAGATATAGCGCTAGCGACCAAAGATAATTTCAAAAGGTTGTTTAATCCGACCTCTTTCTAGAACCTGTTCCACTATCGTGTCATACCCGCGCAGGCGGGTATCCATCAACTGGACTGGCTTCTTCGCGGATACAACGTAACCCCGTATATGTTTAGACTTGGTTAATACACAGATATTATTCACATAACCGATACCCACCTTTGCGCTCCGCCAAATCAAGATGCAGATGATCCGCATGGGCGGCATTGGTCATAGGCCCGAGCACCGTGGTGAAATAAGCGCAAGATCCACCCCGGATCGCCGCCTGAAATGCTCGCATGGCGTCAGAATCGTCCTTGCGAATCTTAATCTTCATTGAATTACCGTCGTCAAAATTCATTCCCAGAAAATCAATGGCGTTAGCATAGGCAT
>JBNKLQ010000617.1:0-595 GCA_050292445.1 Promineifilaceae bacterium (SeqCode) | reverse complement strand
GACACCATCCGGACTGTGTGCGCCAAGAAGTAATACTTCAGCTTCCTGGTCGTCATGATTACTGCGTACAACAGTTTCTGCACCTGTGGGTACCTTGTTTGGGCATCCTTCAAGATCTCGCTGACAAAGTACACATGCTGCTGCTTGACTTCTGTTGATGCCTCAGGCCGCTCCACAACGATTGCTGTGCTGACTACCATATCGGTCGCTGCTACGTACAGTAACAACACATCATCGGGTTTAGGAGGTACCAAGGTAGGTAGAGATTTTAGATATTGCTTGAGCTCAACGAACGCTGTTGCTGCTTGATCATCCCATTGGAAGCCATCCGCTTTGCGCAGAAGCTTGTAGAAAGGCATACCCCGTTCTCCTAATTTAGATATGAATCTGCTGAGTGCTGCCATCATGCCTGCCAGCTTCTGAATTTCTTTTCTCGTTCGCGGCGGTTGCAGCTTGTCGATGGCTTCCACCTTCTTCGGATTTGCATCAATTCCTCGTGATGATACCATATATCCAAGCAGCTTCCCTGATGAAACTCCAAATACACACTTCTTGGGATTAAGCATCATTCTGAATTTTCGGAGGTTGCCAAAGG
>JBNKLQ010000616.1:0-596 GCA_050292445.1 Promineifilaceae bacterium (SeqCode) | reverse complement strand
GCTTCTGTCCCGCCTGCATGATGACGTAGGCCACCAGCCGCTTGTCGCCGGGGTTGTCTTCGCGGGCCACAACAACCGCTTCACGTACAGAATCCTGGGCGTTGAGCAACGCTTCAATTTCGCCCAGCTCAATGCGGTAGCCGCGCAACTTCACCTGGAAGTCAGCCCGACCCAGGAAGTCGATATTGCCGTCGGCGCGGTAGCGGGCGAGGTCGCCTGTTTTGTAGACAGTATTCAGTGGCCAGTTTTCAGTATTCAGTTCACTGTTTACTGAATACTGCTTACTGAAAACTGGCATTTGAATAAACCGTTCCGCCGTCAACTCCGGCCGGTTATGGTAACCACGCACGACGCCGTCGCCACCGATGTACAAATCGCCAGCCACGCCAACGGGGACGGGCTGCATTTGGGCGTCCAGAATGTAGATTTGGGTGTTGGCGATGGGTCTGCCGATGGGAACGGCCGTTTCCTCACCCGTCACCTCATGTGTGGTAGACCAAATAGTCGTTTCTGTGGGGCCATACATGTTGATGACCCGTCCCGGCACGATTTGCTTGAGCTGCTGGGCCAAGGCGGCGGGTAATGCTTCGCCACCG
>JBNKLQ010000615.1:0-596 GCA_050292445.1 Promineifilaceae bacterium (SeqCode) | reverse complement strand
CGACGTGACCGATACCCGCTCAATTTGCCCTGTTTGCCGATCCAGCACAAAGGCATCGCTAATGGCATTGGTATCGTCAGTTACCAGCCCGGTTACGTTGGAGAGGAAGGCCAAGTAACGGCCGTCTGCCGACAGCGATGGATATAGCGTAGAATTGTCCACCGGCACATCCACAAAATCGGCCGGGACACGCTGCAACGACACGCTGTTGGGTTGCGCCGCCGCGCTCCAGACAATCGCCCAAACAAACAAAAATAAACCAATCAAGAAATTGACTTTACGCATTCAAATACCTCGTTTTGGGGTGGCTCCTAGATTGGTCCAATCTTGAAGATTGGACCAATCTATAAAAATAACTTTATCGCTGGACAGTAGGCAAATAGGTGGCAAAAGGAAAACCGGTCGGCCCGCCTGGATCAACAATCACACCGTTGGCCGTCAGGTCATCGTCGCCGCGCTGCCCGTCTACAAAGTGCAGCGTGACCACGTTGCCGTTGATTTCTGCGCCGGTGGTGCCGTTGAAGGCAAAGTTGTACCAGTGGGGCGTGGGATTGGTGGGGGTACGGCCGTATTTCCACCAGTTCCGCACAACCACC
>JBNKLQ010000614.1:0-596 GCA_050292445.1 Promineifilaceae bacterium (SeqCode) | reverse complement strand
CCTCCAAAATGTTCAACGTTCGCTCCGCTGCCGGAACCTGTTTTGAGTAGTCCATATTTTTTCATCACGAATGCCACGAATCTACGAATGGGACGAATAATGCCAGAAAGATTCGTGAAATTCGTCCATTCGTCACATTCGTGATTCGCTATTAAAGTCCAGTATAAAAAATAGGCGTTTATTATACCGGATAACCACCATTTGTCATCGCCCAAAATAGGCAAAGGCCATGACAAACAAGCCCCACTTCACCTGTCATTCTGAGTGAAACGAAGAATCCCTCTGGACATCGCCTATCGAAACCATCGCCGCAGCGCAAACCTTGCGCTGTTCCTAGGCCGTAGGGATGCTTCACTTCGTTCAGCATGACATGTCAGGGTTTTGGGGAAATCTGGCTTGCGGAAAGGGTGGCTAACCATTTAGAATAGCCAGCAAATTGTTTAAATTTGCCAATTGCCCAACCGCTCAACATGGAGCAAGCCTGTGCCAAAAAACGACAACCACCAGTTAACCCAACTACACCAACAAATCCGCGAGCATTTCAATTTGGAAGAAGTACGTACGCTTTGCCTGCATTTGGGGGTTGATTACGATGA
>JBNKLQ010000613.1:0-596 GCA_050292445.1 Promineifilaceae bacterium (SeqCode) | reverse complement strand
CTGCGACGCTTTCACCCCGCAAAAATCCCAAATCGCCTGCCAAAACGACCCCAACTCCGTCACCGACCAGCGCCACAGCGCATCGTAATCGGCAAATGACAGATTTTTCTCCGCCGCCAGCCAGCGCATAAAACGGGTCAGATTAGCCTTCTCCACCACCTCTGCCGACGGCCGCCACAGTACATCCCCTGCTTGTACCTCTTTCATCTTTCCTGCTCCGGATTTTTGCCACAGAGAGCACAGAGAAGAAAGAGGTTTTCTCTCAAATCTCTGTGCTCTCTGTGGCCATCAATCAAAATGCCCGCCAGCTTCGGCTTCAGCTAGCACAGCTTCGATGGTGGAGACGAGAGCGCGGGCCGCTTCGGCACTCAGTTCCACAGCGACACGTGCACCAGGGCCGAGCGCTTCATTTACAAAATCAACGTTCAAGGCATGTTCTAGCGGCGCATTAAACGGATGGTCATAAGAAACGTTGGCCTGATTCACATCAAACCAGCCGCTTGTTCCCTTGCCACAGCCTTCAATTTGAACCTTTTCCACAATCATTGTACACATGTTTTTTTCCCCATCGCAAAAATTTCCAAGACCATCGTCTT
>JBNKLQ010000612.1:0-597 GCA_050292445.1 Promineifilaceae bacterium (SeqCode) | reverse complement strand
AGCGACCACGCCGCGTATATTGGGCAGAAATCCCAGTCCACCCTCTGTTTGAGTATGGTCTGATAATCGTGCCGTTTGTGGTGCTGCACTACTGCCTTTTTCTTTTGCGGCGAGATGAGCTGTAAAAATAGATACTAAAATAAGTGGGAACACAAGGAATAAGAGTTTCTTCATTATTTTCTCCGATGACACGAGGAACTCGTTTAAAATAGTTATTATACTAAATGTCGTTCACTCTGTTTTTCGGACAAACTGCCGAAGAAAAGCGAAGGAACCTATTCTTTCGCCAAGCCGTGTTTCTGTGCCAGCAGCGCCGCTTCGACGCGGCTGCGCACGTGCAGCTTTTGCAGCACATTGGTCATGTAATGCTTAATCGTCTTCTCGGCCAGGTGCAGCTGGTCGCCAATTTCCCGGTTGGTCAGCCCCTCGGCCACCAGGCTCAAGATGTCCCGCTCCCGGTCTGTCAGCATGGTGAGGGGATCGTCGTTTTGTTTGTTGGCCGTCAGTTCAAACAAAATGCCGCCTGCCAGGGCAGGCGAGATGTAAATATCGCCCCCGGCCACCACACGTACGGCGTTGGCCAATTCGCGAGCCGTG
>JBNKLQ010000611.1:0-598 GCA_050292445.1 Promineifilaceae bacterium (SeqCode) | reverse complement strand
AACAACTATGTGCCAGCGCCAAACCACTTATCAAAACGTAAGCCAAATGCCTGCTCAAATTACGACATTGTCATAACTTTCGCATTTTTTATCGAATTCAATTCCGACGCACACGGGACTGAGCTTACCGGAAAGCTAATTCTCAAGTATTTATCATGTCCAACGATCCGAAGCAGGAAGAAGCAATGGTTGAACTGGCTTCAAATATTCTACCACCTGAAGAATTAGAATGTTAGGAAGCAGTTTGTGTCAATGGCAGCCAAAACATGAACTGGCTGCCTTGGCCTAATCCTGTGCTGGTGGCCCAGATACGGCCGTTATGCGCCTCCACTAAATTCTTTGCAATTGTCAGCCCAATGCCACTTCCGCCGCTGGCCCGTGCCCGTGACTTGTCAACTCGGTAAAAGCGTGTAAACAGATGCGGTAAATGATCAGCAGCAATGCCCACACCCGTATCTGCAATTGTAAACAAGACGCCTTGATCTTTGCGTTGAAGAGTGACATCAACCTGCTCGCCGGCGGGTGTGTATTGCAGCGCATTCCCAATCAAATTGATAAGCAACTGGGAAATGCGATCTGCATCTACCTCTCCCATGAG
>JBNKLQ010000610.1:0-601 GCA_050292445.1 Promineifilaceae bacterium (SeqCode) | reverse complement strand
AGTGTTTGATTGCTATAGAAAATTTGAGCCTATCATTCCTTGATCAATAATTCATCCTTAATTACACAAAACCTTTGATTCATATAGTGTGGTCTTGATCATCTCTTCCATCGTTTCTTTTCTATCCTATCAAAACTTATCTTCCAAGTGCAAACTCCTCATCCCTATCTTTCCCTGAATCTCGGGGCGAGATTCATTTTAAGGGGGGTAGGTTTGTAACGCCCTGATTTTCATAAAAGAATAGAATTCTATAAGGTTATATATTTAAATAAATAATTATTTGTTGCATTCATGCCGTTGCATATTTTTCTTGGTGTGATGAAGTGCTCTTGTATTTTATTGTGCGAGTAGAAGTCGTTGAAATTCAAATTTGATTTGAATTCAAATTGATTTGTAATTTACAAAACAGATTTGAAAAAGAAAAAGAATTTCTTAATTGGAAATCGGCTTCGGGCTGAATTTGGCGTGGCCCAGCGGGCCCCCGCGCGCGCGGCCTGCGCGTTAAGCTGATCGTTCGAAACTGCGTTTATCCCCTTCCCGATTTCTTCCGAATCTTCGCGAGATAGAGTTCGATGTAAACTAGGAAAGTGTTGGAGTCCTT
>JBNKLQ010000609.1:0-600 GCA_050292445.1 Promineifilaceae bacterium (SeqCode) | reverse complement strand
AGGGTGCTCCAGCCAAGACTTGTCCAACAAGTCGCAAAGCAAGTCTCAATTAAGACAAAGGCACTTATACAAGTAGTGAGCAAGAGCAATTAATTGAGTTGTCAAGTTTTAGGATTTGCCCAACAGTGCAAACATCACAAGTTATCTAGCATGGTCTAGCAAAATGGGTCACATCTCATTACTACTCATCCTAGCACAATGATAAGCATAATGAAGCAAATACAAGCAAGCATAACAGGTGAAGCAAAGTGACTTAGGTGAATATAAAGAAAATATAAGAGAAAAGCAAAATATACAAATATACAAGATAAAACACCAACTCCCCCTCAAACCAAGCCATAGGGATGGCAAACACTAAGTTTGAAACTCAAGTGGTCAGAAACCAAAACACAAGGTTTCTCAGTGGCAAAGGACCATACACCCCCTGAAACCAAGGCAAATAAAAACAAGCTTCAAACTCAACCAAAGACGTCACCCCCCCTCATACGAAGCCATACAGATGACAATGACCAAAACTCCCCCAGAGAACACAAAATTTGATCAATCGAGCTTAGACAAACTTTAAGCAAAGCCTAAGCCACTTAAACAACAAAGCAAGTC
>JBNKLQ010000608.1:0-600 GCA_050292445.1 Promineifilaceae bacterium (SeqCode) | reverse complement strand
GGTCAGACAGTAGTTTCTCGGCTCTCTTAGAATTGCTAAGTAATGTATTGCCAAAACCAAATGGTTTGCCCACCGGCACCTACCTAGCAGAGAAGATCATTTGTCCGTTGACATTGGGTGTAGAAAAAAATCATGCTTGCCCAAACCATTGCATCTTATACTGAAAAGAACACAAATTTAAAGATAAGTGTCCAAGGTGCAATGCTAGTTGGTACAAATGAAATGATAACAGCGAGGAGGTTGAGGATGAGTCCAAAAAAGAGAGCAAAAAATGGCAAGAACGAAAGAGGAAGAATGCCACTCCCGATCAGGACATTAAAGCCTCTAAAGAGAGAAAAGTTCCCACTCTTGTGATGTGGTACCTACCTGTGATCGACCGCTTGAAGCGTATGTTCTCAAACCCAAGGGATGTTGAGCTGTTGCTTTGGCATGTGAATTGTAAGACAAATGGAAAGATTCAACACCCTGCGGATGGCAGACAGTGGAAACAATTTGATCTTGCTCATCAGGAGGACTTCTCTAATGATCCAAGAAATATCAGGTTTGGACTTAGCACTGATGGAATGAGTCCATTCAGAGAGATGAGAAACCCACACAGTA
>JBNKLQ010000607.1:0-601 GCA_050292445.1 Promineifilaceae bacterium (SeqCode) | reverse complement strand
GCTGTCTGGCCGAACTGAGTCTGCCCCACGATGAGGTGCTGGTAATTGAAGATTCGGAAGGAGGGGCAGCGGCGGCGGTGGAAGCCAATTTACCGGTTGTCGTGGTTTACAACGATTACACGGAAAACGGCCGTTTCCCTGGCGCCCGCCTCATCACTCCCACGTTGGCCTCGTTTACCCTGGAACAACTCAGCTTTTTGTGTTTGGAAAATTAGTCTACGACAGGCTATTTCAACCGGTGTTCCAGGTGTGCCCAGAACCAGGACATCACGGTTTGGGACACGCCTTTGCGGGCGCCGAACTGGAGTTTACGGCCGACCGGATCAAGCGGGTAAACGATTACGTCTATCTGGCTGGCGTCGGCGGCCGGGGCGGAGAGGTTGATTTCGATCTGGGTGCGGTCACCCAATACTTTGCCCAGGATTTTCTTGTCGAATTTGGCTTCGATACGGCCGTCACTCTCCTTCAACACTTTCCCTTCCAACCCGGCAATCGCGCCCAGGGCGGCGGCGCGGACGGCTTCAAGGGGCTGCTCGTAGGTTTTTGTTTCGTTAACATCGAAAGACATTTGATTCCTCCAAAGGTGATGCGGGGATTTGGA
>JBNKLQ010000606.1:0-602 GCA_050292445.1 Promineifilaceae bacterium (SeqCode) | reverse complement strand
TAATGTTCTTTGATGAATCCCCATAATGTTTCTTGCATTTCTTTTGTAACATCATCCTAGGACCAGACAATCTTGCATTTCTCCCTCACAACAACACCACAGTCGTTTTGCCATTTTGAAAGAACGCCTTTTGGTTCAATTGGTGACTCATCTGCGTATTGCGTCGTTATCCTAATAATGTGTTGTTGCATTTTGCTCAAGGACCGTATCCCCCCCTCAGCTGGCTCTTTTTAGGACTTGGTTGTTTCTCCTGCGTACCTAAAGCCATTTCCTCTTGATCTTGAGAAAATAGTTGTCGGGCACTTCGACGTGGAGGCGGGTTCTACAAAAAAAGTTGAGAGAGTCATTCACAGTACTTCAATTGTATAAATTAGAACATTTAGGCCCTGTTTGGCACAGCTCCAGCTCCTGATTCTGCTCCTGATTCTTCTGTGAAGTGATTCTGTGACTAAAAGTGATTCTCTTTGATTCTCTATGATAATTTTTTAGGATCAGAACAGAGAATCACTTCTCAGAATCAGGAGAAGCTACTTTTTTCAGCTCTCAGCTCCTTAGTTCATTTCAGAGAATCACTTCTCAGAATCAGGCAAGAATCACTTCTT
>JBNKLQ010000605.1:0-603 GCA_050292445.1 Promineifilaceae bacterium (SeqCode) | reverse complement strand
GAGCGAGAGGAAGAACGCCTCTAGCTCTAGCTCACAAGCTCCGGCCATAGCTCAATCGCGCTCGTTATCGCTATCGCTGCCGTTTGCCCCAGGCCGCAAAGCGAGGTTTCCGTCATCGTAAAACCTAAATCGAGCAGCTTTTGTTTGTCGGCAGGCTTCGGTCCATCATTGTGGGCGATGCGATCCAAAATTTCCATTTGGCGCTGCGTACCAAGCTGGCAGGGGAAACATTTGCCGCAACTTTCGTGGGCAAAAAAATGGCTGAGTTGATAAAGCGCTTGCCGGAGATCGGCCGTTTCGTCGAAAACCATTACGACGCCCGAACCCAAAGGAATGCCGTTGGCGCGGGAGTCTTCATAGGTCAGGGGAACGTCCAACTTGTCCGGGCCAATAAATGCGCCAGCCGCGCCGCCCATCAACACGGCTTTGATTGCTTTGCCGCCGGGCACGCCACCGGCCATCTCGATTAATTCGCGGGTAGTCAGGCCAAAAGGTACTTCGTAAACGCCCGGTCGAGCTACATGGCCGCTGAGACAAAACCACTTGGTACCCGGCGACTCTTTCGTGCCCAATTTGAGCCATTCATCCAGCCCCACGGACATA
>JBNKLQ010000604.1:0-605 GCA_050292445.1 Promineifilaceae bacterium (SeqCode) | reverse complement strand
ATTCAGAAATAATTATTGAAAAATAATTACAAATATTACAATAAAGAAAAATGTATTATAATACTTAATCACATTACAAATATTAAAACATACTTAACTTTTTTGTGGCGGCCCACTTAAGCAGCCGCCACAAAAAATGGGCTGGCAATATTTCGTAACTGCTACTTATATGGGCCGGTACCAAAAATTATAATATTGGTGTCGGCCCACTTAAGAGGACAATACGAAACATTAGGCCGATGTTTCATATCGGCCGACTTAACACAGTCGATACCAATAATGGATTACTGGTATCAGGTAGTAAGCCCACCATTATTTGTATCGGCTACTATTACTAGCCGACACCAATAATGGATCTCAGGTGTTACAATAAATCATTTTTCTAATAGTGCATGAGTAGTAAACAATCCTGTAATTATGGTGATGAACCCGCTGCATCTTAGAGAACCTGGTGAATGATGTAACCCTTTCTTCAAATCAATAAAATGTGCGCCACATGGCTTCCCTAAAAAAAGAAATTGTTTCTAATCCTAGCACGAATAATTCTCTAACATCAATAGAACTCAACACTAGACATCTTAACAAATATGATCTTTTAAGATATA
>JBNKLQ010000603.1:0-607 GCA_050292445.1 Promineifilaceae bacterium (SeqCode) | reverse complement strand
AGAACTACAAGTAGAGTGTGGTGTGTCGACTTTCATCATGAGGGGGGTATTTATAGGGGCAAATGAGATCCCCACCGACTTGGATAAGTCGGTTTGGCGCCAGGTGGTGGCCGGGCGGCCAAGCCGCGTGGCTGGCCAGCTGGGTGGGCCAACTTTCTCCACCGACTTGAGCTTCTCCTCCTCGTGTATATGCATGGCAACCAAGGCTCAGGCCGAACCACCTCAAACCCTGGCCAGCCGGCTGGCCCCTGGGCCCACTCGGCCTAGGGTCCAGCCCACTTAGTCCACGTGTCAAATACATCCTCATGGTGATGATGATTTTGACATTTGATCAACTTCACTTTGTCATCCCTTGAAATGCTCTAATTTAGTACCTAAGTTACTTAAATCAATTAAACACTAAAATTGTGGAACTCAGTTAGTAGGTAGGGTGTTAACATGGTAATTACTTGCATATGCTTGACATGTTAGTGTATAAAATTGACGTTTTATGACCGCCAACAACCCCATGCTCACGTCACTGTCAACCCCATAGGCTTGTGACACCATCGACCTCACGCCGTCCTTGAGCCTGCAACACCATCGTGCTTCCAGAGACCGCGATGTC
>JBNKLQ010000602.1:0-609 GCA_050292445.1 Promineifilaceae bacterium (SeqCode) | reverse complement strand
TTACACAACTTAAGTCAAACATCATGAGTCATCTCTAGGTGAGCTACCCTATCGTACACATTCCTATCTAGAGCAGTAGTAATGAGATTAAGGGTCTTGTAGTTGTTTTCATACATTTGCAGCTGACCTTGGATCGCGTGGTCGAGTGTATCCGGGATCACGTACGCCTCCTGGACGATCTCCCAAATGGCGCGACCCTGGCTCAAGAGATAGTTGCGGGTTCGGTTCTTCCAATAATCGAAATCCTCGCCATTGAAAACGACAAGCTTCTCAGCACCTTTCTCCATGTCGCCTTCGGGTCACAAAGCCTGTTAAAGCCAACTAGTGACCAAACCGGCTCTGATACCAATTGAAGGACCGGAGAAGGCGACCAGAGGGGAGGTGAATGGGAGCCAATCAAAATTCCTCACGGAATTTGGCCTATGTCCCAAAATCGACCCGAAGCCGCTCTCTTCTAACCCGATCAAGACCGTCTAGCTATAGACAAGCTATCAGCCTTCATTGCCCGGCCACCGACGCCCCAGTATATATGAGCCTATGTGTCAAATCCGTGTCCCGGCCCCGCGCCCCAGTATATTCGTCGTCACCGACGAATGTAACCTCATATAT
>JBNKLQ010000601.1:0-612 GCA_050292445.1 Promineifilaceae bacterium (SeqCode) | reverse complement strand
ACGCTTTGATGGATCACATGTATAACTCTCTTCCTTGTTCAATTCATAATTTAAATTCTTACTCATTCACGAGTCAAACATTCATGTTACAGGGTTCTCATACGGGCCCACCTCCTGTGATGCCGTGGGGAGGGTCTCCCGCAGCCAGGTAGCCTCCAACATGGCCACCATCGCCACCTCTAGATGGATAGTGGCCACCACTGCCTTCAGGTGGATACTGGCCACCACCGCCATCCAGGACAGAGTTCCAAGACTCCTCCCCCACCTTCTGGCCCCGGATACTGGCCGCTGCCGCCGTGGGCACCTCCAACAGGAGGGCAAGCCCATCGTGGGGAATGCCTCCATGGATGACACCGACGCCACAGCTATAGCGACCTTCTTCTTCGCCACCGACGGTAAGTCATTTGTGCCTATTTTCAATTGTTCCATTTGTAATACGAGCAAATATTGAACGTCTCGCTTACTCGTCCATTTATGTCTTCAAGCGTCCTTCTTCATCGGCTGGACGTGACTTCGTCGATAGATTTCTAAACTTGGGAGGATCTGGTGAGGGCGGGGCGGTGGCACCAGCAACAACGAGGCACCGTGATCGAGTTGTATGTCTTGTTGTGT
>JBNKLQ010000600.1:0-613 GCA_050292445.1 Promineifilaceae bacterium (SeqCode) | reverse complement strand
GGACGTATGATAGTACGCTCTAGAGGTCTGAACCACGTAAATCTTCGTGTCCACCGCATTCATCCATAGCTAGCGACCAAGAGACCAAATCCCCCTCCAACAAAAAAAACATAACGGACAGCTCTTGTAGCAGCTCCGGTGGAAGTGTAGCAAAACCACTTCGACATTTGGCGCGCCAGGAAGGGGGAAGCGGTTAGCTCGCGGTTCTTGCCGTTGTTCTTGGTTTTTAGCTTCATAGCCATGGTGGATGTCCACTCTGTGGCGGCCTCCTCTCACCCCTCTCGCCGCGAGAGGGAGTCTGAGCGGGCCGGTCGCGACAGCCGAGAGGCCGCACCGACACGACAACAATCGTGCTGGAGAGCCAGCCAACCGCTGGAATGACGGCATCGCCGCCAGCTGTAGTGGGCCCCGACGCCGCATTGCTAGCGGCGCGCCAGCTGCTCAACAACCCACCTCCGGCCGAAGCGTCGCCCTCAGCAACCGAGCATTGGCGTCACGATGTCGACCAGCTGGTTGTGCAGGGTGCGCTCCCGGTTCTGGATCTGCCGCAGCAGATGGGTGGCCTGGAGCAGGATCTCCTGGGGTGAGCGGGCGGCGCCGAGCAGCTGCAGCA
>JBNKLQ010000599.1:0-613 GCA_050292445.1 Promineifilaceae bacterium (SeqCode) | reverse complement strand
GCCTATATGGGTATGGCCTGGCATAGTATGTGGTAGAGTCTAGTCTTGGCGTACCAACCGGCTGTGCGGGGAAGCTGAGATGGCAAACCGCTGGGATGTTCGGTGAAGCAGCGATGGCGGAACCGTGGGATGGTGTGGGTAAAGCTGCGATGGCTGGAACCCACAAGGCACAAGAGGGGGCTTCTGGGTGGGTGCGATGCTCACACTGGCGGTGAAACCTCAGTGGGTACGTTACAAGCTAGATGAAACCATTGAACAGTCTGGTAGTGATTTCCTGGCACACACCTTGGAAGTGTGTAAGAGTGCTCGTCGGTACAATGAGTATTCGGCTATCTGAGGATAATCACGACTCATGGGTAACGTGTACAACCTCTGCAGAGTGTAAAACTGTTATAACAGTCGTGCTCACGGTCATGAGCGGCATGGACCCTCACATGATTAGTGGAAACCCTGGGTTTGGTTGGGTTGATTTGGTTTGGTTGGTTGGTCAAAGTGGATTTTATTAGGTTGTGGGTCGGTCATGGTGAGACTCCGTGATGCGATCGATGGGAGAACCTTGAGGAGATGTTGTGACCTTAGTACTAGTATGCCTAAGGCATAGTTGTTAACCATT
>JBNKLQ010000598.1:0-615 GCA_050292445.1 Promineifilaceae bacterium (SeqCode) | reverse complement strand
CTCTTTAATTTTACCAATGAGATACTCTTCTTGTTGTTTAAGTTGCAACTCTTATTCTTGAAGTCTTTCAACGAGACTCTTGATTTTGATCATCTCTTTCTTGCTTAGCTTATCAAAATCAAGGTCATATTTGTCATCTTCTTCTTCTTCGCTCTCTACTTTTTTTGGTTTCTTCTTTTTCTTATCTTTGTCCATGAGACACTTCTCATGGTTTTCAGAAGGCAGGGAGCTTGTTTGAGAAGTTGACTCTTTATTTGATCGATGTTGCTTCCTTCTTTGAAGCCTTGAGCCAGCTGTCTTAGCCAAACCGGTCTAATCGGTTTGGTCAGACAGTCAGCTTCTCTTGAGTCTTGTGTTATCTGAAAACTTTCCTTTGATATACTTCCACAAGAAGTGTGCATTCATTGGAAAACCATGTTCTTTTATGATTAAGGCTTCTACATTTGGATTAAGGAATGCGTTAGTCGACAAATAGCTTGAGCATTTAGTTTCAAGCATTTTCTTTCCTCCTCAGAGTGATTAGCCCAATCAATATTTTGAGGACAAATACTTGAATCAACAATGCTCAATAGATAGGGGTTAAGAGCCTCAATATTATACAAAATGGAAATGCAC
>JBNKLQ010000597.1:0-620 GCA_050292445.1 Promineifilaceae bacterium (SeqCode) | reverse complement strand
CAGAACACCTAAGGTGAGGCTACGCAGCCCTATTTAACACCTTTGTTCATTCGGAAAGAGAATGAAGGGTCAGTTAACCCCTATACATGTGCCAAAGTCTCTATATAGAGATTTTAAATGGCCTAAACAATATTTTCAGGAATTAATAATTCCTGCATTAAAACTTGCCACAACTTTTGGCGCTAAATACTGTCATAGGCCTTCTTTAGGTCTATAAAAAGTAGACCTAAAGACAATTTTTTGACATTGGCCTGTTAAATACAAACCTACAAAACCAACCCCAAGTCCTCGGTGGTGTACCCAGGCCTGAAGCCCGCCTGGGTAGTTGCCCTGAGCCCCCCCTCATCAGCCAGAGTCTGCAGCCTCTGGTTGATGCAGCTCATTGCCAATTTGGCCAGGGGGTGGCCCACTGCCAGCCCCCTGTAGTTGTCAGGGTCCCCCCTATCCCCCTTCTACTTATAGAGGGGCACCATTTTCAACTTTTGCCAGGCAATGGGGGGCCTGCCCTCCTTCACACAACGTGTTAGGAAGGCAGCCAGGGGCTCAAGAGCCTCACCAGACAAGTGCTTAATCACTTGGGAGGGCACCGGGCACATGCCGCTGGACACCGAACCATTATA
>JBNKLQ010000596.1:0-622 GCA_050292445.1 Promineifilaceae bacterium (SeqCode) | reverse complement strand
ATAACTTCGGGTTGGTTTCGGTATAGAAACCGAATTTCCCGGCTGGGTTAACTCGGTTAAGGAAAATACCTTATCCGGAATCGGTTCATCGGGTTTGGTTGGGTTAGTGCCAGGTTACGACTCGGGTAAGCCGGGTTATGGCTTTTTCCTTATCCGGGAGCTGTCGAGTTAGCCGGGTAAGGTCAGGTCTGAATCGGGTAACCGGGTTAAGGCATTTTCCTTATCCGGGGGCGATCGGGTTAGCCGGGTTAAGCTCGGGTAAGGCAAAAACCTTATCTCAGGCTTGTTTTAGTCTTATCCCTCAACCCGGGCTGGGTTAACTGGTTTAGGTCAGCTAGGTCGGGTTAGGCCTTTACCCCTTAACCCGGATAGGGTTAACTTTCCATTTTTGAAATCTTTTATAAATTCAAACATTTTGATTCAAATTCAAATTCAAATTTAAACTACAAATGACTTCTACACGTAAAACAAAATACAGGGAGCACTTCATCACACAATAAAATATGCAACGGCATGAATGCAACAAACATAATTATCTATGCATAAATGATTCTCTAAAATTTTTATTTCCTTGTGAAAATCGTGGTGTTACATTGTCCCACATGGTATGTTGACCAATATA
>JBNKLQ010000595.1:0-624 GCA_050292445.1 Promineifilaceae bacterium (SeqCode) | reverse complement strand
CAGTCTGGAACACTAATCTGCTGCTAACCGGCGATGTCACCGTGCCCGCAGGCGTCACTCTTACCATAGATAGTGGGGTCACCATTTTTGCTGCAGCAAATAGTGATGATCAAAATAGCGGTGTATGGACTGACAAAACAGAATTAATTGTCTTTGGTACCTTGCTGGTCAACGGAAGCGAATCCGCACCGGTGTACTTCACCTCTGATGCCGCAGAAAAAGCACCAGGAAACTGGGGCGGCATTCAAATTCGTGAAGGGTCAACAACCTCAGAATTATCCAACTGTATGATCCGTTATGCTGTTCAAGGCATCAGTATTACTTCAGTAAAAGCCCCAGGAGGAGGGGATGCTTGGGCAGTAATTCGGAATTGTTCAATTCAATACAATGAAATTGGGATTAATATTAGAGCAAATGCACATTGGCCAGATGGTGTTCATCTTCATGTTGGTGCAGAGATAAAAAACAATCTTATTGCCAACAACACTGAAGAAGGGATTCATCTACGAAATCGGTGCGGGTACCAAAGTGCGACGACAGACTCTCTTATTGTCGATAACGTGATTGAAAATAATAACACTGGGATTTATATGTGGATAGATTCATGGTGGCTAGGGCATGTGG
>JBNKLQ010000594.1:0-626 GCA_050292445.1 Promineifilaceae bacterium (SeqCode) | reverse complement strand
TTTCTACCTAGCTTAACTGCCAAGGAAGCTACAAACTTGACAGTAAGGCACTAGCCTAATGGCTGTTTAGCTGGGTGATTAACCCAAGCATACAAGCTTACACAATAGGAATGCGACAGAAACACCTCGGGGAGGGGTTGGTCGTCAGGATCAACTTGAGCGATTCTCGGTGAAGCGAGAACACAATCAACACACATAAGTATAATATCATATATTAAAGTTCAAGTAAAAGTTATTACAGCTTTTGTTCACGTATTAATTATACAGAGGAGGATTGAAGCCAAAATTACGCTTCAAAGGATAAATCAGAGTTTGTGGAAGCGAATTATCCCAACGATCAGAACATTCTCTTTGCCCTAAAAGGGAATGTCATCCATCGGTGCTATAAGCCTGAAGATCCTAGTACGGAGTCCAACCCTCATCGGTTTGGACTTCCCACTGACAACTCTCATCGGCATCACCGGAAAGAGGAAGCAGTTCCTCACCTGCACACAGAAGACAACAAGAGCAAAGCATGAGCGACTACGCTCAGCAAGACTTATCCATGGTGACCAAAAGATCACCACTAGACATGCAAGGCTTTAAACAAAACTAATGAACTCATAAGCCTACTAGCACCTAGATTA
>JBNKLQ010000593.1:0-627 GCA_050292445.1 Promineifilaceae bacterium (SeqCode) | reverse complement strand
CTTATTCCCTCCGGGATGAATGGAATAAGCAGACTCATGTGCTTCATGAAGTATCTTATCCTTTAATTCCTTGACATTAGGCACACAAATCCTTTCCTTGTACCACAATACACATTCATCATCCTCCGAGAAACCAGGCAATTTTCCTCCTTGATGTTACGCTTTATCTCTTGGACCTTCTCATCTTCCAGTTGGCCTCTCTGAATCTCATTAAGTAAGCTTGAACCCACTTCCATCTCCATGGCTTCGGTATTCACAACAATTGTAAGGTTGAGCTTATCAAACTCCCTACACAACTCAAATGGCATGCTATCCACCACTAGTCGACTCACATGAGACCTACAGCTCAAATCATCAGCCACCACATTAGCCTTCTGTCATACCCCGTTTCGAGAAAGAGGGAACGAAGCCTCCATACGTGTGCCCAGGATGTTCAAATCACACGTATAGTAACAATATGATGAACAGATACAATATCTCGATAAATTACAGGGTAAAATCTTACAAAATGACTCATGGGTCCAAAAGAATGATTACAGAGTAGCATGGAATTCTAAGCATAGGTGCGGCTTCCACAGGCACAACCGGAGGAGAGGCAAGCCTAGCTTCCTTCTTCTTCATCCTGCT
>JBNKLQ010000592.1:0-628 GCA_050292445.1 Promineifilaceae bacterium (SeqCode) | reverse complement strand
GGCAGTTTTCTGACTATGATCCAACTAGTTCTTCCTCTTCATGAGTGTACTGACCATGCTCCTGCTGAGTTTGCTGCTGAGCCTCTTCATTCTGTTGCTGACTCTGATGCTGCTGAGGAGGCTGCTGCTGACCCTACTACTGTTGAGTCTGCTGTTGAGCCTCTTCATTCTGCTGCTGACCTTGCTGGTTCTGGTGCTGCTCTGACTGAGACATTTTGTTTATGTGTTCGGGTTTGAATCCTTAGCTTAAGATAAAAGAATCATAACATAAGCATATAACTATATAACATAAACATTGAAGCATGCAACCCTAGCTAACCCTACCTAACACAACAAAAACAAATCAACAATCATAACATAAACATAATGAGTCACAATCATAACGTCGCAAAAATTGAATAAATTCACTACAATTCACTAATTTGGTTCAAATTCCTAGAAATAGTCAAAATTTTATTTAAATTCCTACAAACAGTCACATATTTCACTAAAATTCACTAATAAGTCACTAAATTCCATAAAATCCACAAAACAATAATGAGATCAACCTAATTTTGTCAAATTCACTAAAATCCTAGAAACACAGTCATATTTCATTCACATTCGCACAAACAGTCACGTAAGGGAG
>JBNKLQ010000591.1:0-629 GCA_050292445.1 Promineifilaceae bacterium (SeqCode) | reverse complement strand
TTGTGAATTGAGTATTAATCTTCGGGAGGTTGCCTGTCTCCCAGAGGCATTAAATTCGCCGTTGACGCTAACGCGAACGTTGGTATAATTCCCTTTGTCACGGGCGGTTGGCTCAGTTGGTTAGAGCGCTACGTTGACATCGTAGAGGTCACAAGTTCGAGTCTTGTACCGCCCACTTTTTAGCCCATTTTTGCCCTAAAATTGGGCTTTTTTTATGCCAGTTTCTCTCGAGTGGGTACACTTTTTGACAAAAACTGAAAAATTCTATGGTCACACAGGACTTAAACTTGTGTACCTATTAGGATGTCAACGTAAAACCCTATTTTGTAAAAAGTCACGTTTTCTCTCGAGTGATGGTATGTTTGAGATTGTGTGTGTGCGGGCGGATCCACGGTTGTTTTAAGGGCAATTTTCGGTGTGCTATGCATTTAATCCATCCAGGTAGAATTTACTCGAGTGCAAGGTGAAAATATGCTCCAAATTTAGATTCCGGTAGAATCAGCGCAATCCCCGAATTGGAGTAAGCATTTTTATGGTTTGGTTCTTGGCTTCACAAATATTCTCCACGCTCATTTCGCTCATTCAAATTGGCCGAATGGCCGAAACAGAAACAGACAAAGATCTGGAAA
>JBNKLQ010000590.1:0-631 GCA_050292445.1 Promineifilaceae bacterium (SeqCode) | reverse complement strand
ACATGGGATAGTGCATGGGTCGTCCATGGTGTGTCCGCCGAGGCATACATGTGAAAGACGTGCACTAGGGTAAGGTGGGCCCGACTCGACTCTTTGATAGCCGTCATAAACTGTTGCTACCCGTGGTGCCCTTCTAGCCCGCGTGTGTCGTGTTGTCAGGTTATTTCCCTTGCAAGGTTTAAAATTGACTTGAGTTACCATGAAACCCTGGGACATGGGTTATAATTGCCTGTTGCAGTCAGTCTGTAGAATTGTAACCTCACATTGTGTTGTATGACAACTTTATGACTGTTGATGACTACCTTGTAGTCATGGTTTATGATTATCATATTATTGTATTTGATACCTTTGCATGCTTAGATTAGAATGCAAACCTTGTCATGTTAATCAACTTAAGATGGCTAATAACTTGCTTAATAGTACTTAATAGGTACTAATAGGCTTATGAGTCTTTTAGCCTTGCTCAGAACCATTGCATGTCTAGTGGTGGTCTTTTGATCACTGCGGATAAATCTTGCTGAGCGTAGTTGCTCAAGCTTTGCTCTTGTTGTCTCTTGTGTACAGGCGAGGAGCTTGTTCTTCTTTCCAGTGATGCCAATGAAGGTTGCTAGTGGGAGGTCTAAACTGATGA
>JBNKLQ010000589.1:0-632 GCA_050292445.1 Promineifilaceae bacterium (SeqCode) | reverse complement strand
CTTTGGGCGTCAAGGTCCCTTTGTCGATGCCGGATGGCGTAATCCAGATGTCGCCGTTGTCATCTTTAATGGAAAGGTTGCCACCGCTGAGGGTGGTCATGCCGTTGTGATAAATTCGATTCATAATGGCGACCAGTTGGTCGCGGGGGTGAAGTAGTTGAAAGTTCATAAGTTAATTGATAGATTGGTCCAATCTTCAAGATTGGACCAATCTTTGATAACGGCCGTATACCTCATCCCAAACGGCCGTGTCTTGCGGTTCATACTGTTCCAATTCATCCATGCCGGCGACAATCTCGCGACCTTGTTCGAGATCAGCAATCTCGCCGAGGGTGATCAGTTGCACAATCGCATTGCCAATGACCGTGGCTTCGATTGGTCCTGTAACAACGGGCAATCCTGTCGCATTGGCCGCCATTTGATTGAGCAGTTTGTTTTGGGTGCCGCCCCCGACGATGTGAATAACGTCGATTTGTTGGTTGGAAACGGCCGTTACCTGCGCCAATACCTCACGATACCCCAATGCCAGGCTCTCTAAAATCGTACGCACAATCTCGCCTTTTTCTTGAGGCACTGGCTGGCCTGTTTGTTGGCAAAATGATTGGATCCGACTCGGCATATCGCCATGTTTA
>JBNKLQ010000588.1:0-625 GCA_050292445.1 Promineifilaceae bacterium (SeqCode) | reverse complement strand
GCTCTACACAAAATGACAAAAATTGTTGAACCTTGTGCGCGTGTATAATTTTCATTTTTAATTGGAAATAATTTTCATATATGCTTCACCCAATTTTTTCGTATTTTACTAAATACCCATTTTTTTGATTAAAGAACCACCGAAGTTTAGTGTCTGAGGACAGCAAAGCCTATATTTTATAGACTTCACAATCAAATGGAAAAATTCGATGAGGGATCCGAGAAAAGGTTAAAAAACCCCTCCTCCTATCCGTTTCGCATATTAGCGGAACAGGAACCCCATCAAGCTATATATTTTTGGAAAGGGCGTTCCGGAAAAATGCACCAGGTTAGAAGTTTTCACCACCCCGGGGTGGGGAAAAAAAAGTATGGCTTGTAATATACCAAATTAAAGGTAATTAAAAATGCAAATCAAGCCCCACCTGAGTCATTTAATTCAAAATGTTATTTCCCTTGATTCGCTTATTTAATTACCTTTAATTTGGTATATTACAAGCCATACTTTGGAAAATCTTTGTCCCCACCCCCGGGGTGGTAAAAACTTCTAAACTGATGCATTCTTCCGGACTTTTCACGCCCTTTTTAAAAATAAATAGTTTGAGGGGGTTCCTGTTTCGCTAATATGA
>JBNKLQ010000587.1:0-635 GCA_050292445.1 Promineifilaceae bacterium (SeqCode) | reverse complement strand
TTCAACGGCCGTTGCCCCCTGATTGACGGTCGCCTCTACTCGCTTTATGATTGAATTTAAGTTCATACGTAGGCGAGGCTGCATGAATATGACGAATATGACGACTGTTTGGATTGTAGTTGGGCTGGTAACGGCCGTTCTCCATTCACAACTACCGGGGTTCCCACTTGACGGCATCGAAAGCGATCAGCCGGCTGACGTAGGCTTCATACGTCACGTCAGACAAAGAGACGTAGTCGTCACTCGTACCGCGGAAATTGTACGTTCCCAACGAAACCCACCGGTCGCCATTGGCCGATTGGTCAACCACACGCAGGGTGTAGCCATCCCGGTGCGCCACCCAGTAACGAGCGTTACTGGTCGTGGTATAGCGGTCCGGGATGTAAACGAACACTTCATACCGCCCGGCAGCCAGCGATGGATACCAACGCGCCCAGTTGTAATTGTCGCGGACGTAATCATTGTTGCGCGTCCAGGTGAGACGGCCGTTATACCCTTCCAATTCCGTCCGCCAGGCTGTCCAAGAACCGCCACGGACAAAGCTGTCGCTGTTGTCATCGACGATAACCGCACCAGCCGGGGGCGGATCGCCGCCATTCACCTTGCTCCAGGTCAGCTTGGCCACAGCCAGACCG
>JBNKLQ010000586.1:0-635 GCA_050292445.1 Promineifilaceae bacterium (SeqCode) | reverse complement strand
CCATGTTCAAATCCTTCGAACCTAGATTTTTGTGCTCCAAAATTCACTCAAGTCCCCATTCTTGCCTTCCCAAATTCTGTGCAATTTTTTGAGAATTTTCCCCAAATATTTTTACCACCAGAATCCCTTTATTCAATTTCTAATCCTATTTTAATCCAGGAATCAATTAAAATTGATTTTCTTTTACTATTTTGGATTTCAGCTCGAGCAATGGATTCGGCCCGGCCTCCTCCCTCCTTTCCAGCCCAGCCACAGCCCACCTCTT
Source organism: Promineifilaceae bacterium (SeqCode) (assembly GCA_050292445.1). Taxonomy (GTDB): domain Bacteria; phylum Chloroflexota; class Anaerolineae; order Promineifilales; family Promineifilaceae; genus Leptofilum. The sequence goes on along the minus strand of JBNKLQ010000586.1, from coordinate 370 downwards.
TTCCTCTCCCCAAACCGCGTCGGCCCAACAAGGCTTCGGCCTTTTTGATTGACCCAGTCCGCCCAGGCGATGTGGCCCATTTGGCCCAGCTTGGCCCACTCTCGGCCGTTGTCTTCCTCCTCCGGCCGCCGCCACCGCTCCACCCGTCCGACCGGCTGCCGTCGCACCGAGCGCCGCCTCCGTGTCCTAAGCCGCGCCGCCTCCACTTCCCCTTCCATAACGGTGTTGCCCCTCCATTTCCCCTCCCCCTCGGTGCGGATTCAAGGCTCAAAACCACCGCTCCATTAAACTCCACCGGTTCTCTATCGACGAGTGTTTCACTTCCACAAAATGTCTTTATTCTCTATCTTCCGCTTAAAAATCTGTAATC
>JBNKLQ010000585.1:0-635 GCA_050292445.1 Promineifilaceae bacterium (SeqCode) | reverse complement strand
TTAATTAATCAGATTAAACCACTGCCTCTGGCAGTGGAAAAAGTAACGGTTCTACCAGTGTATTGAGTATGACGAGTAGTATCTATCTACCTAGAAGGTGCGAAACTAATAGGAGATAGACAATGACTACTCGTCAATTTAAGAAGTTAGCCCACTCGTTGTATGAGTGCAAGTATCACATCGTATTTTGTCCCAAGTATCGGTACAAAATCCTGCAAAAGGAAGTAGCCACGTATCTCAAGGAGCAAATCTACCGACTATGCAGCCAAAAGGACGGCATCGAAGTATTGGAAATAAACATTCAAGAAGACCATATCCATCTGGTGGTAGCGTTGCCACCGAAATATGCGGTATCGGCTTTTATGGGCTTCCTGAAAGGCAAACTTGCCTTGCGCACCTTTGACCATTTTCCCCAACTGCGCAAACGGTATTGGGGACAGCATCTGTGGTCACGCGGCTACTGTGTCAGCACCATTGGTTTGGATGAAGAGCGTATACGCAAATATGTTAAGTGGCAACACAAGAAGGAAAGCGATGCGGATGCCACGCAAGGAAAGTTATTTGACTAGGTAAGCACCATCGCACCTTCTAGGTGCATCACTTCAAGCCACCACCTCTGGTGGTGGTCATTGACT
>JBNKLQ010000584.1:0-639 GCA_050292445.1 Promineifilaceae bacterium (SeqCode) | reverse complement strand
CCGTTTCCGTATCAATTACGCCCACCTCATTGGCAAAACTATAGGCGATGAGGCGGCCCTGCGGCGACCAGGCGTAATTGCCGCCCCACCAACCGTAAGTGGCTGGATAGGATTCGATTAACTGCTCCGGTTGGAAAGCTGCTTCCGGGTCAGGATCGATGTCGCCCAGCCACAAATCGTTGTTGGCTTCCCAACCGGGCGGCAGATTGGTTGAATTGGCCGTGGTGTAGGCGATGCTCAAGGTTTCGGCCTGTGATGGATCCCAGCCGGCCCATAGGACGTTAGCCACATCCAGTGGCCACGGTTCTGCGCCGCGCTCGGTGGGGATAATCCACAGGCTGTTGTTGAAGCTGGTTGTGTCGCTGGTCACGCGAGTGTAGAGTAGGTGACTGCCGTTGGGGGAGAGCGCGAAGACACGGCCGTCCAGCCCATCCCCGGTTTTTAATGATTCTGGGAAAGCACTCAAGCCGCGCAGTAATACACTGTTGCCGCCGCTGATGTAGGCCAATGTACCCCTGAAACTAATGTTGCCTCGTGCTGCGCCTACACCGACCATCACAATTTCATCCTGGGCCGGTTCGATGACGGTCGTCTGCGTTACCCAGCGTTCCGTTTCCAGCCCATCCCGGTAAACGATGC
>JBNKLQ010000583.1:0-642 GCA_050292445.1 Promineifilaceae bacterium (SeqCode) | reverse complement strand
GACTTGGGTGATCTGGATGGGGATTCAAATGAAGGCCGCTCTGACGTGGAAGAACGGTTTCCCCAAGATGGGAGTAATGATTGAGATTGAGTCGCCAAGTCTAAGTCTTTAAGTTTAGGGTTAAGAATAAGTTTCTAGGGCCTGTTTAATTAATCGAGTTGTAATTCGTACTGGTCGTGCCTGAGGATTTGTTTGCTTTGTTTTAGTGGTGTTCATGATTGATTTGGATCTTTGCTTGAGTGTCGGTGTGTTGTGAGGCTTGTCTCGCAATGACGCCTTAATTATGTATTTTCTATAAATAAAATTAGAATAAATGGCTTAGTTATATCTCATTTCTGTGGATTTACCACTATCCCTTTACCCCTGCCACCATTCTTTTGGGTATTCTTTATCTCATCAATATTCATACATCAGATGGTTAACAAAAGAAACCATGCCGCCAACAACAATGATGAGAACATTAGGGGGAAGGGACATCAACAATGATGCTAACCCGCCGCCACCCCCTCCGCCTACTCTTGAGCAAGTGCTGGCTATGCAAGCACAAATGCTTCAGACCATACAGCAGACCATGGTCAACCTGCATGCACAACCCCAAGCACCACTGCCATCGAGGGATAGGCTTGGAGATTTTCAGCATAC
>JBNKLQ010000582.1:0-648 GCA_050292445.1 Promineifilaceae bacterium (SeqCode) | reverse complement strand
GGTACTTCTTATATTTTTTTACCAATGGACTTTCTTGGATAAACCAGGATATGAGCATTTCCTTTTATTTTCCCAGAATCTCCCAGTTTCTGCCAGGCGCAATGTTCGAGGAGATCGTGGAAGGGTTTGCGTACGGCCGTTTCCTTGCGTGTACCGCCGTAACGGATGATTTTTTCGACCTGGGCGTGGTACTGCTGGATGAGTTGGATAGACATAATTGTTTACTCGCAAACCTGACAGGTCTTTACCAGATTGTCACTTAGTGAAATGCCTGACAAAGACCTGTCAGGTTTTTCGTAAATTGTAAAGTGAATTTTGGGTGGCAAGTATAAGTCAAAATGGTGAAAGGGGAAAGCGAGAGGGTAGAGCGAGAGCTAAAGAATCTTCCTTTAGCTCTCGCTCTATCCTCTAGCTTTTTAAGAGAAGAGTGTAGATGGTGCGCCAGGTGGGATCATCGGGGCCGCGCTGCATAAGGTGCAATTGGTTGATAGGAACGGTGTAACGGCCGTTTTCCCACTCGGTTTCTTTTAATTCAGCAATCATGACGGCCGTTTCCGCTTTATAAAGCCGCATCGCCAGGGTGAGATGGGGTGTGAAGCGGCGGTGCTTATCCCGTCCGGACAGACGCAGCAAGGTAGCCCGCACTTT
>JBNKLQ010000581.1:0-650 GCA_050292445.1 Promineifilaceae bacterium (SeqCode) | reverse complement strand
CCTTGCTCAGGGAACGGGTTAGTCTCTTCGAAGCTTCGTGAAAGTTGTCCCCCAACAGCTCCTTGCTCAAGCTCGGTGTTAGCTCCTATACGACATGACATGCAAGAGTATTATGATTTGCGGCAAAGAAAATCACGACGAGAATTACCGCTAAATAATCTAGTCTCCGGATTAACCACGGGAAACAGAAGGCCTAACCCTAACAAAATGCCACGAGCAGGAGCTACACAACCTTGACAAGCTAGAGGAATTTCTAATTTGAATTTAGAAACAAATTTCATAATTTTAGGGATTTTATAACATTTTCAAAGAATTTTCTAAGAATTTAAACTAGTTTAAATGGATTAAAAATTAACAGAAATATTGGTACATGAATTATTTTTGTAATATTTTTATACTATAGAACAGATTTGAACATTTCCAACAAAATTTGTTTCATAATTTTCCGAGTTCAAATGAATCCTACACAAATTTTTGAATTTACAAAGATTTGAATATATTCAGAATTAGAGAAACAAATCAAAGCCCAATGGGCCGAAACTCGGCCCAGCCTGTGGCCTCGGCACAGTGGTGCCCGAGGCCCACTGGCGAAGCCGGCCTACGGCCTGCACGGCCTGCCCGTTGGCACGGCGTGCGGCGCACGAGTGTGC
>JBNKLQ010000580.1:0-652 GCA_050292445.1 Promineifilaceae bacterium (SeqCode) | reverse complement strand
AAAGAAGTATGCTTCAGTAGTAGCTTAAAAGAGGAAAATCTGACAAGTTTTTTTAGGGGTAATACGGGATGAAATTCTCAGCTCAGCCCTCGGGAATGCGGGGTTTTGTAGTTGTATGGTTGGGTCAAGTTGTGTCCATGCTGGGCACAGGCATGACCAACTTTGCCCTCTCCTTCTGGATTTTTCAACAGACAGGTGAAGCGACGGCGCTTACCTGGGCCATTTTCTTTTTTATGGCTCCCAGCGTGCTGTTTAGTCCGATAGCTGGGGCTATTGTCGATCGTGCCAATCGTAAAACAGTCATGATTGTCAGCGATTTGCTGGCGGGTATCGCCACCATCTTTTTGCTGGCGCTGCTGGCGACAGACAGCTTGCAAATCTGGCATATTTATGTGGCAAACTTGCTGGCGGGAGCGGCTAATGCCTTCCAATTCCCAGCCTATTCGGCAGCGGTAACGATGATGCTGCCCAAAGAGCAATACGGCCGTGCCGCTGGTATGTTATCTCTGGCAGGTTCGGCCTCTGGCATTTTAGCGCCTGCGTTTGCCGGGGCCTTGTTAGGACCACTGGGGTTAGTTGGCATCATGGGCATTGATGTGGCCACTTTCCTTTTTGCTATCTTTGCCTTGTTCATCGTGCATATTCCCCAACC
>JBNKLQ010000579.1:0-653 GCA_050292445.1 Promineifilaceae bacterium (SeqCode) | reverse complement strand
TGGATGAGTTGGAATAGTTTGTATCATAATTGGCCTATCAGCTACAGAACACAATTTTGTTTCATAGATAGCTGACAAAAACTAGGAATACGCCATGCCAATGTCAGTAACTTTTTTTGGAAAATAAAAAAAATGAAGAAGAGCATGTCACAAATAGATATTAGCAGTCTACATATAGAGGTCAAAGAAAAAAAGTATACTGCACAAACTAACTAGAATAAAAAAGGGCAGCCCGGTGCACGTAGCTCCTGCGTAAATCCGACCACTTTGGGTCTTATGTACGCAGCCTTTCCCTGCATTCCTGCAAGAGGCTGTTTTTAGGACTTGAATCCATGGTCACAAGACAACAACTTTACCGCTGCGCTAGGGCTTCCCTTCATGCAAATTATCATAGTATGTCAGAATATTAGATGTTATGATAAATTATTTTTCTAGCAGTGTGGTAGTCAGCGGCTCAATAATTTCATTTTATATGTATATATATTTCAAACAATGAAGTTCCATTTTCTTCTATCCATTTCAATAATGAAAATGGGAGAAACCAAAATTGCCGACGATATGATTATAAAATCAACTATCGCCGAGAAAGTAAGGCCCTAGAATTATTTTAGATTAAATCATTCACCGAAGAATGTAGCGCACACAAACAAAAC
>JBNKLQ010000578.1:0-655 GCA_050292445.1 Promineifilaceae bacterium (SeqCode) | reverse complement strand
TAGTGTACCTGCAGAAGATGGATCACATCAATCATCATTTTCACCCATGTCCACAAAGGACCAGTACCGCAGTACTCACTCATGTCCACAAAGGACCAGTACCGAAGTACTCACTCAAGTCCTATCAGCTAAACACAAACAACCAAAAAAAATATCCATAAACAACAAAAGAAGGCATACACAAGTCCTAATAGTTCTACAAATGCCACAAACAACAAAATAAGGTCATCAACAACAAAATAAGATGAACACTCCAAAAATCACAACATACCTTCGTTGATGCAATTCCGGAGAGGTATAGGAACAAATATGTTAGCTTGCCACCTTAAGAGACTACTATAGTCCTTATATGGGCTAAGCGTTCCTCACCGATAGCGTTGTTGCGGTTTTTAGATACTTTAGTGTGTGTTTAACCCCAATCTTGCCCTGATGCTAACTGTGACAGAACCACCTCAGAAATGAGGGGTTTGTCTCCCAAGATCATATCGGGGGATTCTCGACGAAGTGAGAATGCACAAACCCACATACCAAGCATACATAATCATGATTAAAGTAGAAATTAAGTCATTACAAATTTGTTTAGAGATTACAAGATAGAGAAGCAGAACATGCCTCAAAGATAGAACATTTACGGAAGCATAATAATTAAGCGGAA
>JBNKLQ010000577.1:0-655 GCA_050292445.1 Promineifilaceae bacterium (SeqCode) | reverse complement strand
ACCACTGCATCAAAATGGTCAACTAGTATTTCAAATTAAACTAGAGATATTGAACTTCCATCCATTTGACATGCTTATACCAACTCTCAAAATTAGAGAATTTATGGAATTTCAAAGGTGGCTAATCGTTAAGTGAATTCTGGGGAAAACTGTTGTCTGAAAACTGGATTGTATAGCTATGTTTGTACCCTTAAAACAAATACTTTTATGCTCAGAAATTTTTGCAGATTTACACACTTGTAGAACAAGTTCTGAGGAACACTTTCCATTTTGGAAATGTGGTTTAAATTGGCTCCGATTAATTTTGAAAAATTTCAGACTGAGCTTAATGGTCTACAATGCACCGGAGTTTGAAAATTCAAACTTTTCAATTGACTTCAAATGATCTAAAGCTTAAGAATTTTTGCAGATTTGCACACTTGTAGAACAAATTATGAGGAACGCTTTCTCTTTTGGGAGTGTGGCCTAATTCATTTCCAATAAATTAAGAAAAATTGTAGACTGAGCTCAATGGTGATGAACTCGTAGTGCCTCTTAAACATGTGATCAACTTAATCATGGGGATTAGGGACACGGGGTGTCACAACCCTCCCCCTAACAGAAATCTCGTCTCGAGATTTAGAAGGAGAGGTGGCTCTAATAGGAACAGCGAACA
>JBNKLQ010000576.1:0-659 GCA_050292445.1 Promineifilaceae bacterium (SeqCode) | reverse complement strand
GGGGGCGCGGCCTTGGGGGGGGAGCTAGGGAGGGGGTGCCCATGGAGGGGGTCTACAAGGGGAGGCGCCATGGGGGGAGGGGTGGCGTGCTCTCGGCTGTTCTGTTACGTGCTGCTGTTTCGTGAGGAAGAAAGGGAGAGGAAGGAGAAGGAAGAAAGAGAAGAAAAAGTAAAAGAAGGAAAAGAAGAAAAAATATGGAAAATTTTTCAAACTTGAAAATTTCTGAAAAATAAAAGATAATTTATGAAGTTGGTCAAAAATTATTTTTGTAAAAGAAAGATATATGGCTATTTATAAATAAATAAATAGGGGCTTATCTTTGATTAAATTAAAATAAATAGACTAAGATGTAAATTATAGAAAATTATGCAATGAAAATTATTATTTTTGTACCGAACACTCGGTCAAAATAATCAGAATATATTTTGTAAAAAGGAGCTTCAGAAAAGATTTTAGAATTATTTTCCTTGAAGAAAAGATTGGGTTTAAAAGGAATCATATAAAAAAAGACAGGGGCAAGGCTGTGGTGCGACTGGCCGGCACATTGGGAAAAATGGGTCGCGGCGCTGGGTCGGTGTGGAAGGAGAGACGAGATGAAAAATAAAATAATAAATATATATTTAAATTGTTTCACTACTTACCTCTTTGTAAATTGTTTT
>JBNKLQ010000575.1:0-665 GCA_050292445.1 Promineifilaceae bacterium (SeqCode) | reverse complement strand
CTTACTCCCGAGGAAAATGGAAGCCATTACCGTGGCTCGCTGGAAAATCTGCTGGAGTTGATGCAGCCCGGCTGGCGGCAGCACCTGGTTCACCAGCGCTTTTTGCCCAACATGATAGTCGCCAGCCGCACGCCACTGGCTGTAGAAGGTGGATTAACCGGCCGTCCCGACGTCGCCTTGACCAACCGCATTTACCTGGCCGGAGACTGGATTGGCTCCACCGGCTGGCTGGCCGAAGCCAGCTTCACCAGTGCCCGCGCTGCCGCCCGGTGTATTTTGGCCCAGTCACCGCAGGTGGCCCGCGAGCGGTTATCCGTAATCCGTCATCGGTAATCCGTTTACCGATTACCGACCACCGATTACCGAATATCGATTACCGCTATGACCGATACCTTCACCCAATACCGCGCTTACGTTTTCAGCATCGCCTACCGCATGTTGGGCAGCGTCATGGATGCGGAAGATATGGTGCAGGAGACGTTTTTGCACTGGCGCAAAGTTGATCAGGTCGAGGTCAAATCGCCCAAATCTTACCTAGCCACGATTGTCACCCGACTGTGCATTGATTACCTGCGCTCGGCCAGGGTCCAGCGCGAAACCTACGTTGGCCCCTGGCTGCCGGAGCCACTGGTGAGGGAAACTGGTCCCAGCGCCGAAGGAATAAC
>JBNKLQ010000574.1:0-665 GCA_050292445.1 Promineifilaceae bacterium (SeqCode) | reverse complement strand
CTTACAATTTTGCGCAAAATGGTTCTGAGATGTTTATTTTTAGTTTATATCAATTACACCTTATTTTTGATTCAGCAGTAGACTATTGGCATGCTAATAGATCATGTGCTTCTAGAATGATGATTTAAAGCTCGATTTGAAGTAAATTTTACTTATTCAATGCCTATGGTAAGGCGGAGAAGTGGCTAAAATATGTGCTAAAGTACCACAATAATTGTAACTTCCTTCCCTACCAGGGTGATCAAATCAGAAAAATATCGTTGCCATTGATATCTTCGTGTGATTACCTTTAATTTGGTATGTCACAAGCCATACTTTTAAAATATTTCGTCTACAACAGCCAAAAATCGCCCAGAGTCATTTTGCGCAAAATAGTGCAATGCGCAAAACGAATTTAATTGACTCATTAGAGATCATTAGACATGTACTAGCAACTATCTGCACACTTTTAGTCAAATCACGTTGAAAAAACTAGCAAATGAACCGAATTTATACAAAAATTATGCCAAAAATAATGAAATATATATTGCGCATTCATGCGCACTGCGCAAACGGAAGATGTTGATGAAAATCTTTAATATTTTGTGAATTATGGTTTTTGACCAAGAGGCATCTTTTGCAGGTACCAGCTAAGCGATATAAGCAAAAAAAAATTTTCGGCCCAC
>JBNKLQ010000573.1:0-666 GCA_050292445.1 Promineifilaceae bacterium (SeqCode) | reverse complement strand
CCCGCCAATAAACAGAAAAAGTTAACTGAATTGAAGCGATTTCGCTCGGCATAATTTGCGAATTGAATCTATAAAGAAAGAGTGCAGCGAAATTTTTGGCATATTCTCATGGCAGAAATGTTTTTCAATGGTCCCTGCTGCAAAGATTCCCTAACAGCATCACTGTTTCATCAATAGCTTCATTGAAAAACACCCTCACAACACTATTTGAATTTTCAAAATTTTCTCGCCTCGCTTTGCTCGGCGCAAATGGAAGATAATAATCTATAAAGAAAGTGTGCGGCGAAAATTTGGGCATATTTTTATGACAACTCAATTGGCAGAAGTTTTTCAAAGCTACCTGCTCAAAAATCCCCTAACACTGTTTCATCAATAATGATCAATAATTGTTTCATTAAAAAACACCCTCAGGACACTATTTGACTTTTTGAATTTTTCTCGCCTTGCTACGCTCGGCGTAAGCGGCGGATAATAATCTATAAAGACAGTGTGCGGCGAAAATTTGGACATATTTTTATGAGAAATTCAATGTTTTTTTTCAAAGCTCCCTGCTCGAAATTCCCCTAACAGTATTAGGCTACTTTTATCAATTGGTTCATTAAAAACACCTCAGGACACTATTTGACTCTCTGAATTTTCAAAATTTTCTGGCCTCGCTTCGCTCGG
>JBNKLQ010000572.1:0-667 GCA_050292445.1 Promineifilaceae bacterium (SeqCode) | reverse complement strand
AGCGCTATCCCCAGCCAATGTTGCCGCACAACTTCAGGGTAAACTAGCCAAACGGCCGTAAACGCCGCCAAGTAAAAAATAATATCAGCCGCCCCGTCATAGCGACGCACAACGGCCGTTGCCACCCCCAACTTTCGCGCCACAACCCCATCAAAATAATCTGTCACAAAGGCAATGATCAGGCAAATGATGTAGGGGAGTCCGGCACGGCCGTTCCACGCCCAAAGCAAAATCAACGGAGCCAAAACCACCCGGATGGTTGTCAGCGCCAGCGGCAGCGCCGTGCGGTAACGACTGGGCGAGTTAAGGATTGAGGTCTTGGGCATCCAGAAATTGTATCAGTTCTTTTGGGACTTATGCGAAGCTCTTGAGGCTTAGTAAGGTGAGAGTTAGAGGGATTCCTCGGAGGACCTCGGAATGACAAGTTTAGGTAGTCTTGTCATTTCGAGCCGCTTTTGGCGAGAAATCCCTTTGGGGATAATCGGTTCTTACGTTTGCCTGGGAATTCGCTTGCGATGGCTTATGAATTCTGCCAAAATACCTTCAAGTTTATATGTTTTGGCAGTGCGTTTTGCCTCAAATTGGGAAAACTGGATGGACTCAATAACTTTTTTAAGAACATTCCAAGCAGCGTTCAGCAAGTCGGATTTGCGTGAGCTGTGTTTTG
>JBNKLQ010000571.1:0-667 GCA_050292445.1 Promineifilaceae bacterium (SeqCode) | reverse complement strand
TGATGAAATTGGAATGACGCCTATTTTTATCACCCATGACATTGGGCTGGCCTATTATGTTTCTGATACCGTATACATTATGGAGCATGGAAAGTTTGTTGAACGTGGATCTGCCGATGATGTGATTCTGCGTCCACAAGAGCCATACACCAAACGCCTGCTAAATGATGTTCCGAAAATTTATGAGGAGTGGGATCTATCAACCGTGTAAAGTAATCTTCTAGGAGCAAAATTATTTCCCCGGAAACTTGGCGTTTCCGGGGAAATAGACAGGTACCGACTTTCCTACTTTATTTTCCAATGAGCATGTCAACTAACAGTCAAATTAACCGGTTACTAGAGTATCCGGATGATGTCCGTTTGCTGATTATCAATGTCGATCATCCCAAAATTCCCTTTAACATACACCACACGGTGATTTCTGATTGGAGCGATTACCGTTGGGGACCCGTCCCCTCCAAGGAAAAGATGCTATCCCTCGTTAACAAAAAAGGATATTTCTATAACTTTGAGTAACCGTTCACACCCCCTTCTCGTTTCCACGTTCTACCCGATGCGGGCCGTCTGACAAACGCATTCTATGTAGAGCATGGAACGAGAAGACTGAACGCTTGCTTTCTAGGAAAAAAGATGAAAATTCAATCTATTATCAAACAAATGACGCTTG
>JBNKLQ010000570.1:0-676 GCA_050292445.1 Promineifilaceae bacterium (SeqCode) | reverse complement strand
TGTCTCTTAACGTGAACATTCATGCAAATCCTTGCGTATAGGTTCTAACACCATTTGTGGTTTAGAAGCTCTCGGGGGACAACACTCACCAAGTCGCGCTGAGACTAACTCTCCTTCCTTTGAGCAAGGTAAGCACCGATTGCATAACCTTCTATAGGATCTTGCATCACACATTTTACTTTATGCATTGATTATGCATTTATGTATAGGAATTTTATGAAAACTTAGTTGCATTAGGAAAACCCTTACAAGTATATCTTGTTTACCCCCATGAAGGAAATAGAATGATAGAATGGCTATGCTTAGAAATATAGGCCACCGGTGGAAGCAGAGTGGTTGATAGCCGCCCACGATATGCCCCTTCTAACGATGGTGGCTCTATGTGGCTTATGTTAGTGATGGGTTCTTGTTGGCCTTATGCGAGACCGGGCGGGGAAACTAGTGGAGAATACCAGATGGGAAGGAGTGAGAGTGGGCCGCATGGTATTCAGAGCTCCAATGGTAGTAGCCCCCACCTGTGTCGATTAAGGACCGCGTCGGGTGTGCCCTGTTGCAACAAGCATTGAGTTGTGTACTGACACATATGAGATTTATGGGGTCCCGCAAACTTAGTAACGTCGACGGTCGCTGAGTTGGACGATACCTCCACTGTACTTCACAGATGACATTGGGATAG
>JBNKLQ010000569.1:0-676 GCA_050292445.1 Promineifilaceae bacterium (SeqCode) | reverse complement strand
GTAGGAACAGCACGAAAGCCCGAAAGGGCATTTAGACTTTATGACCCTACCAAGCCCAGATTAAACCTCTCTCGTAGGAACAGCACGAAAGCCCGAAAGGGCATTTAGACCTGAATACAACTCCGCGAACAGTGATCGATGTAACTGGTAGGAACAGCACGAAAGCCCGAAAGGGCATTTAGACCTGCTGTCTCTGCATCAACCCACTCTAATGACCCTTGTAGGAACAGCACGAAAGCCCGAAAGGGCATTTAGACTCAACGATTTTTGCTACTTGATACGCCAAGAACTTGGTAGGAACAGCACGAAAGCCCGAAAGGGCATTTAGACTAACCGTCGTCCATCCGCACATCCGTGTGGCCAATCGTAGGAACAGCACGAAAGCCCGAAAGGGCATTTAGACAAACCTCTCCCGGGGATTTGAATTCGTCGATGCGCGGTAGGAACAGCACGAAAGCCCGAAAGGGCATTTAGACATGTGGGTCATGGCGTATCGATCCAATGGGCCGTGTAGGAACAGCACGAAAGCCCGAAAGGGCATTTAGACCTTGGGGTGAACCCTGGTTGGGTGATGACGGCCTTCGTAGGAACAGCACGAAAGCCCGAAAGGGCATTTAGACAAGTGTGTTGCGAGAACCATCCAGATCCCTTCCCAGTAGGAACAGCACGAAAGCCC
>JBNKLQ010000568.1:0-681 GCA_050292445.1 Promineifilaceae bacterium (SeqCode) | reverse complement strand
CCAACAGACAAATGGTCATCCTTTGTTTGCTACCGAATTACTTGAAGCCCTAAAAAAGGAAGGGACTCTCTTTGAGGACAAAAAAGGTTGTTGGTACGACAGACGAGAGATTGTCTGGCAGCAGCTGCCAACACGCGTCGAAGCAGTTATCGGCAATAGGGTAAACAAACTTCCCGAAGAAGTACAGCAAATATTAGCTGTTGCCTCTGTTGAAGGGGAAAAATTCACAATTCAAACAACAGCTCAAGTGATGGGTTACGATAATCGTGCCTTACTAAAAATTCTTGAACCTGCCTCGACCCAATCGCCGCGGATTATTCATCAAGTTGAAGCGGTTCAGCTGAAAGATTCTCGCTTGCTTCAATTTAGATTTTCACAAACTCTTTTTCAACAATATTTATACCAACGGATCCATCCGGCTGAAGCCAGACTTTTACATGGGGAAATTGCAGAGGCCTTAGAAACAGTTTACGCTGGCGCAGACAAGGCTATCGGATCCTTTCTTGCCCATCATTACGAAAAAGCAGGTCTCTTGTCGAAAGCAGTTCATTATTATCAAGCTGCCGCAGAAACGGCCGTTTCACAATATGCCAATGAGGCTGCAATTTTCTATTTTACAAAGGCCCTGGATTTATTGCCCCAAAACGATTTATTGACCAAAGCTGATTTACTTCTGGCGAG
>JBNKLQ010000567.1:0-683 GCA_050292445.1 Promineifilaceae bacterium (SeqCode) | reverse complement strand
GATCAGGCTGTGTAGGATCAACAAACCCAGTAAGCTAACTGCAGTAGATGGTCTCCGAGAGGGTGTCATGCATGAACGTGTTCTTCACATCAAGTTGATGAACTGGCCAGGAGTGGGAGACGACCAGGGAGAGCACGGTGCGGACCATGGCCGGCTTGACCACCGGCTGAAGGTCCCATCGTAGTCGACGTCGGGTCACTGGGTGAAGCCTCGAAGGACCCAGCAAGCCTTGTTCCATTCCAGAGAGACATCGGAGTTGAACATGTGCTTAAAAATCCATTTGCTGGTGATGACGTTGGAGCCAATAGGACGAGGGACAAGGTCCCAGGTGTTGTTGGCGATCAAGGCAGCAAACTCTTCTTCCATGGCGCGACGCCAATTTGGATCGACGAGGGCGGCGCAGACAGAGGAGGGCACCGGTGACAAGGTCGACACCAAAGTGGCCGACAGGGTGAGTCTGTCGACCGGAAGTCGAAAGCCCCGCTTCGCCCGCGTGGTCATCGGATGAGGGTTCACCGGAGGAGCCACCGGTACGGCCTTTGCTGGCAGCGACTGCTGATGTAGAGGCGGTGCCGGTGGCTCCCGCGTAGCCCGAGGGCGACGCGAGTAGTGTAGCCGGGGCCACAGCCGAAGTCGTGGGTGCCACACGGGAGGCGGTCGAGGTCGGTGACGGAGGAGCTGCG
>JBNKLQ010000566.1:0-686 GCA_050292445.1 Promineifilaceae bacterium (SeqCode) | reverse complement strand
GGCGTAGGTCCAGGCAGTATGCACATTTTCCAATTCGGCAGCAATGGCTTTGAGCGCCTCTTGGGTACGCCGGCCGTTTAGTAATGGTTCTTGTGCAGCTAAAAAATCGGCATAATAACACGCATGTCTGGCACGCGCTTCAGCGAGAGGACCTTCCATATTTTCGATTTTGACGGCAAACCGCCCCAGCGCTTCCAACATCTCATAACGGTCGTTGTCCTGTCTCCGCAGCAACGATTTTTCCACCAGTGCTGCTATCGTCCATGGGGAGACATCGGCAACGGCCGTTGCTGCCTCCATGGTAAACCCACCGCGAAACAGCGACAGCTTCACAAACAATGACCGCTCATCCGGTGAGAGCAGCTGCCACACATAATCAAACACTGCCCGCAAACTACGATGACGCTCCGGTACGTCCCGCATCCGCGTTGCCAGAAAATCAATATTCTGTTCGATTTGAGTCTCCAAGATGATTTGAATGCCATTCTGATATGTAGCTCCCCCATTCTTGAGGCCGGACACCATCTTTGTCTAGCAGAAGATTCCAAATGGGGTGATGAACGCTGTTTTTTCTTCATCGTCAATGGTGAGGCTAATTTGGTGATAGCCCAAATAGGTATCTAGAAATGACAATAGTTCACATGATGTTGTGGAATCAACAATCAAATACATATGAGGCAGGGGTT
>JBNKLQ010000565.1:0-688 GCA_050292445.1 Promineifilaceae bacterium (SeqCode) | reverse complement strand
CGGCGGGGAAAACGTGTACGCCGCCGAAGTAGAAGCCGTTTTTGTAGCCCATGAAGCGGTGTCAGACGCGGCGCTCATCGGCCAGCCAGATGAAAAGTGGGGCGAGGTTGGGGTGATGGTGGTGCTGTTGGAAAACGGCCGTACCGTCACCGAAGATGATTTGCTCACCCATTGCCGGGGCAAACTGGCCCGCTACAAAATTCCCAAACGCATCATTTTTACCGACGCCCTGCCTTACTCGCCCTACGGCAAAGTAATCAAAGCTCAACTCAAAGAGCTGCTGAATTAATGATTTTGGTGAAGATAAAAAGAAGGAACACAGAGATGCACAGAGGAGCCACAGAGTTACACAGAGATTTACTATATCTCTAAATTTCTCTGTGAGACTCTGTTTAACTCTGCGAAACTCTGTGTTCCAAAAAAGTTGGAGACAAAGATGGCATCGATAATCGCCAACGGTATCACAATCGCATACGAGATTGAAGGCAGCGGACCACCTTTAGTGCTGATTGCTGGCCTGGGTTACAGCCGCTGGATGTGGCATAAGATGGTGCCGGGGCTGGCCGAAAATTTCGCTGTACTGCATTACGACAATCGCGGTGTGGGCGAGTCGGACAAGCCCGCCGGACCATACAATGCCCAACTGCTGGCAGAAGATTTGGCCTGTTTGCTGGATGAATTGGGCATT
>JBNKLQ010000564.1:0-688 GCA_050292445.1 Promineifilaceae bacterium (SeqCode) | reverse complement strand
TTTTAACAACGAAAACTAAAAAAAATTTGGGTAATGCCGTGAAACCAAAAAAATTAACCCTATTTTTGAAGACGTCTTTTTGAGCGGTAGTTGAAGAGTGGGAATCCGCCCCTATCTCGGCAATGGATTGTGTTAGCGACTTGAGATCTCACTTGAAATGGTAACTAATAATGTGACAGATACGAAAAATTTTTTGACCTAGATCATTTTGCGCCGCTGCCAGGGCCCCTTTTTCGGGCCAAAAATTGCCCCTAGGAGCATTTTTGAAAATTAAGCTACGGCTTAAAAAGATATAAAGAAGACCGGGTAACTGGTCGAACGTTCTTTGAAAATATTGAAATGCACACTTAAAAAAAAGGAAAAATAGAGTGATTCTTTGAGTTAAAACTCTTGTAAAGAATAATAGGCTGTTAAAACAGTCATAATAATTTTTATACAACGAAGAGTTTGATCCTGGCTCAGGATGAACGCTAGCGACAGGCCTAACACATGCAAGTCGAGGGGTAACAGGGAAGCTTGCTTCCGCTGACGACCGGCGCACGGGTGCGTAACGCGTATGAAACCTACCTTTTACAGGGGAATAGCCCAGAGAAATTTGGATTAATGCCCCATAGTTTTGAATTACCGCATGGTAATTCAAGTAAAGCTTCGGCGGTAAAAGATGGTCATGCGTGACATTAGCTAGTTG
>JBNKLQ010000563.1:0-690 GCA_050292445.1 Promineifilaceae bacterium (SeqCode) | reverse complement strand
TGCATGAGCTTATTGATAGTTTACTCAGTAGCGCCAGCGAAAAATCACTGGAACTTTCTATTGAATTTACTGAAGAGTATGATTTTCTTGTCAATAGCGACGAAACCAAACTGCGCCAAATTTTAACCAACCTGATTAGCAATGCTATTAAGTTCACAAAACAGGGGTCTGTGACGCTAAGAGTCACCAGGCAGAATATTGATGATAAAACGGCTAATTTCCAGTTTCAGGTCATCGATACAGGTATAGGAATATTCAAAGATAAGATTGATCAATTATTTGAATCTTTTACCCAGGCTGAACAATCTACTACGCGTCAGTTTGGAGGTACCGGTCTTGGTCTGGCCATCAGCAAAAAACTGAGCAACTTAATGGGGGGGGATATTCAGGTAGATTCCTTTCCAGGAAAGGGATCTACTTTCACCTTAACGATTCCGGCATCTTATAGCCAGATCGCTGAAGCAGACACAATGAGTTCCACTCAACGACATCAAACTACAGGTATTACAAATAATTTTGATGCACAGCTGCTAGTCTGTGAAGATGTTTTACCAAACCGCATAGTGATTAATAAAATGTTGCAGAAATTTGGTATCAGCTGTGATTTTGCTGAGAATGGTCAGCAGGCTGTAGACCATGTTAAAGCGAAAAAATACGATCTGGTTTTGATGGACTGTCAAATGCCCATTC
>JBNKLQ010000562.1:0-694 GCA_050292445.1 Promineifilaceae bacterium (SeqCode) | reverse complement strand
GGGAAAAGTGTCACAAAAAAAATGGACTCAGGTGCCAGCACAATCCGTATTCCATCGTAGATGAACCACCGGTTTGGCCATATTTCTGACCATGTTATGCCTGCATTCCTGAAACTGGCTGCCATGACAAGGTGCTCCAAATTCATCCTAAGGAAAAATCGGGAAACTCCCGAAGGCATCGTGCTTGACAGAGATGGGCGAAAATGCTAATATCAAACTTCATAAATAAATACTCTCCCATCACCGGTTGGTCTGATCACAGTCTTTCCATCCTCATTATCCAGAACCAGTGGAGGCATAACGGCATGGCTCCTCCTCCTAGACCTGCGCCCAAAGCCTGACGTTGTCGAGTCACCAGTCTCATGTCCGTCAGTCGCCTCCGCTCCGTCGTTCTCAGTCTCGTGCTTGCCATCGTCATTGTCCATGTCCATCTGCTGGTTCCCCTCTATGTCCATTTGTTTAGCCCCCTGCTGCTCGGGCTCCTCCATCTCACATTCGCCCCCTGCTGCTCACCCCCTGCTCCTTGTGCCCCTCCATCTCACATTCATCATCATCCTACAAAATGATATGAAACATTTAAAAAATGAATAAATGTAATACTTTGCAATATGGAATTTTCTAAATTTAAATTATTACCTCATTCATAAATGTGACTGCAACTCCTGGGTTATCCACTTCAACCGCCCTCATCAAT
>JBNKLQ010000561.1:0-700 GCA_050292445.1 Promineifilaceae bacterium (SeqCode) | reverse complement strand
TCGAATGTATTCAGGAGGCCCCTTCCGAAGATAGCATTATATGGGTATGTTATATCGACAATATCGAAGGTGATGTATTATGTGTGGGGATTTTTAGGGTTGATGAAGGACACTGGGAGTGTGATGGCTCTGGCCGGTTTGATTCTTTTCCCACTGAAGCTATAGAGGGGCTTCGACAGCTCTCTGAGCTACTGTTGATCGAATCCCATCTTATCGAAGGTTGCTAAGAAGAGGATTTCTGCCTGGCTGCCGTTGTCGATGAGGATTTTGGTGACATCCCATCGATCGACGTGGACAGTATGGACCGTAGCATCGGTATGAGGGAACGAAGTTAGGTTGCATCTTGGTTGGAAAAGGTTATGGGTATTTGGGACCATTTGGTTTGGGTGATGGGGCCTTCGATGGCTACATGATTGACTTGTCTATAGTAGTCTCTCCATTGCTTCTTAGTGTTGAAATCAATGTTGGAACCTCCGGTGATTGTGAGGATTGCGCCATGAGTGGGAAAAGTATCGGTTTGTTGCGGAGGCTCGTGGATTTGTAGCAAAGTGGTGGTGGTGTGTTGGTTTCTACATTGTTTTGCTAGCTTGTGTTGTTTCACACTGGGTATGTGATTTGTGGAACTGACAGAGGGTACATTATTTGCGGAGTTGATGGAGGCTATGGGTAATTGGTTGTGGCATAGTGATAGGACTAATAA
>JBNKLQ010000560.1:0-703 GCA_050292445.1 Promineifilaceae bacterium (SeqCode) | reverse complement strand
CGTTTTCCCCACACCCGTGGGGGTGAACCGCTGCGCGATGAACAGCAGTTGGGTAACATCACGTTTTCCCCACACCCGTGGGGGTGAACCGTATTGCTCTTAGTCGCCTGGTTCCCATCTCACGTTTTCCCCACACCCGTGGGGGTGAACCGAGGCGCGGGAAATGTACCGGCAGCTCACCAAAGTTTTCCCCACACCCGTGGGGGTGAACCGTCAGCCGGCGACGACGTCGTCACCGTCCTGGTGTTTTCCCCACACCCGTGGGGGTGAACCGACACCGCTTTCAATCCCCGGCTCCGGCCGTTGGTTTTCCCCACACCCGTGGGGGTGAACCGCCCGATGGCTTTTGTTTTCAATGCAGTTACAGAGTTTTCCCCACACCCGTGGGGGTGAACCGATGATTTTCTGATTTTGCCAACTTGAATAATTGTTTTCCCCACACCCGTGGGGGTGAACCGGATGGGGGAGTGAGAGGTTATTAATAATGACTTTAAAAGACGGCGTAAGGTCAAGGCAAGGTGGCGAGGATTGCATTGCGTAAACTCTCTTCGGTTTGGGGGCCAAAGAATGTTTGCATGAGACGGCCGTTTTCGTCCAAAATGGCAAAGGACGGGTGTCCGCGAAGACCATATTCTTGCATCAACTGGGCATTTTCTTCTTCTTCTGCATTGAGTTGCCGCACAATGAGTTGTCCGGAGAATTC
>JBNKLQ010000559.1:0-706 GCA_050292445.1 Promineifilaceae bacterium (SeqCode) | reverse complement strand
CCCCTGGCCGCTGCAAACTGAACTGCCTAAAGACAGCACCTTAGTAGAAGCTCAGTTTGGCAGCCACATCCAGCTGCACAGCTACGATTTGTCCGTAGACCCAGCAGCAGTTAAGCTGACCTTGTACTGGCAGGCCGAGTCAGAACCCGAAACTGGCTGGTTTGTGTTTGTCCATCTGGTGGATGCCACCGGAGAAATTGTGGCCCAGCGGGATTTTGTGCCTGCCGAAGGGCTGCGCCCCACCACTGGCTGGCGCGCCAATGAAGTGATCGAGGACGTGCACCACCTGCCGCTGCCGCCGGATTTGCCGCCGGGACTCTACACAGTTCGCGTTGGTTTGTTTGAGCCAGATAGCTTCGCACGGCCGTCCGTCAGCCAAAACAATCAACCCCAGCCCGACAACCAGCTCAACCTGGTGGAGCTGCGCCTGCCATGAAACAAAGATTGCTGCCGCTCATTCTGGCTCTCTACTTACTGATTACACTGGCTTATGGCGTCGTTAATCCCTTGTTTGAAGCCCCGGACGAACATTGGCACTTTTTTACGGCCGTTTACATCGCCGAAAACAAACGCCTGCCTGTGGTGGAAGACAAGTACGATACCTGGCTCAGCCAGGAAGCAGCCCAGCCCCCCCTGTACTACATTTTAGGCGCAGCCCTGATTGCCCCGCTGGACACCAGCAGCGCCCGCGAAGAGGTCTGGCTCA
>JBNKLQ010000558.1:0-707 GCA_050292445.1 Promineifilaceae bacterium (SeqCode) | reverse complement strand
CCACAGATAGGTGATGTGCATGGAATGCAGTACAAAATTCTCCCCATGGAACATGGTGATCATCAGGCAGGGTGGCAATGTAGCAAGCCCACCATGCTCCAGCTGCGCCTTTGAGCTACTGCACAGCATACAGAGTCTTTTGATACTCTGTACAGTGAAGTAGCCCAAACTTGGACTCCATGGTGCAAAGTCACTGTCTGCCTCTAAGGGGTCGGTCGCATTGGCAAAGACTGGCGGGTGAGTTGCCAGAAAATCTGAGTATGAAGAATCCCTCTCTTGGTGTCGGGGTTGCTGGCGCTCGGCCCCACGATGCTCATCATTCTCCACTAGCCTCGTCATCAGGTCATTCTGAGTGGCCAGTAGTTGCTCCAGGCTGATGGGCGGGCAAGGTGGTGGAGGTGGGGCACCGCCACGTGGGACTTGGCCACACCCACGTCCGACGGATCCCTCGGGGATGTCGAGGATAGAGTCCTCGAAAGTCCTTGTACGCACCATCTGCCATATTGAGCTTTGCATCATTAGATATTTGCATATGTCCAGTAGATTATGATGTAAGCTTTGCGTAAGGTAAACACAATGTGAAAGAGTGACAATCGTATTTACAAAAGGTAAACATCCATTTATTCATAAATGGGGTTATCATACACAAGGTTACATCAGGGGTTACATGCCATTTGTACAAGTGGTCAAGATGGAACCCGCCTATC
>JBNKLQ010000557.1:0-713 GCA_050292445.1 Promineifilaceae bacterium (SeqCode) | reverse complement strand
AAGATTGGTCCTGGCTGGGATGAACTGGGTCTGGTGGCGGATTCTCGCGTGCCGGGCATGAGCGGCGAGGAATACATTCGCGAGTCAATATTGCAGCCGCAGGCGCATACCGTGGAAGGATTTGAAGATCAGGCCAACACAATGCCCCCGGACTTTGGTGACAAACTCACGACTGAAGAGATTGACATCCTGGTGGATTTCTTGCTGAATCTCACGTTTGATGATGAATAGGTGCGTTTGATTTTAGATTGGTCCAATCTCGAAGATTGGACCAATCTATTCCCTCTACTTTTCATGAGCTTCTTCTTGCCCCGCCGGGCGCTTTTACTGCTTCTTTTTCTGCTCCTGTTGAGCTGCCAGCAAGCCGTCGTTTCCCCATCAGCAACGAAGCTATCCTCAACTGAATCTGTTCTGGTAGGGCCGACATCTGCGCCAGAACTGATCTGGCAACGGCCGTTTGGCCCAGGTCTCAAAGGGCCAGCAGCATCTGCAAATGGGAAACTGTTTGTGGCCACGGATACGGCCGTCTTCGCCCTCGATCCAGCCACAGGTGACACGCTGTGGGAGGTAACGCTGGATGGCGTTTGGTCGCGCTCGTTGGCAGTTAACGAAACGGCCGTTGTCGTGGGCAGTCCGGGGCAAATGGTGGCGTTGAATCCAGCCGACGGAGCCATTTTGTGGCAGCTGCCCCTGGTGGGCGATTTGCTCTGGCC
>JBNKLQ010000556.1:0-714 GCA_050292445.1 Promineifilaceae bacterium (SeqCode) | reverse complement strand
GTCCCTGCCCTACTCTTTCCTTTGAAGAGCTTCTTCATGACACCTTCAACTTTTTCAACATCCTATACAAAACAAGCACAAGTGAGTATTCATCAAAATCATAGTATGAGAGAAATATAAAGAACGTAATAGGGTATAGCATGAATGTAATATGAAATATAAAGAACATAATATGAAATATAAAGAGTATTTAATATCTTACGTTTCTTTTTCTTTCTAAGAGTTTGTTTCCTTTGCTCGAGAACTGTTACATCATTAGCATCGCTGAGTAAAGAATTTAGTGCCAATTCTGGATCTATATTAAATGAACATGGCAATTCATCATCTTGATAAACCTCATCAACCTCTCCAGCTGGCACTTGATTTTCATGATAACCAGAGTCATCAGGGGTGTGTAGTCATTCACGAGGATTCTCTCTATAGACCACCAACCACGCACTTAGCTTTTCGCATGGGTACGACATATAATAGACATGCTTGACCTGGTGAGCAAGGACAAATGGGTCACAACCACGCAGCTGATGCACGTGTTTGACTTCAACCATACCAAATTTGTTTCTTAGGTACCATGATTGGGATCAAACCAATCACAATCAATGAACACTATTTTAAGATTCTTATTCCTAGCAAAGTTATACTCGATTATGTTTTTAATGACCCCGTAGTACTTAGATTCGTGTCCTTCTACATCAACGACCCTCATAACAACTCATG
>JBNKLQ010000555.1:0-718 GCA_050292445.1 Promineifilaceae bacterium (SeqCode) | reverse complement strand
ATGGTCGAATCTTTGGCCAGCCGGGTGACGCCAACTTCTAAATTGCCATTTTTGTTGATGGTCCCGGCAAAAACCGTGTCGCCAACTTGTTTGGCAACGGGCATGGATTCCCCGGTGAGGGAGGCCTGGTCTACGCTGCTCTCGCCTTCGATCACAACGCCGTCCAGCGCGATGCGTTCGCCCGGTTTGACGATGAAACGGTCGCTGATATTGATTTTCTCGATGGGTAAATTGACGATTTGATTGCCGCGTCGTACATTGGCGGAGTTAGGTCGCAGTTTCATCAACGATTTGATGGCGTTACGTGTGCGATCCAAGGCGAAATTCTGTAAAACGTTAGAGAGAGAGAAAAGGAAGAGGAGCATGACGCCCTCGAATGGTTCGCCAACGATAGCGGCTCCTAACGCAGCCAAAATCATGAGCAAATCCACGTCGATGGTGCGGTCACGCAGAGATTTGATGCCCCCTTTGAGGCCAAATGTGCCACCGGCGAGGTAGGCGATGGTATAGATAACGATGATGGTGATAGGAGCGGCTTCCATGCGTTCGGCGATGAAGCCGGCACTCATGGCGACCAGGGTAACGGCCGTAAAAACAGCTTCGATGTTGCTCGTAAAAAAGGCCAGGTGACCGGGTGGGGGGGCAGGTACGGCCGTTACTTCACTGGCCGATGGCAAGACGGTATTGCCCATTTCTTCCACGTGATGACTAATTTCCT
>JBNKLQ010000554.1:0-721 GCA_050292445.1 Promineifilaceae bacterium (SeqCode) | reverse complement strand
GGGCAGAATTTTGGCTTTGAGGAAGTCATACGGCCGTTTCACCCCATACTCCACAAAGCTCCATAACTGCTGCCAAATCGTGCCGTCGTCGGTGGGCAGCAGCGGCATGGCGATGTTGCGGATAAACGATGAGCCGCGCGGGTAGCGCACCGGCTCTACGCTGGTCACCTCATCAATCCAAAAGTGGGAAGTGATGGCTACCCCCTGTGAAAAATCCTCGCCTTCGTGGCGGGCCGTGACACCGGTCAGCGCTTCGCTGTTGCTGCGAACCTTCATCCCCAAACGGCGTGACAGCCGAGGCAAGGAATGGGTTGCGTCACGACATTTGAGCAGCAGCTCTACCGTTCCCATCACGCCCGCTGCCAGCACGATATTGGCTGTTCGCACGGTTTTTTGCCGCTTCACAAACCAATCTGTAGTGTGTTCGTAGACGATTTCGTAACGTGCATTGTCGGGCTGTTTGCCATACAGGGGAATGATGTTGATGACATTGGCTTCCGGCCGTACTTCTGCCCCCCATTTTTCGGCAAAGTAAAGGTAATTTTTATCCAGCGTGTTTTTGGCATTGTGCTGGCAGCCCACCATACAACCACCGCAAAAATTACAACCTGCTCGATCCGGTCCGCTTCCGTTGAAATAAGGATCAGGAACAGTTACTTCAGGTTTTCCAAAAAATACGGCTACCTCTGTTGGCGAAAATTGATTTTCTATTTTTAAATCT
>JBNKLQ010000553.1:0-722 GCA_050292445.1 Promineifilaceae bacterium (SeqCode) | reverse complement strand
TACAAAGCACATAATGATCTATCCTGGTTTAGGCCCCTCCTTAGAGGTAATAGCCCTACATTCAGCGGTTTGATATTAAAGATGAACATGTGTTACAAGGGGTGAGCAGAGAGCTCGAGAAGTTCACACAGTGAAGGGGGAAATGGATCTCATACCCCAATCCTGAAGGGTAGCGGGCCTTTTTTAGGCCGTGCAGCGGTCGGATAACTACAGACTAGTTACTTTTACATTTGGGAGTAAATTACATGGCCAGTGGGGTCCTAGACCGAGGAGGTCGGTTCATAGAGGTTGGTCAGGGCTTCCATGACGTTCTTCTTGCCTTCTGGGTGTTCTTTTCAGCTCTTGAGCGTTCTTGGCGCTGAGGTGGACAATGCCTAGGATGATTCATGGAGAGGTTGCTTCATGGTGTGGCTTTACTTGGCAGCTAAGGCTTCCCACGTGGGGGTCAATGTGGATGGGCTAGCCTGCCCCCTGCACTGTCCTATGGCCTACAGCCATCAGACGAGGGGACATGACCTTCTGCTAGATGTCATCTTGTCTTGTCGCTACAGTGGGCGGTGGCGCCTTTCCCGGGGGATGTGAAGCCCCCAGGCTTGGAAATTTGTGGCGGTGTTGACTGTCCAGGTACCCACAGTCCTGGTACTGGAAGCCCCTGGGCACGGCTGCTGGGAGCCCAGGCGTGTCCCGAGTTAGGTTACGAGGTTGGGCCGTAACCGGCGTCC
>JBNKLQ010000552.1:0-726 GCA_050292445.1 Promineifilaceae bacterium (SeqCode) | reverse complement strand
CCTCGAGTCAAAACCAACGATAAAGGTAGTAGTGTACCTGAGTCGAACTGTCGGCTGGAGTGACACTCTACGAGCCCTAGAGCCTGATCGGTGGTGAACCTTTGAGTCGGATTACTGGTCGGGGAAGTACGCATCAAGCCCAAAAGTCATGCTGGTGACAGCGCAGCCGAGCCAATGTTGGCAGTGGCGTGATGTCACTTCCAAGTTATGCTGGTGATGGCGCTGTCGAGTCTTGCTGGCGATGCCACTACCGAGACGATGTTAGTCGTGGCATGATGTTGCTGTCAAGTTATGCTGGTGATGATGTTGCC
This sequence comes from Promineifilaceae bacterium (SeqCode), assembly GCA_050292445.1. Classification (GTDB taxonomy): domain Bacteria; phylum Chloroflexota; class Anaerolineae; order Promineifilales; family Promineifilaceae; genus Leptofilum. The sequence goes on along the minus strand of JBNKLQ010000552.1, from coordinate 415 downwards.
AAGCCTTGCTGGCAATGGTGCTGCTGAGATGACATTAGTCGTGGCATGATGTCGTTGCCGATGACCATGCTAACGTGACATCTGGTCTGATCTGCATTTAAATATTTGGTAAAGAGAAAATATTAAAGTAAGAAGAAAGTAAAGATTTTCTTTCCTAATATGCACACGGTGGGCAATGATCCTTATTGAATCTAAATCGGCCACGCGCAGCGTTTAAGATCGGATCTTCGTCTTGTGCTAGCAAACATGAGGGTGTTGTTTGTCCTACATATGACGCAGCCGAGTCATGCCGGCGATGGCACTACCGTTGATCATCCGAGTGCCGTCAGCGGCCATTAGGGTGTCACCATTGATCATCCGGGTACCATTGCTGACCGTCCGGGTAACGCCGGTGACCGTCATGATGCCACCATTG
>JBNKLQ010000551.1:0-730 GCA_050292445.1 Promineifilaceae bacterium (SeqCode) | reverse complement strand
AGACGTAATGATTGTTGGTGAGGTCAATGATGAAGGCGTACCCTTGGACACAATAGTGAATACGAGATTGTCCAGGATTTGTGCTCTAGCTACCCAACAAAGGGTGTTGCTAACCATGCAGGGATTCAATGAGTTGACCGAAAATGAAAAGGATGAGCTCTTCAAAAACTCTATTCAAGCATACGTTTAATGTTCAGAAGACCTGAAGCAGAAGGGGGAGAAGGTAGCTATGAAGATCATCTCTCATGCCTGGAGGAGCTACAAGAGTAAGCTTGTGAAGATTTGGAGGAACCAGGACACCCCCTTCGCTACATACAAAGATTTGTTCGAAGAAGACTGGGTAAGATTTGTTGCAAAGTGCGAATCAAAGAACTTTGGCGCGAACAGTGAGTACATGAAGTGGCTCCGATCACAGAACGAGCTTGACCACCACCTCGGCAACACCGGTTATGCCGGAAAACAAAGGAGGTGGCAACAAGAGGATGAAAGATTGGCCCAGCTAGGTCTTCAGAATCCATACGACAATTTCTGTGGACGGCTGGGACCATTTATGCGTGCTCATTCTAAGCTGACAGAGTCAGACGATGTCAGCTTCTACAGCCACAACACCTCAGAGGTGGCTCATAGGAGAGCAGCGAGGACTCAAATAGTGAGAGGGAAAATGATGCCCTCACCAGGGCCCTGCAAACCAAGGAGCAACGAGCCTATACTGGAGGATCAGGGAATACAA
>JBNKLQ010000550.1:0-731 GCA_050292445.1 Promineifilaceae bacterium (SeqCode) | reverse complement strand
TACCGGCTGGAAGAGTCTCGGATCCGTGTACTGATCATAGGTGGTGGATATTCTCTTGCTAATTCTTTCCTCATGATGTAGAATCGGTTGATTTGTTATCAATCGATGAAGCTTATGAGTCGATCGGATCTGATATGCCTGATCATGATAGATGTCGATCTCGCGCTCACTTATTCCGGCATGTTCTGATGAATACTAGGAGACACACTTACAGGGTTTAGGGTAGAGCCAAACCATCGATGATGATACCTGCTGAGCTGCAAAAACTTTTGAAAACTTGATTAATAAAATAATAAATTTGGAGCACATACCTTGGAGCCCCTTGCTTTTTGTACGTGGCGAAATGCGTGCTGAAAGTAATAGAAGATGTGTGGAGCATTGATCGGGAGCCCCCTTGCTTTTTGTACGCGGTGCTACGCGTGTAAAAAGCATAAGTTTTTGCTGAGTAAGGGACCGCCGATCAGGAGCCCCTGGCTGATTTATACGCGTTGGTTTGCTGACCATGCGTGCGATCGAAAGTAAGCCCCTTGCGTCGATCGGGGACGCTTATTGCTATTTGGGCAAAGTTTCGTGGTCCTAGGGGTCGGGCTTTGAAAGCCGATCGATCACTGTTTGATCCGATCGTGAAACTTAAAATGGATTGCCCCAAAATCCAAGAGTATTTGCACATAAGCCAGTATGATTAGCTGATCGATACAAGCCGTATGCGTCTGACAGCTTTTAACCTTTTG
>JBNKLQ010000549.1:0-734 GCA_050292445.1 Promineifilaceae bacterium (SeqCode) | reverse complement strand
TGCTATGGTTCAGAAAATTGCGTCCCAGGAAATTGGTCTAAATGCCCTTTCGGGCTTTCGTGCTGTTCCTACCTAGTGGACGATGCGGCCACAGTCTCAAAAGTTTTAGTCTAAATGCCCTTTCGGGCTTTCGTGCTGTTCCTACCTCTCATGCTCGAAGGGCAAAACCAGTATGACCTTTGTCTAAATGCCCTTTCGGGCTTTCGTGCTGTTCCTACGGATAACGTATTAGCAATTTTAATCGTGTTTGGTTTGTCTAAATGCCCTTTCGGGCTTTCGTGCTGTTCCTACACCCGGCTTCCGCTGCAACACGCTGCAAGATTTTGTCGTCTAAATGCCCTTTCGGGCTTTCGTGCTGTTCCTACATCAAACAAGCGCAGCCAGCCGCGAAAAAGCTAAGTCTAAATGCCCTTTCGGGCTTTCGTGCTGTTCCTACTGCCATAGCCCCAAAATTAAACAAGGAGAGTGAATTTGTCTAAATGCCCTTTCGGGCTTTCGTGCTGTTCCTACCAACATTAGTACTTTTTTCATTTTTGCTACCAGCTTGTCTAAATGCCCTTTCGGGCTTTCGTGCTGTTCCTACCGCCAACGGCATCACCGAGCCCTACTCCCACCAATAGTCTAAATGCCCTTTCGGGCTTTCGTGCTGTTCCTACCTGCGATGGTTCAGAAAATTGCGTCCCAGGAAATTGGTCTAAATGCCCTTTCGGGCTTTCGTGCTGTTCCTACCTAGT
>JBNKLQ010000548.1:0-735 GCA_050292445.1 Promineifilaceae bacterium (SeqCode) | reverse complement strand
GATAGAGAATAAAAACATTTTGCGGAAGCGGGAACACTCAATGAATCAGAAACAACACCTTGCACTAGAGAAGTCAACCTCAAGAATGGCCCACGCCGAAAGGGGGAGAAAAGAGCACACATGCAAAATAATATTAAGGCAAAGCTTGAGCAACTAAATCTCAGTAAGACTTACCCGTCAACGTGGCCATAAATAACCGACACCTAGTATGCAAGACACTTAGGGTTTGACGGAACTAAGGACTCAGCGACTAGCAGTTGCTCGTTAGCTTTTATTATTTTAGCCATTTTTAAGTAGTCAAATACTATATTTGCACCTACAAACTAGAACAAGCATAAACAAGCAGAACATTGACCCATGTCAACGTCAAAGGTAAGTAAATACAATAATCATAATGGTAGTATAATCATGTGCATATCCAACTCCTCAAATCCATCAACAGTACACCAAACATAGTACGAGATGACTGCAACGATAAGCTGTCACTCATAACCGAGAGTGTCGCGACGATTCGAATCGATATACACCCTGCAGGGGAAAGAACATGACAAACATGTCATACGTATGGCCCCCGGAGTCCTACGTACGATAATCGTCCACGAAATCCCTACTAAGTCAAAATTGCCCCCCTGCTCTCGGGATGAAGTCTTGGCTCCCAGCGATGTCGGGCCTGACCATCAACCTGGGCTGCCTCATTCTTCCTCTAACAAACCGCCTCGAAGTAGGGAGGTGTGG
>JBNKLQ010000547.1:0-737 GCA_050292445.1 Promineifilaceae bacterium (SeqCode) | reverse complement strand
CATACATGGTTTGATTAGAGAATTTGAATAGATAGTAGATGACTTAATATGAGACCGGACGGGGCAACTAGGGGAAAGTGGAGAATACCAGATGTAAAGGTCGGGGAGAGGTCTGGTGTCATATTTGGAGCTCCGATGGTGGTAGCCCCCACATTTTTCGATTAAGGACCGATTGTCTGGCCTTGATGAGCAAGTTCGATTATGTACTCACACATATGGGATATATGGAGTCCCGCAAACTTAGTACCTTTGTTGGTCGCTGAGTTGGATGATACCTTACCTCACTTCACGGATGATAGAAGAGATAGTGTTCGGGCCACCCACGGACTACCCGATGAGGTTTTCACCTGGAAGATGGAACTGGGGTGAGATAGGACTTGGTCCTGACTCTTTGATAGTCATCACGAAAGGTGACCACTCGTGTTGCCTTCATGGCTCACGTGTGTCGTGTTGTCATGTTATTACCTTGCAGGGTTTAAAATTGGCTTGAGTCACCGTGAAACCCTCGGATATGGGTGTTACTTGCTTGTTGCAGTCATTCAGTAGTAATTCTACTTTCATAATGTTACTTATAGCATGAGATGGATATCAACTACTTGGTAGTCAATGAGATGATTAATATATCAACTATTGCCACTTAGAATAGGATGCAAACCTATAACGTTAATTATTTAAACATAGCTAATAACATGCTTAAAAGTCTTTAAAGTTAGTTGCTATAGGCTTATGTATCCTTT
>JBNKLQ010000546.1:0-737 GCA_050292445.1 Promineifilaceae bacterium (SeqCode) | reverse complement strand
TGGTGTCAATGGGAAAGGCAACGGCCGTGGCGGGAACGGTTAATACATCATAAGTCATACGTGATGTGTCATTGAGACAACTATGACGCATCACGTTTCACGGAGTAAACACCATGTCCGACGACAAATCCACTTCACTCAAAGAACGACTTTTATACACGACGCCCACCGATGACCGCAGCCGGATGCGGGCGGTGGCCAATAATCTGATTTTGCACCTGCATCCCACCAAAGTAGCTAAGCCAGCGCTGCGGTTTTCTTACACCTGGGGGCTGGGCGGCATTTCCACTGTGTTGGCGCTGCTGCTCATCATCACCGGCATCCTGCTCATGTTCCGCTACGATGCCAGCGTGGAGCGGGCCTACACCAGCATCCAATATCTGGAAACGCAGGTGCTGTTCGGCTCCTTGATTCGGGGCATCCATCATTGGTCGGCCAATTTGTTGGTGATTACGGTCTTTTTGCACATGATCCGTGTCTTTTTGACGGGCGGCTTTATGAAAGGACGCTCGACTAACTGGCAGATTGGTATTGTTTTGCTCCTGTTGGTCGTGGCTTTTAACTTCACCGGCTACCTGCTGCCCTGGGATCAACGGGCATTCTGGGCCAGCACGGTCGGGACGGATATTGCCGGAGGTGTGCCCGATTTCGGGGTGCTGGCGTTGGTCTTCCTGCGTGATGGTTGGACAGTCACCGGGCAGACACTCAGCCGGTTTTTTGCGATGCATGTGCTGGTG
>JBNKLQ010000545.1:0-744 GCA_050292445.1 Promineifilaceae bacterium (SeqCode) | reverse complement strand
TGGATCATCTCCGGGATCAAAAAGCACGCTTTCACCTGTTTGTGTACAGATAAGCGCATATGTGTTCATACCCCAAGGTCCGACTTGGCGTGTTACCAGCTTCATTTTTCCCACAACAACCTCCTGAAGATGACAAGGTGACAGGGTGACAAGGTGACGAGGTGACAGAAGCGACAACAACCAACTACCAATTACCAACTACCGGCTACCATCAGGACGATTTGTTGTGGAGGCATCTGAAAACCATTCCGGCGTTTCGTGGTTTGCTGCGGGCGGTGGAAGCCCGTTTTTACCAACAGCTTGATCTGGCCGAACCCATCCTCGACCTGGGCTGCGGCGACGGCCATTTCAGCCAAATGACCTTTGAACGGCCGTTAACCGCTGGCATAGATCCCTGGTGGGGGCCGCTGCAAAAGTCGCAGGCATCAGGCATGTACCAACACTTGCTGCAAGGGCTGGGGGACCAGATGCCCTTCCCCGACGAACATTTTGCCACCATCATCAGCAACTCAGTGCTGGAACATATCCCCGGTATTCAGGCCGTCCTTTTCGAGGCCAATCGTGTTCTGCAGCCGGGCGGCCAACTGGTCATCACAATGCCCAGCCATCTATTTACCCAAAATTTGGGCGGCGCACAGTTCTTTGAAAAGCTGGGCGCCAATATCCTGGCCGACCAATACCGGCGCTTTTTCAATCTGATTTCCCGTCATGCTCACACTGATTCGGCCGAGGTGTGGCAGGAGC
>JBNKLQ010000544.1:0-746 GCA_050292445.1 Promineifilaceae bacterium (SeqCode) | reverse complement strand
AATCAAAATTGGGTGCTAAAAGGATGAATGTGATGTGGTTTCTTTTTGGGGCCATATGCTGGACTCTTTGGCTAAATAGATGATATGCAGGGAGTTGCGCGGCGGCTGCTGATTTTTGGCATGCATGTCCATGTTGGATTTGTCAAGCCAGGGGAAGAGCCAGATTTGCGTACGCGTAACATGATTATCGACATCATGAACCAGGCCCGTTATTTCATCCCTCATATTTTGGCTTTATCGACCAGTTCGCCATTTTGGCACGGCCGTAACACCGGCCTCAAATCATACCGCAGCGTCGTCTTCGAATCCTTGCCGCGCACCGGCATTCCCCATTCTTTCGATTCGTGGGGAGAATACAAAAGATACGAAGAGACTATGGCCAAAGTCGGCGCGTTCGGCAAGGGAGATACGATGGCCAAAATCTGGTGGGATATACGGCCGCACCCCATCTTTAATACCTTAGAATTTCGCATCTCCGATATTTGCACAACCGTTGATGATGCCGTTTGCGTCGCGGCAACATTCCAGGCCATCTGCGCCAAATTACTCAAACTGCGCCTGAACAATATGTCCTGGCGACGATACCGCCACGTCCACATCAGCCCCGACCAGCATGGCCACGTCTACTCCCACTCAAGCCCCCACGATCACCGCGGAAGAAAAACTGATACGCGTTACGGAACTACTTACCAATACGGTAAAAAGTGAATTGCCTTCTTTATGGGATATGGAGCCGGGAAAGACAG
>JBNKLQ010000543.1:0-747 GCA_050292445.1 Promineifilaceae bacterium (SeqCode) | reverse complement strand
GATCAAATTTCATGTTATGCATTATTGCATTTTATAAAATTCCAATCACCCAAATCATGAAGAAATTAATTACAAAAACCTATGCAATATTAAATATTGAATCTTTGCATCCATGTTAATATTATGATCAGTAACTTGTATAAAAATGCTCATAATTAACTCCTACTTAGAATAAATTCTAGGATTTAATTCATGCTCCTGCAATAAATAAATTGTAGTAAATAAAATATGCATAGGAAAATATTCATTCTTGGTAGAATGCTTCCTCGTACTTTTTAGGATCTGCATAAAATCTTAGAACTTGATTAGATACATAAATCCCATGTTATTAAATTTCTAATGCTTAGTTAATTTGTGAATAAATAGAAAAGCTTAGAAATAAAATTAGTAAAATAGTTTTTGAGTTAATATGAGTAGGATGCTCCTGTTCATGCATCATATTGCACTTTGCACCTCATGCATTGCACATTTTAATCTTGACTCATATTTATGCATATACGGGTAGATCATGCGGAGCCGAAAATAGAAATTCAAGCGGAGCAAGTCTAATGGGTGTTCGGAGGTCCACAAGCGTCAAGTTGTGAGGATACTAACTTAGCTTTGGATCAAGGAAAGCCCTGATGCATCTAACCAATGATCCTTGTCTTTTATTTTTGAATTTTACTCTATGTTCCTTTATGATTGTGCATTGAGTTTTATAGGGGTTGTATGGTATCGTAGTTATATTATAATTAATCTTCCTGATTA
>JBNKLQ010000542.1:0-756 GCA_050292445.1 Promineifilaceae bacterium (SeqCode) | reverse complement strand
TCCTCTGTGCCCACTCATCAATAGTAGTCGGTCCTTGCTCCATCACTAAATATCTACCGGCGTCGGTTCGAGTTCTGTCCCCAACTCTGCACTTTTCATCTCCTTTTCCTCCTCCATCCCCAAATCGCAGAAACATCCGCCGCATTCTCTCTCATCCAACCAATCACTCTCCCTCCCTCCCTATACTCTCTCTTCTCTAAAGAATGGCATCCAACGACAATGACAACTGCAAGATGGAGGAGGAGGTGGAGTCCTTGATGGTGAGGAAGCACATGCGGCACACCGATGATGATGGCGGTGACGATGACTCCTCTGACTCTTCTGACTCGCTGGAGGAGGAGGAGGAGGTCTCCTCAGAGGAAACGTCGATGAAACTCGACACCTCCGAGGAGAAGTTGCAGGCCAAGCATGCCCACGGCATCATCTTCAGCAATGACAGTGACACCACCTCACCGTCGTCAGAGCCACGCACCCCCGAAAGTCGCCGGCACTCCGACGAGGATGATGACGATGATGACTTCTGGATGTAGATAAATCTAGAAGTACTTAGTAATAGTAGTAGTTAGTTTATAGTAGTTTGTGTAATATATGTAATAGTTAGTAGTATTTTGTGTAATATAATGGCTATCTGTTTCACACTAACTAGTGGAACATTATATTAATATTAATACAAAGCTACTAATTATCATATTTTCCATATTAATTTGTGTTCAAGTTTATTCATTTATGTATATTTTTGTTCTGTGCAATATTTAC
>JBNKLQ010000541.1:0-761 GCA_050292445.1 Promineifilaceae bacterium (SeqCode) | reverse complement strand
GACAACGGTTTCAGAGACCTTCCCTCCCGGTCGCAGATGCACGTCGATGATCAGGATGAAGTAGCCTTGGTGGTGCCACAGCAGAGGAGGCGAAAACCTAGATGTGTTGGTGGCCCATGGTTGTTTGTAGTTACTAGTTCTGTGGCAGCCGCACGTATTTATAGGGAAGACCTGCCTAGGGTTGCAGTGTCACATACCCGACTAGGTCTATCTCTATCAAAATGTATTAGACACGGACTCATAGCAAAAATAAATAACAAAAGGAGGTCGTGGACTTGTGAGGCTTTGAGCCGGATTTCGGTGGACTATTCACATGCACGTCGTGCGTCCTCACCTCGCCTCGCCACACCACACCCGGCCCGGTGAGGCGAGCGTGCGTGTATTTCTCTCTTTCTTCTCTCCTCCACACTCTTACACGTATATAGAGGACAACTTACTATTTAAATAGGCTTTCCTTCACCTCCACTAGCAATGTGGGACTAAAAAGTTGCCACCCACCATGGATGAATGGACCTTTGAGATTTATTAGGAATTATTGGAAATTCTCTATAGGTTAGGCCCAATAATTCCAATAGGGCGGGGCAGCATGAGGCTGCTGCCTTGTAGGGCGGTAGATTAATGGGGGCAGCGGCGGGGTGGGGGATAAGGTTTTGGGTTACCGGGGTGAGATGATGTAGGTGCCCTCTTTGGAACAACACCTTTAGTTCTTGAAAGTGCATCTAGCCCCCATGTGGGTTTTGGAGGATTGACGATCATCAATT
>JBNKLQ010000540.1:0-761 GCA_050292445.1 Promineifilaceae bacterium (SeqCode) | reverse complement strand
ATTTGCAGCTGATGCTTGAAATAGGTGTGGGTGCGAGGTGGCCATGGCTGGGAGGAGGATACACTGAGGCGAGGAATCGAGGTGAGCGAGGAGATGGAGATCGCAAGGAAGATGATGAGAAATGGCAGTGGCATGAGAAGTGATTAGGGTTGACAGCTGGATCCCTTTTTAGGAGCGGCGGCAGTGAGGGACACGTAACAGTCCACTGGATTGCGCCTAAAATTATGGATCAGTGGCTAGATTTGACACAACGGTAAAACACATTATTTCCATCTATTCGCGATAGAGGAAAATAATGAGAGATAGTATAAATCTGATCACGGATTCCCGGATCAAGAAAAAAGGAGTCGACATTTGGAGTAATGGCAATATTTGATTCCTGAATCAATTTTTGGGTAGATTTGGTATGGGAGTCAGGGGCTACACCTAATAGGTGCACCTATTTGGTGCACCTATCCGCATTTTGAAAGAAACTTGGTGGACTCGGTCAGAGCCATTTATCACTCGACCAGAGCCAATAGAACTTGTGTGCTATAAAAGGAGGGGTAGAGGTGGTCTCAAACCCAAGCAATCATCATACACCAACACACACATGACGTAGGGTTATTATCCGCAAGGAGGCCCGAACCTATCTAAACCCCTGTGTCTCTCACATCCCATTGTTCATCACTTCTGTGAGCACCCACTCTCTCGAATCTAGTCATGAATCCACAGCAATTATCCTATATCGACGCGACATGGGCACTAGAGGCAGGTGTAGA
>JBNKLQ010000539.1:0-764 GCA_050292445.1 Promineifilaceae bacterium (SeqCode) | reverse complement strand
AACACCTTTGGATTTCGGGCAAAAATGTGAAATTTTTCAAAACCCATAAAAATTGAAATACGGGACCATTATAGATATCCAATTCGCAATACGGGTGTCACGAATAAGAAATATGGAGTTTCGGTCAGTTTTTGCCCCAAACTGGCAATTTTCGGTAAAACTGTAGGCTAACACCTTTGGATTTCGGGCAAAAATGTGAAATTTTTCAAAACCCATAAAAATTGAAATACGGGACCGTTACAGATAACCGATTCGCAATACGGGGGTCCTGACCATGAAATACAGAGTGTCGACCAGGTTTTGCCCCAAACTGGCAATTTTCGGTAAAACCGTAGGCTAGCACCTTTGGATTTCGAGCAAAAATGTAAAATTTTTCAAAACCCATAAAACTTGAAATACGGGACCGTTATAGATAACCAATTTGCAATACGGGGGTCACGAATAAGAAATACGGAGTTTCGGTCAGTTTTTGCCCCAAACTGGCAATTTTCGGTAAAACTGTAGGCTAACACCTTTGGATTTCGAGCAAAAATGTGAAGTTTTTCAAAACCCATAAAAATTGAAATACGGGACCATTACAGATAACCGATTTACAATACGGGGGTCCTGACCATGAAATACAAAGTGTCGATCAGTTTTTGCCCCAAACTGGCAATTTTCGGTAAAACCGTAGGCTAACACCTTTGGATTTCGAGCAAAAATGTTAAATTTTTCAAAACACATAAAAATTGAAAGATGGGACCGTTATAGATAACCGATTTACA
>JBNKLQ010000538.1:0-771 GCA_050292445.1 Promineifilaceae bacterium (SeqCode) | reverse complement strand
CGTAGTAGGCAAAATAAAGTCCCCGGTTATCGTATGATTCCCGCCCTAGCGGATTGCGTTCCGTGTAGTAAAGCGTGCCGCTACTCTGGCCCACAAACAGTAGCTCCACCTTGGCGCTGGTGGGAATGATGGTGATCTCCGTGGCATCGGGCGTGCCGGTAACCAGCAGGTTGTTTTCGGGGTTTTCGCGGTCCCAGGCGTTGCCGGTGACGGCATACCAGCGATCGCCGCTGTTGTTCAGCACCAGGTTGCGCAGCGGCTGGTCAAAACTGGGTAGTTGGTTACCGCTGCTCATATCAAACCGCCCCAAACCGATGTTAGTGCAGTTGAGGGTGAACAGCAGGATGTTTTGGGCTGTCCATTCCATCACACTCATTTTGTAACCGTAAGGTGTGCCGCCTTCGTTTTCATACAGCACTTCGCTAAGGGATCGTCCACCGCCACCACAGCCATCGCCAGGGTTTTGCCAGGAACCAACCAGCTGCGGCGTTCCCAGGCTGCCGTCCCCGGCAATGGATACGGTCCACACTTCAAACACCCGGCCAGCCAGGAAATTTTCATCTGACGTTTCGGCAGGGATGTCAGTTTCCTTCATGAAGGCGATGGTACGGCCGTCTGGTGACCAGGCCCCTGGGCGAATAAAAGCCACATCCTCGATAATCTGCACATTTCCCGCTTGGTCGCTCACGCGCAGGCTGCTGCTGCCGCCATCATAATAGGTGTAGAGCAAATATTGCCCATCGGGTGACCATTTGAGGTAACTCAAGGAAC
>JBNKLQ010000537.1:0-774 GCA_050292445.1 Promineifilaceae bacterium (SeqCode) | reverse complement strand
CTACGTGAAAACGAAATCGTGCCGACCACGTCAAAAATAACATCATAGGTTTCACCCTTTCCGGTGAAATCTTCTTGGGTGTAATCAATGACGTGATCGGCGCCAATCGAGCGCAGCATGTCTAATTTTTCGGTGCTGTCAACGGCCGTTACCTCCGCCCCAAAATACTTGGCAAGCTGTACTGCAAACGTGCCGATACTACCACCCGCGCCATTAATCAAAATCTTTTGTCCGCTTTGGATACTTCCTTTTCTGAGAAAATGCAATGCATCTCGTCCCCCAAAGGGAACGGTGGCGGCTTCCTCATAGGTCATATTGGCCGGTTTTACGATCAGCGCCTTTTCTTCAGATATGCATTTGTACTCGGCGTAAGCACCAACACCAGCACCATCAATACCATAAACTTGATCGCCCGGCTTGAACAATTTTACATCTTTGCCTACGGCTTCAATTTCTCCGGCCAGATCAGCCCCCAATATGGGATTTTTAGGTTTGTTGAACCCAAGCATTAATCGTGCAATAAGGCTTAATCCGGGGGGGATAAAGACAAAGCCTCTAGCATTGCAATCACCTGTGGTTACGGATGTGGCATGTATTTTTATCAATACTTCATTGTCTTTGGGGGCAGGTTTCTCTACTTCTTTTAGTTCAAGAACCTCTGGTGGCCCGTATTTTGTGCATACAACTGCCTTCATAAGAGTTCCTCCTAATTTGTTTTGTTATTATCTTGCACCGTGATGACTACATTGCCCTTTTTCTGCCCGGTTTCAACAT
>JBNKLQ010000536.1:0-778 GCA_050292445.1 Promineifilaceae bacterium (SeqCode) | reverse complement strand
GTCGTGGGCATCCCAATCCCCGACCTGCGCTCGATTGCCAAGGCGGTGGCAAAACCAGCTGCCAAGCGAGTCGACGCGTACCTGCCCCTGATGCGGCTGTTGTGGGATGCCTATGGGCGCGAAGGGCGCGTGGTCGCGCTAATTCCTATGGGCAAGATGACGTTGAAAGCGCCGGAGCGTATGATACCCTTGTTGAGGGAGCTCTGCCGGTCGTGCGTGACCTGGGAAGATGCGGACCGCTTGGCGATGGATGCGCTGGAACGCGTTGGCCTGGGCGAACGCGTCAAACACCGTCCCGACGAACTTTCCGGCGGGCAGCAGCAGCGGGTGGCCATTGCCCGCGCATTGGCCAACGATCCCCCCATTTTGGTGGCCGACGAACCTACCGGCAACCTGGATTCACATACGGCAATATCAGTCATTGAGCTGTTTGAGGAATTAGTCGACCAGGGCAAAACGATTTTGATGGTGACGCATGACCAGGATTTGGCGAAGCGGGTGACGCGTACAGTCATCATCTCTGATGGTGAGATTATTGATGAATATCTGGCGAAGGCGTTTCCGGCGTTGGATGAGGCCCAGCTTGTGCAAGCTACGCGCAAAATGGAGACGCAATCTTATTTGCCAGGAACGGTTATCGTGAACCAGGGTGAACATCCTGACAAGTTTTACATTATCACCAAAGGCATTGCTGAAGTACTGCTGCAAGAGCCAGACGGACAGCAGATTGTGGTGGCGCGGCTGCGCAGCGGGCAATATTTTGGCGAAATTGCCCTTT
>JBNKLQ010000535.1:0-784 GCA_050292445.1 Promineifilaceae bacterium (SeqCode) | reverse complement strand
AATCCGCGCACGCCGTCCCAATGAAAAATATTATCGCGCAAAAGGTGAAGTTGGTCATTGCTATCCAGCCAGATACCCTTCGAAGTGGCCGATCCCACGCCATTGCCAGCCACAGTCGCAGCACCGCTGCTCAAGGAGCCAGATGCTGGCGTAATGCTGTTGTCATTGGATTGCCAAATGTAGAATGGCGGATCATTGCCAAAGTCTGAGAATTCAACGTAAGCAATCCCATTTCTGGAGGCAACTCTACCTATCAATAGGCCATTTAAGGAAGCTGGTGGCTGGCTAGTCAGACCGGAATTGCTGTTATAGTAAAATGGCGTGTCTTCCTTCCACAGCACATGCACCGTATCCGTTTCATCAACCACCATTTTAATTTCTGTTGGCTCTGCTGGGGCCACGGTGTGGTTTGTAATATTGATTGGCTGGGCCATGTCTGAGCGCCAGTAGAATAAGTCGTTCATATGGCCAGGGAAATTTGTATCTTCTGCTTGCCAAAGCATATGAAAATGATCGCCGATACGGCCGTCCCCTACCTCAAGAATATTGTTTGTCGCCGGCAGTCCCGGAATGAGCGACGCTGTTTGGCTTACCGTATCAAACTGGTAAACGCCTCCATCTGTGTAATAAAAATGACCATTACCATTACCATCAGCATAATATTTAGACAGTACAATAGATTCAGGCATCTGCAAATTAATATCTGTAGCCGAATCCCAATAGTAATAATCGGTGCTGCTATATTTCTCAAGCCAAAAAGCATGGAAAACACCGCTGGCACTAA
>JBNKLQ010000534.1:0-789 GCA_050292445.1 Promineifilaceae bacterium (SeqCode) | reverse complement strand
GAAAGAGTATTTTTATCACTAGTGACATACTTGAGAGTAAGAGGTATTGGATTTTACCTTCTTTCTACCTTCCTTTGCCATGAGGCATGTATGCTTTGAGAGCTTGGGGAAGAGTGACTTTCTTGATGAGGTTTTGCCCTTGATGGCTATGGTTGCCACCTCATCACTTTCTGACTCGGAACTCTCATCACTTGAGTTCCATTCTTGACCAACATGAGCTTGTTCATAAGGCTTCTTCTTTGTGAATTTCTTGTCTTTCTTGTAGCTTTTGTCAAACTTCTTTTTCTTGTCATTGTATTCTTCTTTTCTCTCATATGGGCATTGGGCAATGAAGTGTCCATTCTTACCACAATTGTAGCATACCCTCTTTGACCTTGGCTTCTCTTTTTTCTCTCTCTTGTAAGGTCTTCTCTTCTTGATGAACTTGTTAAATTTCTTGATGAATAAAGTCATTTCATCTTCATCATATTCTCTTTCACTATCTTCTTCTTCACTAAGTCTCTCAATCAAAACTTTCTTCTTCTTGCTCTTGTTTGCTTTGAGAGCAATGTCTTGTTTCTTGGATGTTGAGACACCCTTGTAGAGATTCTTAATGTTGTTTGCTTCTTGAATGTTTATCTCATGGTTCATGATCCTTCAAAGCACATCATCAGATGCCATCTTCTTTTAGGCGGGGTCTTGGCGGATCAAGACCGCAACTTTGTAGTTCATTGGAGTGTAGGCCATCATCAATCTTTCCATCAACATGTGATCGGTCCACTTCTTAGACCCTAGAGCTCTTGCCTTTTT
>JBNKLQ010000533.1:0-791 GCA_050292445.1 Promineifilaceae bacterium (SeqCode) | reverse complement strand
ACATAAGTCTATAGCAACTAACTTCAAAAACCTTTAAGCATGTTATTAGCCAAATTTAAGTAATTAACATCATAGGTTTGCATCCTATTCTAAGCATGCAAGTGTAATCAAACAATCTTGATATTAATCATCTCATTGACTACCGAGTAGTCGACATCTATCTCATGATATAAGTAACATTATGAAGGTAGAATTACTACGTTTAAACACAGCGAACAAGCCATCATCCATATCTGAGGGTGTCGTGGAGATTCGAATCAATAGTCAACCTTGCAAGGGTATTAACCTGACAACACGACACACGCGGGCTAGAAGGGCACCACGGGTGGCAACAGTTCACAACGCAGTCAAAGAGTTAGACCGGGTCCTACCTCACCCTAGTGCCGTCTTCCACGCGTATGCCTTAGCGGACACACCGTGGATGGCCCGAACATTATCCCATTGTACAACCATGAAGCGAGGTAAGGCATTGTCCAACTCATTGACACACAAAGCTACTCAGTTTGAGGATTCCATATATCCCGTATGCGCTAGTACATTTCAAATGCTTGTTCATTCAGACCCAACTGATGCAGGCCATAACCAACACAGGCGGGGGCTACCACCTTGGAGCTCTGAATTTCTGATCAGACCACTCTCAACCTTCCTATCCAGTATTCTCCAATTTCCCCTAATTGCCCAGCCCGGTCTCCAATTATGCCAACATTCTCAATCATCTTACTAAATCCACATAGGACCTCCATCGATGGAAATGGCCATATCACGAGTGGATTCCAGCCACTCATCTTCTA
>JBNKLQ010000532.1:0-820 GCA_050292445.1 Promineifilaceae bacterium (SeqCode) | reverse complement strand
TCTTCAGACAGCAGGCGCATGGTCAGGGCGGGCATGGCAAACAGGTAGAGGAAGGTGTATAGACCCAGCACGTTTTGCACGTTGATGGGCAAGGAGCCGGGCTGGCTGGCCAGGAAAAACAGTTCGGAAGCGAAAATATAGCCGGTCAGGGCGATGATGATTACGCCAAAGATGTAGGCTAGCGGCTGGACAAAAATTGCACCCAGTTCACGTCGAGCGATTTGCCAGATGTTATGCATGGGCCACCTCGCTGGGGGATGAACCGCAAAGACGCAAAGAACGTAGAGGGTGTGTTTCAGTAGCTCTAGGAAAATAATTGCGGTTGCATAAGGCGAAGTTTAGAGGGATTCCTCGGAGGACCTCGGAATGACAATCCTGGTTGAAGGGGAAGCGCATGAGTAATGTTTCACTATGAACTAACGCGCTGTCATTCCCGCGAAAGCGGGAACCCATTTGTTGACTTGTCAGCTTCTTAATCATTGTTCAGCCTCCAACAGTTCTTTAGGTTCGGGGACGGTGGCTTGGGCTTCTTTGAGCTTGTCGAGGAAGAGGGTTTCCAGGCTGAGACGATGTGGGCTGAGTTCGAGCAGCCCCCAGCCCTGATTGACGGCCGTTTCCGCCACCGCTATTTTTGTTTCATCTTGCCCGTCAACTGAAAGTAAAAATTGGTTGGGACCGCTGCTGGCAACGGCCGTTACCCCTTCGATTTTTTGCAGTATGTCACTGGTCTGCTCGGTTGGTTGGGCTAACTGTATACTAAGCTGGTTGCCGCTCTGTTTGATTTGGCTCATGGGGAGATCGGCGTAGATACGGCCGTTCA
>JBNKLQ010000531.1:0-822 GCA_050292445.1 Promineifilaceae bacterium (SeqCode) | reverse complement strand
ACACTTTTTCACCGGACTTGTCTGGTGACTCATCAGATCTGTCTGGTGAACAGATATTTTTGAACTACCAAAAATAGATCGACCGTCAAAAACATGATTCTAACTTATGGGAGCTCTATTACAACTTAGCACAAGCTATTCTAGTAACAAAGACAGCAACAATAAATTAAATACAAGCTAAAATAGAGGCACAAATGAAACCCTAGGTAGAGAGCTCAAGAACACTAAGAGCACAATAAATACAACGGAAAGTAAATGCAAGAGGTACAAGGAGACACATGATTTGTTCCCGATGTTCAACCACCCACAAAGGATGCCTACGTCTCCATTGAGGAGCTCACAAAGAGACAGGTCTCTTTCAACCCTAATCCACTCTGAATGATCACCAAGATCTAGTTCAGTTTCCACTATCAAATCCCCACAATGGAGTGGGCAATACAGACTTTTTGAAGTCCACCACAACCTTGGTGACTCTCATACAACTTAGTCCATCTAGGGGAACGAATCCCCAAGAGTAACGAACACATGAAGATCATTGGTGACGTGCTCTTACTTAAAGATCAAATGTGTCACTCAATATTTGGCTCAAATCTTGTGATAGAACTATCTCAGAAATGAGAGATTTATCGCCTCAAGATCGATCGGGTGATTCTCGATGAAGCGAGAATGCAGCAAACACACATACAAAGCATACAAAATCATGATTAAAGTAGAAATTTAGTTATTATAAACTTTGGTTTAAAGATTACAAGATGAAGAAGCAGAAAATACTTCAAAAGATAGAACATTTTAGTCGAAGCGGGACATTATAGCGGAAGCATT
>JBNKLQ010000530.1:0-826 GCA_050292445.1 Promineifilaceae bacterium (SeqCode) | reverse complement strand
TGGGACATGACGTGCAGCGATGAGGACCGTGGCAGGAGTAGGAGACCTGGTGCAGAGGACCGGGGATGGTCGCACAGGTCGGGTACTCGGTGGCCGGGCGGTCGAGAGGTCGGGTGGCGCCGTGTGCGGTCTGGACCTGGCACGTGGAGACTAGGAGCGCGGGTTTCTTGGTTGAGCCTCAAAACCAAGGTGGTGGAGGGTTTCCCGGTTTGGGCCTCAAAACCGGCAGCTCTGGTTTGGTGATTTGGGCCTCAAAATCACTGTGATGGTTTCTTGGTTTGGGCCTCAAAACCAAGTGGGCTTCGGTTTGTCGGTTGCGCCACAAAACCGACGGAGGGAGGTCGGCGCGGGACACGCGTCGAGATCTAGCGGCTTGCTTTGCGTGGAAGCAAGTCTGGCTAGGGTTTGCCAGTCTGGCCTGAAGACTGGCGGAGGCGTGACGACGGGTGGTGCACGTGGCACCATCGCGGAGGTTGCATCGGAGGCAAGTTAAAGATGGACAGGTCGATGCGATGGACTGCGTCGAACCCTGTTACCCTAACTTTGCTGTTTTTATTGTATTAGGCCCTAAGGGCATAGTAGTCATTTAGTCTTTTACTTGGGCCTATATATAGGACCCTAGAGTGGATGAGGCACTTTGCCACTTTCTAATTTCATTTCCTAGTTTTTAGAGTATAAATATGACAAGAATATTTTTAATTTCTGATTAAATGAGGGAGGAAGGACGGTGATATCCGTCAGCAAATTCCTTCCTTTTCCTTTGGTTCTTCGTGGCAGCTGGACTAATTCTCCTCCGACAGCGCGTGCTGGCGATTTGGATTTTCCC
>JBNKLQ010000529.1:0-833 GCA_050292445.1 Promineifilaceae bacterium (SeqCode) | reverse complement strand
TGACCATGGTCTGCTCAATCGTTTGAAGCATTTGAGCTTGCATCATCAAAACTTGCTCCAGGGTCAGTGGTGGGTTGGCGGCATTGTTATTCTCATCATTGTTGTTCTCGGCATTGGCATTGTGGTTCCTTGTGTTGACCATCTGAAGAATTGATGAGATAAGCAAGAAAGGGGGTGGGGGAAAGAAATAACGGTGGACAAAGAGATTCCCAACTAAGATTTTATATATAATCCTAATGGTTGTGTGTGTAAGATAGACCTTACATTCACACTAGCACTCATCAAAGATCCAAATCAAGCATATGTTCATCACATAAAGAACAATCAATTCTCACATAGCGGTATAACGATTACAAAAGACTTGATAATTCTAAACGAACCTATTAACTTATTTTTCTAACTTAACAAAAATGATGCTAAGCCAGAGGGATTCCTATCCAAGAGCAACCACTCCTAGTCATCATCATTGTTGGGAATGATGTAGACTGGAGGTGCACAGGTAGCCATCTTGTGAGGTGGTGAAGATGGAGCGACTCTTCCATCTCTTCATTCGAATGTGTCTTCTAGTCTTGAGGACAATGATGCTTCATCTTTCGCATGGCCTTCATTGTATCTTCATACTTCATTGAGGTGCATGGAAACGAAGACATAGACATGGAGATGCCAAAAAAAAATTTTTTTTGGAAGGTTTGGAAAAATTGGTAAAACCTTTTTCTAGAGCATAGGGCCAAGAAGAGCAAGATAGTAAACAAGATAAGTAGCAAACTAGAGGTTTTGAAGAGGGAGGGAGTAAAATTAGTTTTAGTTGTAAAATAACCTTCAAAATATGATAA
>JBNKLQ010000528.1:0-836 GCA_050292445.1 Promineifilaceae bacterium (SeqCode) | reverse complement strand
AAAAAGGACAGAAATTGGCGCAACTTAATACTGCAAAATTACAGGATACGGTGACTAAAGCTGAAGCAACACTGGCATCAGCTAAAGCGAGTTTGCAGCAGGCGATTGCCAAAGTTAGTCAATCTAAAGCCAGCCGTCAGCAAACGGTGCTAGATTACCTCGCGCTTATTCAGCAAAGCCAACAGATCGAAAGCCAGATTAACCAAATTTACACCGATCCCACCGTGACAGATCCGGCGGCGGCTACGGCCGTTCTGCAAACCCAACTCACCCAGCTGCGCAGCCAAATAAACGACCTTCAATCTGTAGCCGAAGCGATTGTTCAGGATCAGGTTAGCCAGATTTTAGTCGATGAAAAGTTTGGCGTGCTGGGCCAGGCTTGGCCCCCCGTCATGATGCGGATGACCCCGCTGCCTTCGCTGCTGATCATTTCCCCACGTGACCACATTGAGCGGATTCATGGCGTGTCGTTGGTGCCGGGGCTGTCGGCGGCGGAGATGGATGCGTTGGAAACGGCCGTCTTCGAGCAGCTCAATCTCTCTGCCCTGGTGGTACCCATTGGTGGCATGGGCACATATCCCGCTATGATCATGGAAACCAGCAGCATCAACTGGCTGGCTGAGGTGACCGCGCATGAATGGTCCCATCATTGGATGTCCTTTTTCCCGGTTGGCTGGAACTACGGCGATCCCCAGGTGCGCATCATCAACGAAACCATTGCCTCTATTTTTGATCAGGAGATTGGCAACCAGGTGATTGCCCGCTACTACCCTGAATATGTTCTCCCACCAGCAAATCCACCCACCGCTGAACTTGCGATTCCTGAACCACCAGCG
>JBNKLQ010000527.1:0-846 GCA_050292445.1 Promineifilaceae bacterium (SeqCode) | reverse complement strand
ATTGAATTCCATTCAATATGATATCAACTAGTGAGGATGCTCATAGTAAAGAATCTATGACAATTCAACTATGAAAACACTCAATTGACAAGAAGGAAATTAATTATTACTTGGTCCAACATTAATGGTTTGCTCATAATCAAGAAAAAGGATGATCAAGTGTGTAACACCCCGTGTCTCTAAACCCCATGATTATGCTAATCACATGTTTATGAGACTCTAAGTGTTGATCAAATTCGAAGTCTAGAATCAAATTCGAAGTTTTCAAATTCTGGATTAGTGTGGACCATTAGGCTCGGTGGTCGATTTTTCATAATTAATATAGACCGAGTTAGTCTCCACTTCCAAAATAGAATTCGTTCCCCATATCATGATCTACAAGTGTGAAAATTTGCATAAATTTTTGATCTGGGAAGACAATTGTTTCAAGAGTCCAAAGATGGCTATGTAACCCAGATTCCAGACAGCACGTTTTGTTGAAATCTGATTATCAGATAGCCACATTGTGAATGCTATAACTTCTTCAATTTTGGGAGTTAGCTTGTACATGTCAATATGGTCATAGTGCAAAGTTCATAGAGCACCATGGAGCACACCTTGTTCACAATGGAGCTCTGGTGAAGATTCTATAGCTGTTGCAACTAGGCTAATTGACCACAATTTAGTCAAACTGTTTTTGACTCGGAATTTTTGGAATAATTCAAAATCCGTGGTGAATTGGGGAAAATGTCAATTGGGAAAAGTGTTCCAAATTAAATTTCCTACCTCCATGAATTTTTCCAGAATTTTTCCAAGTCTCTAGCTATTTGTTTTGAGCTAATTTCCTTCGGCCATTTTTCTTAATTC
>JBNKLQ010000526.1:0-869 GCA_050292445.1 Promineifilaceae bacterium (SeqCode) | reverse complement strand
CACAACCGATGAAGGACGGATGGCATGGTGGTGGCTCACCAAGCTCTGGTACAGCGCGGAGGGCAGTGCTGCTCTGGGGCACGGCGTCGCTCGACCGGCGTTGAGCTCTTGGCTTCGGCTACTGAAAAGAAAGTGGGACAATGATGATGGTTGCCAGTGCATGGCGCTGCTGTAGTCAGCATGCACTCTAGGTGTGTGTCTGTTAACCCTAGTTAATGTGACCTCTGTATAGCCTAGTAGTACTCATTGGAGTTACTCTCTGTGTTAGTCTTAGACATGATAGAGATCCTTCCTCCCTTGGGAAAATATAAATACGATACCTAGAGAATGCTCCTGGTGAAGTGCTACATTGACAATTCCATGCGCTTGCAGAGCTGCATAAGAAACGTCAACACTTTGCATAAGGGAGTTCCCAAAGACAACTTTTATGAGTCCAGTTGTGGTTCTCACCGTAACCTTCAAACTTATCATTTCCTGACTCCTTAAGATCATCAAGCATTTGTGTGATATCTGCTCTGAGTTTTTTGCTTTGGTGGCCCTTTTCTAACTGTCTTGCCTTTCGTAAACGACTTTCTATCACCCCTAAAAGGGTCACTCAATGGAAGGAATCTTCAATGACAATTAAAGAAAGTGACTTTCTTACCGTGCTCCAACCTGTATGCATCAGAGTCATCCATACATATTGGATAATTCAGTCGATCGTGGACACACCAACCGGCAAATTTTCCATATGCCAAATAATCATGGATTGACCATAGATAGGCAGCACGTAAGTTGAATCGATATTTCAGATGACTGTCATATGCATCTACCCCTTGCCACAATTCTTTCAGCTCTTCCATCAGTGGACGCAAAAATATATTCATTTG
>JBNKLQ010000525.1:0-879 GCA_050292445.1 Promineifilaceae bacterium (SeqCode) | reverse complement strand
GGTGTGTATACTAAATATCCTTATAACTTCATTTTTTCGACAGTGTGTGAAGGTTGTCGACGTCCATCATGACTTGCGACAGCTAGCTTATGGATTAGTAAAAGTTAGAAACTATGGTCGCTATGATGTCAATGGTTTCTGATTTTGTTCAACCACATTTGAAGCTCTTCGTCCTCTTGCGGCAACTACTAATAGTGGAGTTGTGACGAGGGCAATCGATGCTGAAGGACATGAAACTAACTATTATGGGATCATTAACAAAATCCTTGAGTTTAGTTTTGCCAGGAATAAGGAACTTAAAGTAGTCTTCTTTGATTGTGATTGGTTTGACAGTAATAACGAAACTTGGTAGAACCAATTTGGCATGGTGGAAGTCAAACACAACGAACGACTACGGGGATATGACACGTTCGCCCTTGGACACCAGGTCGAACAAGTGTATTATCTATCTTATCCATGTCAAAAACAGAGTGCATGGTGGGTAGTACACAAGGTGAACCCCCGTGAATGGTTATATACTCCAGGCGATGATGGGTATCATGATACTCAGACATTGGATGATGACATTGATGAGGTTTATCAAGAAGAAGAGTTGCCAGCCTCTTTTGTTGACGAGTCTTGTACAGGGCTCGATGACTTAGTTGGAGATGCTGATGATATATAGACTTTTTAGAAGCAGAAATGAAAACCAATCAAGAAAAAGTTTGATGGTTTGGTTTAAGGAGTAGAGTACAAGAACTTGATGCTGATGAATTTTGATTACAAAAATTGATTTTTCATATTATTTTCATATATGTGTTCCAATTAATTATTCCTTGAAATGGGATGTCATCGCGCAAGGAGGTGAAACGTACCATGAAGAGGTTTCTTAGCAGTGCA
>JBNKLQ010000524.1:0-885 GCA_050292445.1 Promineifilaceae bacterium (SeqCode) | reverse complement strand
AACCTTTGTAACGACATCTAGTGATCTCTGGGTCATACACCAAAGCAAGTGTAAGAATGGCAAAAAGGAGGTTCCTCTAGTCACATAGCTAGCGATGAAATTACTACTCGTGGGTACATGACGCTTACCTTTGCAAATTGTATAACTGTCATGACAACCGTGCTTACTGTTAAAAGCGGCCTGGGATCCTCTTTTGACTAGATGGTATGGTTTGGATGGGAATGGGATGGTTTTGGTCTAGCCTGTGTGGAGCCGTATGATCTATAGAACCCCTTTGTGGATCATACTTTGAGATTAAGCCTACAACTTTAACGTAGTAATTTGGTGCTAATAATTGGAGAGTCATGTATAGGTGCATTTCTGCTTATCTTTTTTATTACAGTTTTATCCTTGTTATTACCTTGCATTATCATTTTATTCCTACACTTGCTGAGTACCAACCATAAGTGTACTCAACCTTGCTATTTTCCCCTGCTACTCGAACCTGCTGCTCAGAAGGAGAGGATGGATTGAAATTCTTCGATGAGGAGTTCTAGGCTACGTGTTACCCCAGTTGCCGTTCCTGTGGTGTTATGGAGTCTTCCACTATTCCGTTTCGCTGAGAGTCATCATAGTATTTAAAGACAATATTTATGTAATAATTATACTTTATTCATGACATTTGGTTATCCGTGATTACTTTTGGCCGTATGTGTGGAACAGTTGATCCTGGGTCATGCATACGATAAGTACTTGGTTTTGTTATAAAAATCGGGTATGACACCTATGCTTAAACTTCTAAAATTTAGTTTGTACCTTGTACTTAATGAACAATTCCGATATAGTGATCTCGAAGCTCCGGGGTGTTTCCATACCCAGTCGTGTGACCCTCCACGCAGTCTATAG
>JBNKLQ010000523.1:0-904 GCA_050292445.1 Promineifilaceae bacterium (SeqCode) | reverse complement strand
ACCGCGAAACAAAGGACCCAAGAAGGATGCCATGACACCCGACAGGGAGCCCAGTGCAGCCGATAATTTCTCAATGAAATCCACTCGGCGCATCAAGGATGCCACATCAGCTGCGACAAGTTCTTCAGCGCACTGGCAACCTAAATCTTCAGGTATGGAGATGGTCTTGCTCACAGACCTAAAATGTGACGCTCTCGCTAGGAGAATAAACCGGTAGTTATCTCATATTTTATTTTCCGCCCTTCTTCCACCATTTGCGTATTTAATTTTTATCTCTCCCCTTTCATCAACTATTTTTATTTACTCCTTTTCCACAGCATGTTTATTTATTTCATCATTGCATGTGATAAAATCTAAAAATTTTAAAAAGAAATTTGGAAAAAGATGAAAGGAATTTGCTTTACTTTTGATGCTTTTGGTTAGTGGAGTGAGCATGATAGGAGCAAGATGAAGTGGAGGATGAAAGTAGGAATTGAGTGGAGGCCAAGCATGGCCGATCGGCCAAAGATTGGTGGCTGGCTATCACGCCCAAAATTTCAAATTTTGGAATGTGACTAAAATTCACTAAATTTTTTTTAAAACTTTTTATTAATAGAATAAAATTTACATTTAGAATTTTAGAAGTGGAATCCATTTTATTTAGGCAAACCCTTATTTTCTAAATTATTAAATTAATTTATGATTTATAATTGTTTGTTGCATTTTTATGTCGACTTGCATTTATTTTTGTATTGATGTGTGCTCTAGAATTTGGTTTTGAATAGAATTTGCTTGAATTCGATAAAATTTCATTTAAACCTTAAATTCTAAAAATTAGAAACCCTTTTTTATATTTCCTTAGCTTTCTTTTGTCCAATTTCCCACAGTCGGCCTACTTTTTTTTCCTCGCTCATCTCTCCTTCTC
>JBNKLQ010000522.1:0-942 GCA_050292445.1 Promineifilaceae bacterium (SeqCode) | reverse complement strand
TGACTGTGGTTCTGTCCTTCTCGATCAATCTCACTTCCTTTCTGGTGCATTGGATAACTCTGTCATACTTGCTTAACCAATCCATGCCCAGTATGATGTCAATACCTTTGGAGTCTAGGAGGATGAGGTTCGATGGAAAGTCTACCCCCCTTATAGTAATGCTAACCGCTGGACATATATGCTTTGTCATCATTTCACCTCCTGGTGAGCTAACAAGCATTGTATGTTTCATGGTTGCTATTGGCAGGCTATGTTTTGCCACAAAACTTGATGATATGAATGAATGAGATGCTCCAGAATCGAATAAAATAGTTGCAGGGTGTGAACTGGCAAGAAACATACCCAGTACTACGTCCGGGGCTTGCTGCGCTTCCTCGCTGGTCATGTGGTTGACCCTGCCACGCATGAAGTTTTGCTGCCCTTGTGGCTTTGCTTGATTTCCTGCTCCAGTAGTAGTAGGCCGGGTGGGACATTGCCACGCAAAATGGCCAGTCAATCCACACTTAAAGCAAGCTCCACCAGTACGGTTTCCCTGAGGTGGTGCACCGTGCGTGGTTGGGGCATTGGAGCGGGGGCCTTGCTGCATGCTCTGGCGAGATGGTTGCTGCCCGTTGGGTCGAGGTGATTGCTGTTGAGGCCTCTGCGTCTGGAAGTTCGGACGTTGGGCTTGAAAGTTCGGCCGCTGCGTCGGGAACTGAGAGCGGGACATTTGTACTGGCATTGGCGACCGGTTCATCGGGAGTGGCTTGAAAAACTGGTTAGGCTGCGTGAAGCGAGGCCTAACATTACTTCCTGAAGATTGTCCAGAGAATGGCACTTTCCTCTTGCCATCCTTTTCCATCTCCCGGATCTTGTTCTCAATGATAATGACCTTGTCTACCATGTGCTGGAAATCGGCATAGTCAGTGTTGAGCAGCTGGAATTGAATGTCATCATTCAATC
>JBNKLQ010000521.1:0-951 GCA_050292445.1 Promineifilaceae bacterium (SeqCode) | reverse complement strand
GAACTCCATCACCAGAAGCCAGTGATCAGCCTCGAGAGGCTCTCCTGCCTCGGTGAAGAGCGGCGGATGCGTAGCCGCGACGTCACTGTAGGTGGTCGGAGTTGGAGCTAGAGCATTCCTTACCCCATTGCCACCACGGGTGGAGTTGGCCATGAGTTGCCGCAGCAATTCGGTTTGCTCATCCTGAGACTCGATGTTGGAGGCAATAGCTTGGGCGAAGGTCGGTGGTGGGTGTTGGTTCCCGTTCGGCATACCAAGCTTAGGATCACCCCTCCCATTGCGAGTGTTCACCATTCTGTCATCCAAACAAGTTTCCATTATCTTAGAAATAAAAACTCAACAATGTTCTAAGCTTAAACAATGGTAAAGGTGACAACTCGATAATAACGGAAGAATCCGGAAAACTCTGTCCGGGCCATATAGTCAATACAATCTCTCAAATTTCGAGACCTTACGGACAGAACCAGGTCGGAACATAATTAGGACAATCGTAGAGAAATCCCTCAGCTTTCCAACGGTTACTTACACTCCCCGATACGACAAACGGTCGAAGAGTTATAAAATTTTAACCATCAGCCAAGCTGCTGTAAGTCCATGCTGACAGACTGGAGCAACCTGGGAAAAACTGCAGTTTTGACCACGAAGGCCTCCTCATCCTAGAAAACTTTAAATAGAAAACTCGTAGCTAACTTCTCACGCTTTCCAGTCGTTACTTATATGCCAAAATCCGATAAACGACGAAGAAGTTATGAGTGCCGGAACACCAGATACATGCAGAAAAATTTCAAAAGCGGCAACTCTTGCAATAAGTTTCCATAATCCAAAACAGTGGTCTGCAAGATTACATCCACTTACAAAAGACCCTAGGTCATATCCACAATTACCACACCCTCCTGACCTAAGCTAACTCTAGCTACTGATGCTATGAGCTCAAAATAGAAGGTCAACGAA
>JBNKLQ010000520.1:0-963 GCA_050292445.1 Promineifilaceae bacterium (SeqCode) | reverse complement strand
GAAGAACTGCTGCTCGCCGATCCCGACGAAAATATCCATCCGGCGCAGGCGACTAACTTTGTGCAGCGCGTGATCGATGGCTTTGACCACATCATGCCTTATTTAACAGAAGTGGCCGAACGGCGGGCTGAAGAACTGCTCGACCAGCAAGCCACCGCCATTGGCCTGCCCCTGCATAAGATTTACATTCCAGAACAGGTCAGCATGGAGGCGTACGACGCAATCATGCGCCAACATCTCCAGGCGTTGGTGGCCAAAGGGGTGACCCATGCCATTTTTGGCGATCTGTTCCTGGAAGATTTGAAACTGTACCGGGAAAAGCGGCTGGCCGAGCTAAACTTAAGCGGCGTTTTCCCACTGTGGCAGCAAGATACGACTGAACTGGCCCAAGAATTTGTGGCCCAGGGTTTTCGCGCCGTGACGGTTTGTATCAATGAGAAGCAGTTGGACAGCAGCTTTGTAGGGCGAGAAATGGATGCGAGCTTCTTTGCCAGCCTGCCCCCCAACGTCGATCCTTGCGGCGAAAATGGTGAATACCACTCATTTGTGTATGATGGTCCGCTGTTTACCCGGCCCATCCCCTTCACAAAAGGGGAAATCGTGCGGCGCACGCTGGGCGACGAGAATGATTTGTATGATACCGGCTTTTGGTACGCCAATTTTCTATCCGCCCTTGAAGAGGCGGGCTCATGAGATTGGCGCCTTCCTATCCCACACGTTGGCTGGTTGCCTTTTTAACGGCCGTTTTCCTCTTCATCCCCGCCTGCAACCAAAACCAACAAACGACCAATCCCCCGACCGTAGTAGCTGGAGTGGAAACAGCTTTGCCCCCTGCCCCCACCCCGACAGCGACACCAATCCCCACAAACACCCCCTTACCCACCTGCGACCCGTTCACCATGCCAGCCGTCACCCCGCCAGACAGCGTGCCAACCTACGGCTATGAAATCATCAACAGCTACC
>JBNKLQ010000519.1:0-989 GCA_050292445.1 Promineifilaceae bacterium (SeqCode) | reverse complement strand
CACCACGGCCAGAAAATTGTTGTCTTGCAGATGGGCAGTTAGCTCTGCCGTAAGCGTTTCACGGCCAAAAAAGAGGTCCACATGAGCGGCATCGAAATATTTCAGGCCCATGAAGGGAGGATCGGCGTCGGAAACGGCCGTTGCCATCATCCCTTGCCAATTAATTTTAGACCGCCTTCCTTCGCATAGCGAGATTAGCTCGCCAACACGTTGCTCTCGCACACAGCGGGCGATTAGCTCTCGTGCTTTGTCTAGCTTGCTGCCCGGCGCGAGTTCTTCGTAATCGATGTTCAGATCAAAACAAAGCGTTCGCAGTTCGCTTTCGTTGAAGGCATCTACGATGGCCTGGCGTAGTTTTCTCTGGTTGAGGGTTTCAGCGGTCATTGGCAGGCATTGTACGTGATGAGGGCAAAAAATCGCAACTGCCAATTTATTGCACCGACTTTTTACGGACGGCCGTTCCCCCTGTGCTATACTCCCGCCAAAATGAATGGGACGCAGATAAACGCTGATGAACGCTGATTTTTTCTGTGCGTTCTCTGTGGTGAAAAAGATGGAGGCAGGATGAAGCAATATTTGGATTTGATGCAGCATGTGAAGGACAACGGGGTGCGCAAGGAAGATCGTACGGGCACGGGCACGATTAGCGTGTTTGGTTACCAGATGCGCTTTAATCTAGCCGATGGTTTCCCCGCTGTAACGACTAAAAAGCTGCATTTTCGCTCGATTATTCATGAACTGCTCTGGTTTTTGCGCGGCGAGACTAATATTCGCTATCTGCACGAAAACAAGGTGACCATTTGGGATGAGTGGGCCGACGAAAAAGGCGAGCTGGGGCCGGTGTATGGTTCCCAATGGCGCTCGTGGAATGGGGGAGACGGCCGTTCCATCGACAAAATCACAAACGTCTTGCACAGCCTTAAACGCAACCAAGATTCCCGCCGCCACATCGTCTCTGCCTGGAACGTGGCCGAGGTGGACCAGATGGC
>JBNKLQ010000518.1:0-1020 GCA_050292445.1 Promineifilaceae bacterium (SeqCode) | reverse complement strand
CAGCGTCAGGAGCAGCTCGTCCAGCGTCTTGGCCGGCCACCAGGCTCCAATACAAACTGCGCCCGTTACGTGAATGTTAGGATGGAAGATAGGCGTTTGCCACTTCAGTTGGGGCTGTTTCAACGGGTACTCAGCGTGCAGATAAATGCTTACATCGTGCACTTCACGAATTTTGGGTTTACCTGATGAATTGATGCTTTCCACCCCTTTGCAGGTGAAGCGAATCCAATACTTTTCCGGTGGATTCCCTTCGGCCAGCATGAGGTGAATAAGTTCACTGCGATTCACCAAATCACGGATGCGTTGATGATCGTTGCGTAACCGCGTTTCACGAATATCGAATGACATGAAAGCCTCAAGAATTTGGAACACAGAGATACACAGAGTTAATACGGAGTTTCACAGAGAGAACAAAGAGAAAACAATGATTATTTTGTCTTTTTTCTCTCTCCATTCTCTCTGTGTATCTCTGGGATTTCTCTGTGAAACTCTGTGTAACTTTACTAACCTGCTGTAACTTCGGGGAACAGGCTCAAGATATCGTCTTCACCAACTCCGGCATCGCCCAATGATTCATCATCGGAGAGGCGTTTGCCTGAGGAACGATGGTCCAGGCGGTAGGTGATGGGATTCGCACCTTGGCTGGTGGGCAGACCCATTTTGCTAACCAAAGCCGGGATCAACCGGCGCATAGGTACGTCGTTTGGTAATTCAACCGGGGTCTTTTTTGAGCCGGTGGGATCATAAATGATAACTTTAATGCTTGCCATTTTTAATAAGCCTCCATTTTGCTTAAGTAATACTGTTGACAATACGTAGATTTGTTATGTTAGTTGCGCGAGAATTATGCGTCATTTTGTCATACGTCATGCGTCATTTTGCCTACAACATTTACGCAAAACGTTATGACGCATGAAACCATGACGTATTATTCAAATGTCAAAAACGTCTCTTTATCACCCGTAATTTCGTAATAAACGCGCTTATCGCCGTTGCGGGCACGGATGATGCTCAGCGGTG
>JBNKLQ010000517.1:0-1043 GCA_050292445.1 Promineifilaceae bacterium (SeqCode) | reverse complement strand
CTAACACCGTTGGATTTCGAGCAAAAATGTGAAAATTTTCAAAACCCACAAAAATTGAAATACGGGACCGTTATAGATAACCGATTCGCAATACGGGGGTCAGGACCAAGAAATACGGAGTTTCGATCAGTTTTTGCCCCAAACTGGCAATTTTCGGTAAAACCGTAGGCTAACACCTTTGGATTTCGAGCAAAAATGTGAAAGTTTTCAAAACCCGTAAAAATTGAAATACGGGACCGTTATAGATAACCGATTCGCAATACGGGGGTCACGACCAAGAAATACGGAGTTTCGATCAGTTTTTGCCCCAAACTGGCAATTTTTGGTAAAACCGTAGGCTAACACCTTTGGATTTCGAGCAAAAATGTGAAGTTTTTCAAAACCCATAAAAATTGAAATACGGGACCGTTATAGATAACCGATTCACAATACGGGTGTCACGACACAGAAATACGGAGTTTCGATCAGTTTTTGCCCCAAACTGGCAATTTTCGGTAAAACTGTAGGCTAACACCTTTGGATTTCGAGCAAAAATGTGAAATTTTTCAAAACCCATAAAACTTGAAATACGGGACCGTTATAGATATCCAATTTGCAATACGGGGGTCACGAATAAGAAATACGGAGTTTCGGTCAGTTTTTGCCCCAAACTGGCAATTTTTGGCAAAACCGTAGGCTAGCACCTTTGGATTTCGAGCAAAAATGTAAAAATTTTCAAAACCCGTAAAAATTGAAATACGGGACCGTTATAGATAACCGATTCGCAATACGGCGGTCACGACCCAGAAATACGGAGTTTCGATCAGTTTTTGCCCCAAACTGGCAATTTTGGGGAACCCGTAGGCTAACACCTTTGGATTTCGAGCAAAAATGTTAAATTTTTCAAAACCCGTAAAAATTGAAATACGGGACCATTATAGATATCCGATTTACAATACGGGGGTCACGACCCAGAAATACGGAGTTTCGATCAGTTTTTGCCCCAAACTGGCAATTTTCGGTAAAACTGTAGGCTAACACCTTTGGATTTCGAGCAAAAATGT
>JBNKLQ010000516.1:0-1052 GCA_050292445.1 Promineifilaceae bacterium (SeqCode) | reverse complement strand
ACGCAAATCGAAAAGGAAAATACACAGTGATAGCTGTCAATTCCCCCAAAATGCGCGTCCGCTATGAAGACGGCACCGAAGCAGAACTCAACATGCGCATGCAAGGCCGCATTTGGGAAAACATCGTCGCCGAACAAGAAGAAAAAGACGCAAAAGAAGCCATTCGACGAGCCAAGTTAGGGTTAGCTCAAAACAAATTCTACATCAAAGTGATCAGCATCCCTGATGCTGACGAATTGATATTCCCGGGCTGGCAGGAACAACTCATCATGGCCCTTAACGATGATGCCGAAAAGGTCAAATCTGGCGACCGCATCATCTATTACGCCCTTGAGCCGCAAACATTTTTTGGCGTAGCCACCATCACTGGCGAGGCCAAAGAAGCCAATCCCAAGGATTACTTTTACACCATCGATTTGCAAACGGCCCACTTTTTCCCCGTTGATTTGGATGCGGCGGCCACCCATCTGGAGCATGGCATGCGAGCCGACTCTGTCGAATTGGAAAGCTACCCAAAGTTCAGGAACATGCGCCTTTCAGCTGAAAAGTTCCTGGAAATTAGTGAAGATGATTTCGAATTATTGGCCGAAACATTGACAGAAGTCAGCGAAGACGAAATTGAAGAAGAAGACGCCGATGAGTACGAAGAGGAAGAAGACGAATAAATGACCGAAAAAGAATACATTCTTGTCTGTGTGGCCTGGCCGTATGCCAGCGCCGACATTCATCAGGGCAATGTCACCGGCTCCTATCTGCCGGCCGATATTTACGCCCGTTTCCACCGTCTCAAAGGCAATCATGTTTTGATGGTTTCCGGGTCGGACAGTCACGGTACGCCTGTCACTGTCAAAGCGGAAGAAGAAGGTATGTCGCCTTCTGAGGTAGTGGAGATTTATCACGGCCGTTTCCTCAATGTATTCCAGGGATTAGGCCTTACCTACGACCTGTTCACCCACACCGACACCGAAAATCACCACCAGGTGACCCAGGACCTGTTCAAAGCTTTGCTCGATAACGAGTACCTCTATCGTAAAACAACCAAACAGATGTAC
>JBNKLQ010000515.1:0-1081 GCA_050292445.1 Promineifilaceae bacterium (SeqCode) | reverse complement strand
CGAAGACGCCACCGACGCACGGGCTAGATGGGTTGGCAAGGGTGGCTTCGGCCCGCGAGAGGAGAGGGGCCAGCGGGGCCGGCTGGGCCAAAGGCCGAGTGGGCCGTAAGGTTGGCCGGGCCGAAAGCGAAGAAAAAGAATTTTTGAATTAAAAATTGGATTTTTGAATTTACCAAGGCTTTGGAAATTTGCACAAGGAGATTTAGGAGGAATTTTGACATGAGGATTTTTCCTAAATTCTTCTAGGCTCCTCAAGTATTTTAGAAAAATGAAATATCCCATGCCATGTTATGCAACCTTAGGCAAAATTAATTAATGAAAGATTTCACCTTATACTATTTATTTAAAATGCAACCTAATGCACTACTAATTTGACAAAATTTTATTATTTGTAAAAGTGGGTGTTACAATGTCCTCTTTATCAAGATCAGCTTCATCATCAACAATCTCAAGACCGATAGCAGTCTTGTTCATGTTTTTTATATTTTTCTTCATAGTGTCGACATACACATGATTGTAACTTCTCTTGTATCGACTCACACCACATACCAGACACTTTGTGTTGAACTCATACTCTTTGCGGTACAAAATACAATTGTTGGGACATGCGTGTATTTTATCCACACCTAAGGACGACGGACATATAAACTTTTGCGCTTTGTAAGTGCTTGTGGGCAATATGTTTGGCTTTAGAAGTAATTTTGCTAGAAGACTCAAAAGTTCTGAGAAACTATTGTCCGACCATTCATGACAGACCTTCAACTTTAGAAGTTCTATCACGACACACAACTGAGTAAATTCTTTACCACAACCATTTGATTCATCGTACAAAAGATCTTTTGATGATTTCTCTAATATGTCCATATTAGATAGCCCTCTCTGAGTCCCCATAGAACTCAACACATGTGGTTCGACGTGATGGAGTAACTCTTGATAGTCAAAATCATCATCAGCAGCAGTGTCAGGATCCTCTCCATGAAATACACCATCATAATTGTTATCCCCAACTCATGTGTCCACTTCGTGTAGTGTATCATCTATCTCACCATGTTTTGTCCATACTGTGTAGTTTCTCTTGAAA
>JBNKLQ010000514.1:0-1086 GCA_050292445.1 Promineifilaceae bacterium (SeqCode) | reverse complement strand
GGTCGCCGGAGCCGCGCCGCGCTGCCGGGAGCTCGCGCCTTGCCGCCGCGCCACCCTCCTCATCTACGGTGAGCCACCTTCCTTTCCTCTCCGTCTCAGCCATCGTGGCCAGGGTGCTGTTAGCCGCTGTGCAGCGAAGAACTGTCCAGCGAAGAAGACAGTGTTGCTACTAAATGTATTATTTCATCACCCAAGTTTGAAAATTCATAGCTGAGAAATTATAGCTCTTAAAAATATGAAATAAATTTATCTTACATCAGGAATGGCTGTTAATTTTAATCTTGCTAGAGCTAGTTTAAATCTATAGAAATTAATAGAAATTTTTATAGAATTCCTAAAATTATGAAAATTGCCCTTAAATTCTAGTAGGTTTTCCCCTTTCATGGTAAGTACCATGTTCCTCCTGGCTAGGACTTTTGCTAGGGTTAAGGTATCCTTTCCATATGGATCAAGTTGAGGCTTTAATTAATTTAGCAGTAAATTTGTCGTGGTGATCACTTGCCATAAGTTGTGCCTTTTTGGCTCGCGGAATGTGTGAACACCATATGCCTTGTCGTAGGTGCTGAATAGCATGATTCGCCACCCTTAAGACTTTGTAACTAAATTGGTTAATTTATAGGAGTTAATGAAGGAAATTAGCTAAACCAAAGTAATTAACCATTGTAATCCCTAAAACCTATGAACAGTGCCGATCTACCCACCTTGTCATATCTTCGTTGCTCTTGTTAAATCATGCATTTCATTCCACATTAGGGTTGTCTATGACGTCGAGAAGGAAAGGCCAAGTCAAAGCTTGGGGTCAACATTCAAGAAGCGCAAGAAAACTAACTTTCTTCTGTTCTTAAGCAAAGGCAAGCACCGGTGCATATCACCCCTTTAAGGATTTTACTTTATAACTGTCCTTAAGTTAATATTGACTTGTGCATTTATGTTATAGGAGTTGAATGAAACCCTAGAATGCATTATGCCCTTTGTATATCACCTTGAACCTATTTGGTGGAAAATTCATAGTAGTGCTATGCTTAGCGGATAGAACTCCGGTAGAAGTTGAGTGGCAGACTCCACTCATGAGATTTAGGGCTTTTT
>JBNKLQ010000513.1:0-1093 GCA_050292445.1 Promineifilaceae bacterium (SeqCode) | reverse complement strand
CTCGTGACGTCATAAAATTAATCAATGACGTCATAGAGCGTTATAGTCAACACAGCAGCAGCTCAACCCTTTTCAAACTATCAGTGTGTGCTGATTATTTTATTCAGTTATATGTTTTCTGCTGTTTTTCACTGTTTTCTGCCATTTTTCAGAAGTTTTGCCGTACTTAGTGCTTGAAATTCCTATTTTCTCCGCTAGGGGCGCTAGTGTGACATTAAGAGTTCCGTTTGTATAATTGAAAATTAGATTTTATTCAAGTCAGTATCCGTATACACAGTTTTTAAACACTTCTAGCACTCTTTCTGTAAGTGATAATATTTATGGAAGATTCATTCTATTTTTCTCCGCTAGGGGCGCTGTAGAACGTAAACAAAAACTTTTTTTAATGTGTAGATCTTGTATTTTCAATGTACACATCATAACGGTCATTTTGATATATTACACGACATATATCAGAGAAAAAATAAAATTTATCGCATGATGACGTCATAAAAGTAACGCTATGACGTCATAGGGCGATATTTTCAGAATCAACCCAACCCTTATTAACTTAAAATTTTGAGCTGATTTCGGTTCCGCTATTCATTTTTTTCTATCCCTTACCAGTTTGGCTGTGCTCAGGAGAGAAATATCATATTTTCGCCGCTAGGGGCGCCACGCTTGGTTGCACAATTTTCTGAGGGGGGTCTCGCACATCTACGTCCCAAGACCTTTCCAAAAATGTATAGGTTTTCTATGTTCAGACTATTTCTCGAGGTGTTTAGGGGGGCTCCTACTTCTTCGTTGCTCATCCCGCAATTTTTCCATACAATTGTGTAAACTTAATGATTTATAATGAATTTCAAAGCTAAGAGTTGTCATTAATTCCGCCTTTTTGACAACTATGACTATGAGTACTTTTCTTTGATTGGACATATTGATTGATACACGTGGTGAAGATTTTTATTTAGTTTAAGCCGTGAGCTGCGTACACTTTTAGTACATTATCGTTTTTGTGCTCTTAAAAGGTATTAAGTAAGCAGAATTTTAGATATTAAATCATACTTTGACTTTTCACACAACTCCGTTTAGACTCAAAATAATTTGGACCTAA
>JBNKLQ010000512.1:0-1099 GCA_050292445.1 Promineifilaceae bacterium (SeqCode) | reverse complement strand
TCTTCACCAAAGTACTCCTCATCATCTGAGCAGCAAATCACAGCAACAACATGCAAAGAGTATGGCAAGTGTGAGTACATAAAGTACTCAGCAAGTGTAGGAAATCAATGATATGCAAGCTTATAGCAAGAAGAGCTTAACCAACTGGTTTATTTTTGCAGAGAAAGCACCTAGACCTAGACAACAACTAAGCACGACCACGCACCTGGATTACCCACGGTAATCAAGGGCCTCAAGCTCACAGGAGTCACACCTGTAGCCACAAAAATGATCAACGCTCACAGGCATCCCACCTGTAGCCAAACATGCACCCAGGCTTCACACCTGCTGCACACCATAACCAGACCGACTAGATCCAACCCAAACCAGAGATCCCAACCAAAAATCCCAACTAATCGTGTGAAAGGTCCATGTCGCTCATGACCGTGAGCACGGCTATCATGACAGTTTACACTCTGCAGAGGTTGCACAACTTTACCCACAGGTTGGTGATTTCATCACCCGTCGGTGACTAAGAGTCTCCATTTTGCCCATCATACACTTCCTTAGGTGTACGGTCAGGAGATCACCACATAGTTTTTCACAGTGTTTCCCAGCCCACAAAATATTTACACTAAGATTTCACCATTGCGGAAGTCACATCCTACAGAAGCCCCCTCTTGTGTCATGGCTAGGAGATAAACCCACTCCATCACCTAAGTCCAGCAAGTCACATCCTGTCCTTCTGCCCTAAACATCCGCGAAACTGGGAAAACAACATGCTACTCAACTAAGCCTACCCATATCAACCATGTGATTGTGCGGTAAAACATGGTTACATGTTCCACGGACAGGTCCCTAGGGTTGCTAGCAGGCACTACCACAATCCAAAATGGTACATAACAAGTACTCATGCATTCTCGTACCATCATCAACATCCTCCTCCTAGGATCCCCTAGACTCACAAGTTCTACAAAAATGTTAACCAAGTCCCATGGTTAACCTCAGACTTAGTAAACTAAGAATGATGTAGCCTCACTAGTAATCTACCCAACTAGGTAACAAGGATAATTCATGGAAGGGTATAACACAAAGGGTTCCATAATTTAACAACATGCAA
>JBNKLQ010000511.1:0-1106 GCA_050292445.1 Promineifilaceae bacterium (SeqCode) | reverse complement strand
CTGGTGGAGGGAATCTGACGGATCCTGCACATGATGGAGGGATAAGGATGAGCTTAGGCAACATTGTGTTCCTCTATCGACTCACAGACTGGCATCGTCAACATGCTCTTCAGTCACCATGGCCTCGAACCTGATGCCTAAATCTTGCAAAGATTTAAGCTTGGGGGAGTAGCCGGGGTGCTCAGGTATGAGTGGTTGCTCTGTTTGTCATGTTCCCCATTTTTCTAGTCATTTCATCACTTGTCTTGTTATCCACATCATCATTACCCCTGGCATGCATCCTAGCAGTAATTATCTTCTTGTAGTTTAAAAAATGTCTTAGTATGTCTAATAAAATTCTCCCACATGACATGGTTAGGTTATACATCATCCTTTGCTTGAGATTAGTTGCAACCACTTGTGCATGACCCTTGTTTTGATAAACCGAACTGATTATTGTAGTTATGCCTTGGTAGACACAAAATCTCATGCGAGTAAAAATTCAAAAGTAACAATGTCTATGTTGTTGGGAGGTGTGATATCTGAGTTAGTGTTAATCTTGATGAA
Source organism: Promineifilaceae bacterium (SeqCode) (assembly GCA_050292445.1). GTDB lineage: Bacteria > Chloroflexota > Anaerolineae > Promineifilales > Promineifilaceae > Leptofilum. Next base: position 560 of record JBNKLQ010000511.1, on the reverse strand, counting down.
CCTTGGTTTTGAGATTGATAGGAGTTGAATGAATTTAGATAGGTTCATCAATAACATATACAGTCCTACCAGAGCCAAATATTATCCACATAGCAACTCTTGTTTGTGTTGAGCTTTGTTAAGGGATGTGTCCATTTGAGTTTTGAAATTTTTTCGAAAATGATTTACCACCCACATTAATTGCTAGCCTCACCCAGAAATATTGGCATGCATACCTCCACTTTGAAATATGCGTCCACCGCCAATATATCCACAACTCCCCCATCTCCATAATCATGGTTTAGCCATGTTGGCGTGCATAACTCCATTCCAGAATATGCGTCCACCGCCAGTATATTGAAGTCATTTGAAAAGAAGTTTTTGAAGAAGTGATTTTCTCCTCAAATATCATCAAAACCCCCAAGTCCTCAAGAGACGGAGCATAGAAAAAAAGAAAAAAAGAAGAAAAATAAAAAAACCTCCAAGAGTCTCTCAAATAAAAGGGGAAGTCAATATTTTGAGAGGAGAAAAACACTTCAACTTCAAAGATCCTTTTTGATGTGATTCCATTTTCTCCCACT
>JBNKLQ010000510.1:0-1203 GCA_050292445.1 Promineifilaceae bacterium (SeqCode) | reverse complement strand
CGTATTTTTGACTGGTCTATTGCTTGCCAACTCAAGCGTTAGCTTTTGGGCACTTTTTCAAACACTGAAAAGCCCTTTGTCGTAAGATTGGTGGCTTTTCAAATGATACAATGATACCGTAGGAGTATGCCAATTCTGCAAATCAAGAGGGACAACAACGAATTTGAGTTAGGAACAAATGGGTATTTCCCTTTTTGTAGGAATCATTGTTGCTGTGCTTACTTTTAAACTGGTTTAATGTAATTTCTGTGTGGGGAAATGACTCATGAGCGATACAAAACATCAACTGGTAACAACAAACCAAATTCAGGCATTTCAGCAGGATGGCGCGATTTGCCTGCAAAAGGTATTTGATCAGCAGTGGCTCAACACCATTGCCAGTGGAATTGAAAAGAATTTGGCAAACCCAAGCCAATATTCCGAAAGTTTAGACGCTGGTGGCGGTCGCTTTTTTAATAATTATTGTAATTGGCAAAGAATTCCTGAGTATCAGAAATATATTCGGCAATCGCCAGCTGCCGAAATTGCTGCCCGACTGATGGGATCAGCCCAGGCGATATTTTACCATGAACATTTACTGATAAAAGAGCCTGGCAACCAGAGCAAGACGCCCTGGCATCAGGATCAACCGTATTATCCTGTAGACGGCCGTCATGTTTGCTCCATTTGGATGCCACTCGATCCGGTACCTTTAGAAAGCTCGCTCCAGTTTGTAAAAGAGTCTCATAACCAAGGTCCCCGTTTCATACCACGAAAATTTGCCACGCAAAAAAATTACAAACTCAAAAACGAAGAGACTCGTCAATCAGCGAGCCTCACGCAGTATGAATCCGTTCCCGACGATATCGATGCTAGACCAGATAAATACGAAATCTTGTCCTGGGCCCTCGATCCAGGTGATTGTGTTGTTTTCTATGGCGCGACGCTGCATGGTGCGGCCGGCAATGTCTCGCTCAACACCTCGCGGCGAGCCTTCTCAACCCGTTGGTTTGGCGATGATGCCCGCTTTACGGAACGGCCGTGGGAATTATCGCCTCCTTTTACTGGCAGTTTGTCTGCCGGTGAGTCGATGGCCTGTGAGTTATTCCCCTTGATTTGGTCACAAGCGTAAGCATTTATAAGGAAAACATCATGGATAAAGTTGCAGATCATAAATGCAGCTAAAATCGTTACCCGAAGCCACCCAAATGGCCGGTGGCAAAG
>JBNKLQ010000509.1:0-1241 GCA_050292445.1 Promineifilaceae bacterium (SeqCode) | reverse complement strand
CAGGACGACTTCGGCGTGCTTCACAAAGCCACCACAAACAAGTTGAAGCGCTTTGCCAAGGCTTTAGGCGACCCGTCACTCTATAATGCTCCATCTCCATAGGGTAGTCGTAGAGAAGTTTAGAAATAATAAATGTATTAGGATTAGATCATGCCTTACTAGTGTAATTTTTCGCTTTTTATCCAAAATTAATAAAAATGGCTCTCTATCTTTATTCTACAAAATTGAAAGTTGGAAGCAAATATTTATATCTCACTTGGTGTGCTTTTGAGAACCAAGTGAGAAAATCTTCACTAATACTATGATGCTATTTACCAAGTGATTCTCCTAGAAAATTCCAATGAGTGGAATCTCTCCCTAGCAAAAGAAACATCCTTGGAAAAAAAATAGAGAGGAGTAAGGATTGAAAGCAAAAGAGGTGAAACCTCATTTGAAAAGCTCCATGTCTCAAAAAGAGAAAAGAAAAAGAGGATGAGATTTACAAGCTGCTGGGAGAGATTCTATCAAAAGAAAGAAAGAAATGAGATCACATTTTCCTATAGTGCAAAATCCGATGTGTGGCCTCATCCATTCCCACACATCATTTGCATTTGCACTACCTTCTAATCCTTGAATTTTCTCTTTCTTACCCCCATTCACTACATCTTTCTCTATCAACCATGATTATTTGCCACACAAACTCTCTAGAATTTTCCTTTGCTTTTACAATATACAAGGTGTAGCATAGGTACCTCTTGAGAGTGAACCACCACAAAAATATTAGCCAAAAGGAAAAGAGTGACTAGGAGGATGAGTGATTGAGTGATAAAGCTTGAGAAAAGGGGAAGGTAAGGTAAACCATGTGATTACAAGCACTGATCTCGAGGTAAAGTGACATAGTTGTTCCAATCTTTCAACATCATATGGTTCAAGACTTAGACACATCCACATAGCCCAAGTATGAGTTATAATTTGTGTTATTTATTCTGGAGCAATTATGGCACTAGAGTTCTTGCTTATGTCCCAGGATTTAATTCTTTTCTTTTGCTCAGGAATGAGAAAAACTCTAAGTGTGTGTGGGGGTGTTGGTGGTCATAAAATACATATATTTACTGCCAACATACTACATTTCATTCAAGATATAGAAGATAGGTGCTTATTACTAACGAGGTCCACGAGTTTTGTTGATCCACCATTTCAGGAACATTGGATGACGGAAAAGCATCATATGGACCCAAATCCACGCATATCTTCAATATGTA
>JBNKLQ010000508.1:0-1355 GCA_050292445.1 Promineifilaceae bacterium (SeqCode) | reverse complement strand
AAAATTCAGAGGCTGATTCGTTAGAGTCAGTTCACAGTTGTACCCGTCGGTGGTTCGCACTAACTGGTGGAAACGGCCGTTCCTTACCGCCAATTCTGCTTCCACCTGTTCCCGCAACTGGCTTTCTGTGGGCAGCCATACTGCCTCATGCGTTAGCAAATAATCCAGCGCCCATTCTGATGTGCCGTGGAACACCATTGCAGGCCAGCCACGCAGCAGCTCCATGGTTACCATCATGTCTGACAAAACGAAGACCCGACTATCCAGGTCTCGATCTGGGACGGCAAAAAAATCATGGACGCTGGTGTGCCATACCAATCCCGCCTCTTTCAACATTTGTGCCAAAGCAAGCGTTATCATGGATATATCCTTTGCCGCTATTTGGGGCTTGCCAACTGACGCACCAGAACATATGATCCACGGCGCATGAATAAGATTACGGCCGTTCCCTTCACCCATCTGCGCGTCCACTCCCATTATACCCTGTTAGGCGCGACTGCCACCGTGGACCAACTGGTGGCCCGCGCTGTGGGAGACAGGTTGCCTGCCCTGGCCCTCACCGATAACTGTGCCCTGTATGGCGCGGTTGCCTTTAGCCAGGCGTGTCGTGCGGCAGATATTCAGCCCATTTTGGGCATGGTGTTGCGCATCAATTTACCAGAAGCGATCAATCTGCCCGGCCCAGCTTGGGGTGATTTGGTATTGTTGGCTGATGGATCGGCGGGGTATCAATCGTTGTGCGCCCTTTCTTCGCTGGTGCAGGGCAGCTTGCAGCGAACGCAGTTGTTGCAACGTGGGCTGGCGTGGGAGCAATTGCGGGATCATACTGCCGGACTCATCGCCATCGACAGCGGGCAGACGGGCTGGTTGACCCGCCTGGTGCAGGCTGGGCAGACCAAAATAGCGGCGCGTTACGCCTCGCGCCTGGCTGGGCAGTTTGAAGACAACGGCTATCTGGGCGTGACGCTGCACACACCCGCCGATGAACCCGTGGCGCGGGAGGCGCTGGGAATTGCGGCTCGATTTGGCTTGCGGGCAACGGCCGTACAGCCCGTTTACTGTTTGGCAGAAGCCGAAGCGCCACGCTTGCGTCTGTTAGCGGCCATCGACCAAAACTGCCATAAAGACGAGGTATCAGTGGAGACGCTACCAGCGGGCGGTCGCCCAGATGCGACAGTGCATTGGCTCCCGGCTGAGGAGGTGCAGGCGCGCTTCACTGCTTTTCCTGAAGCGTTGCAATCGGTTGGTGAGATTATTGCCCGATGCCAGCCTGCCCTGCCCGACGGCCGTCCCATTTGGCCCAAACTAGATTTGCCGGAAGCGCAACCTGTGGAAGATGCGCTGGCGATGGCGGC
>JBNKLQ010000507.1:0-1401 GCA_050292445.1 Promineifilaceae bacterium (SeqCode) | reverse complement strand
GGGTTTACCGAAAATTGCCAGTTTGGGGCAAAAACTGACCGAAACTCTGTATTTCATGGTCGTGAACCCCGTATTGCGAATCAGTTACCTAAAACGGTCTCGTATTTCATTTTTTATGGGTTTTGAAAAATTTCACATTTTTGCTCGAAATCCATAGGTGTTAACCTACGGTTTTACCGAAAATTGCCAGTTTGGGGCAAAACTGACCGAAACTCCGTATTTCCAGGTCGTGACCCCCGTATTGCGAATCGGTTATCTATAACGGTCCCGTATTTCATTTTTTACGGGTTTTGAAAAATTTCACATTTTTGCCCGAAATCCATGGGTGTTAGCCTGCGGTTTTACCTAAAATTGCCAGTTTGGGGCAAAAACTGATCGAAACACCGTATTTCTTGATCGTGACCCCCGTACTGTGAATCAGTTACCTATAACGGTCCCGTAACTCAATTTTTATGGGTTTTGAAAAATTTCACATTTTTGCTCAAAATCCATGGGTGTTAGCCTACGGTTTTACCGAAAATTGCCAGTTTGGGGCAAAAACTGATCGAAACTCCGTATTTCTTGCTCGTGACCCCCGTATTGTGAATCGGTTATCTATAACGGTCCCGTATTTCAATTTTTACGGGTTTTGAAAAATTTCACATTTTTGCTCGAAACCCATGGGTGTTAGCCTACGGGTTTACCGAAAATTGCCAGTTTGGGGCAAAAACTGACCGAAACTCCGTATTTCATGGTCGTGACCCCGTATTGCGAATCGGTTACCTATAACGGTCCCGTATTTCATTTTTTACGGGTTTTGAAAAATTTCACATTTTTGCTCGAAATCCATGGGTGTTAGCCTACGGTTTTACCGAAAATTGCCAGTTTGGGGCAAAACTGACCGAAACTCCGTATTTAAAGGTCGTGACCCCCGTATTGCGAATCGGTTACCTATAACAGTCAAGTATTTCATTTTTTACGGATTTTGAAAAATTTTACATTTTTGCTCGAAATCCATGGGTGTTAGCCTACGTTTTTACCGAAAATTGCCAGTTTGGGGCAAAAACAGACCGAAACTCCGTATTTCTTTGTCGTGACCCCCGTATTGCGAATCAGTTATCTATAACGGTCCCATATTTCAATTTTTACGGGTTTTGAAAAATTTCACATTTTTGCACGAAATCCATGGGTGTTAGCGTACGGTTTTACCGAAAATTGCCAGTTTGGGGCAAAACTGACCGAAACTCCGTATTTCCTGGTCGGGACCCCCGTATTGTGAATCGGTTACCTACAACGATCCCATATTTCATTTTTTACGGGTTTTGAAAAATTTCACATTTTTGCTCGAAATTCAGGGGTGTTAGCCTACGGTTTTACCGAAAATTGCCAGTTTGGGGCAAAACTGACCGAAACTCCGTATTT
>JBNKLQ010000506.1:0-1695 GCA_050292445.1 Promineifilaceae bacterium (SeqCode) | reverse complement strand
CAATACAGGCTTCATCATTAAGAGAGTTGAAGGGGAAACGGCCGTCCGCCGCCCCAGCATCTACCCAAGCCCCAATGAGATCCACGGCGTAAATATCACAATCGCCGCTGGAAGGTCTATTAACTGTGCCCACGGTGACAATCGGTCCATCCCGGTTGGTTTCTTCGATGTCGAATTCCCAGCCGGGTGGCATACGGTTATTGCGCAGGCGGGCGCGCAGCTTGGAATTGTCCCAATCACCAGGCAATACAATGGCTACCCCTGGCGGCTCAGACAAAACATCGCCACCGAGCATGATGCCATCGTAGCTGCTCAGATCCATCTCATGCCGTGAATCTTCGGAATTGTCAAAGTGGCATTCGGTGCAGGCCTGGGAGCCTTCAAACCAGGCGTCTTCGGTGGTGAAAAGAGGCAAAACGTCAGTAGTGAAGTCGCCAGTGCAGGATTCGTCGTTGAGGGAGGTGAAGGGGAAACGGCCGTCCATCGCCCCAGCATCTACCCAAGCCCCAATCAGATCCACGGCATAAATATCACATTCCCCGCCGCCTTGCCGCTGGTTGGTTTGTGTGGGTATGCCGTAAAATTGGTGGGCGTTGTTGGTAACGGCCGTTTCCTCAGCAGCATTGTTCGTGGCGGCTTTGGTTGGCTCCAATCCCCAGCCCAAGGCAATCAAACAGATTCCCAGGCCGATTAGCCAGAAATACCCCTTTTTCATCATACTACCTCCTATATTTTCTTCCTATATTTTCTTCTTGATGGGTGTGCGTGGACAGAATGAAAGCATGAAAATCGCCAAATTTTTGCTTTCATCGATCTTTACGGCCGTTGGGAGCATTGTTTTACTGGATTAAGCAAGTTGTCTTGGCTGAATCATATTCATTCCCTGACAAAAATAAACTATTGGCTCCTTCAATTTTAGAGAATTTGGGAAATATAAATATTGAGTTAAATGTGGATATATGGGGAAAAATTGTGGCTCAAATATTGATCTTATGAAAAAGTATGCGACCCGTTACCAATCGAGGATTTATGACACTATTAAGAACATGGTCCTTGCTGGCCAGTAAAGCGCTAGCTAAAAAATAAAAGGCAGCAATGCAAACATCAATTATTTATCTCTGTCTGGGTATTTGGGGTGCAGCTTCTATGCTGCTAACTATTACTGCTTGTATGCTATCTGCCAGACTGAGCCGCCGAGAGAAACGGCCGTGGCGTGAAAAAGAGTGATAGTACCATTGTCCCAATTTTGCCAAGATGCGTGACATTCTGTTTAAAATGCACACTTAATTAAGCGAAGTTGTCGTTTCTGAGCAGAGCGGCATGGTGACTAAAGTGAAGAAGATTATGAATTGCACCCCCCAATGGCTGTGGCGCACCAGCCTTATCTTTTGTTTGAGCATGTTATCCGTTCTCATGATGAATGAACAAACGGCCGTTGCCCAAACCACACAAAGTGGAACCGTTACGGGTACGGTGCATAATGGCACCACGGACGAACCGGCTGCTGAAGGCACTGAGGTGACACTGCATGCCTATAACAGCAGCTACACCAACGCCGAAACATTGACAACGACATTGGATGCCGACGGCCGTTTCCAGTTCAACCTCACCGACCAACCCGACGATTGGGTCTACCTTGTCAGCATCGCCTATCAGGACCTTTCTTTTAGCAGCAACATCGCTCCCCTGGCGGCT
>JBNKLQ010000505.1:0-1793 GCA_050292445.1 Promineifilaceae bacterium (SeqCode) | reverse complement strand
GAAGTTCGATATGTTTTGCCATTCCACAAGTTTATCCGTTAATTGTGTTTGCTAACAAATTTGCTTAACAGAGCACTTAGGGTCTGGTTATTCAATATCACCTAGCCATTTTTGCAGGGATGCCTCTTCTGGTGCTGCCTGGTGAGCTTCCTCAAATTGTTTCAAGTTGCCATACCATTCCAACACGGCCGTTTTACTTACGCGCGTCGGTTTATCATGCAAAATAGCATCATAAGATGAATAGGGCCAGTCCCGAAAATCATCAACGAGACCGTGTTTTTGGGGATTGCGATGAACATAGGTGATGAGATTGTAAAAATAGGCATCGGTGGTAACGGGGATACGGCCGAATGGATGTTCTAACAGACTGCCGGTACGGCCGTATTTGTTATTCACGGCTTTGGCGTAAGCGTTACACAAATTGCCAAACGCCTGGCTGGGTGTCGGCACATTGGAGACCCCAAGGGTTTGTCCACTGGAGTCCTGGCCTGAAGATTGCAAAACCTTTGGGGTCTTGGTCTTTTCCGCTAACGCCTCAATCTCCGCCCTGGAACGAATCCAAACGACGAAGTGGAAATGGTTGGGCAGCAAGCAATAGGCAAATGTCTCCGCCATCAGATAAAAGTGCTTGAGATATAGTTTCAGGAAGTAAAGATAATTTTCTCTTTGGCGGAAGATGGTTTCGCCGTTGTTGCCGCGATTGTAAATATGGTAATAGGTTTCGTATTGCAGCGGTTTTGGCTTTGACATCATCTCTCCAATTCGAGCCGACCCCAAGGGTTTGCCCATCGTAACCTTGACCCAAAGTTTACCAAACCCTTGGGGTCTTGACCTGGCCTCCACGCGAACCAGACCCTAAGGGTTTGCTCTTAAAGGATTGTGCCTTCACGCTACCAAACCCTTAGGGTCTTTGCCTTCCACGATGGCGATTTCGGCGGGGGTGAGGTTGTAGAGTTTGTAGACGATCTGGTCGATGAGGTGGTTGGTCATGTTACACCTCGCCGTAAGGGTATTTGGTGCTGGTTTCGATGATTTGGATTTCTTCCGGGGTGAGGTGGAAGAGGGTGTAGACGTGCTGGTTTAGTTCGGTTTCCAGGGTGATGATTTGGGCGGTTAGTTGTTGGTGATGCTGCCGCGCATCCGCCAGGAACAGTTCCCACTCGTGGCGCTCTTTGAGGGGGATATCGCGCTTGAAGACTTTTTTGATTTGGGCACGGAAGGTGGGGAAATCGAGGTCCCACCAGGCAGCGAGGGCGTTGTTGAGTTTGCCTGCTGGCGTGCCCAGGTCGGTGAGGATGCGGTGGCGGATTTGTTTGTGAAGTTGGTAACGTTCATTTGCCAGCTTTGTGATTGACAATGCATTTTGAGCAATGGAATCTTTTTTAGAAGGTGGAACTTCTGGGATTGGCAGATTAGAAATGAACTGTGTTTTCATGTGATATTCCCATAATCCACCACGAAACTTGTTGCGCAAACACAACCGGGAAACCAATGCCCAGGTTACGCGAGATTGGAGAATGCCTAACAAAGATAAATCGACATCGGTAATGATGTAGCCTTTGTCATTAATGTAAAGTTTGTTTGTATCCCAGGAAAACCGAGGAGTTTTCGCAATATCCGGCCAAAAAATCTTTGGCTTGTCAAATTCATCGTAATAAGAACATGCTCGAAGTTCCCACCAAAAATCACCCTGATCGTAGCGCTTCTTAGCTCTTTCCTCGTAAGTTCCCAAATATTCAGCGAGCGGATGGTGGCGTGTTTTGAACTGATTCCACGCATCATTTTCTTCTACT
>JBNKLQ010000504.1:0-1870 GCA_050292445.1 Promineifilaceae bacterium (SeqCode) | reverse complement strand
AGTGTCAAATTTATGAATCGTATTGGTGTTCTTTACCACCCAAAGGTGACTGAATCGCTTCCGTTGGCTACCAAAATTGAAGCATGGCTGGCTCAGCGGCAGATCGCAACCTGGCAAGCGTCTTCCTACGATGATGAACGATTGGCCCAAATGGTGGGCGGCAGCGATTTGTTGGTCGTGTTAGGCGGGGATGGCTCTTTGCTACGGGCGGCTAGCTTTTCCTCCAAATGCGATATTCCCATTTTTGGCATCAATCTGGGTCGGGTGGGTTTTTTAAGCGAGGCCCAGCCCGATAACTGGCCAGAAAAGTTGACGCGTGTTTTGTCCGGGGAATTTTGGACCGAAAATCGGCTGATGTTGTCGGCACGGATTCGGCGCAACGGCCGTATCCTGCATACCTTCTCCGTGCTCAATGATGTAGTGGTAGGGCGAGGTCGTCAGGCGCGCGTGGTGCGCTTTCAATTGCATGTGGATGGGGATCTGGTGACCAACTACACGGCCGACGCCCTCATCGTGGCCACGCCGACTGGCTCAACTGCTTACTCAATGGCGGCTGGTGGCCCTTTGCTGCCACCGCAGCTGCCCAACTTTGTCGTGGTGCCCGTTGCGCCACACCTGACCTTTGATCGCGCCATTATTTTTCACGAACAGGCTGAAATTGCCATCACGGTGCATATGGATCACCGGGCTTACCTGACACCAGATGGCACCGATGGTATCCTGCTGGAAGATGAAGATGTGGTGCTGGTTACCAAAGCGGAAGAAAGTTGTAAATTTGCTCGTGTCGAGAGTTCCGGTTATTTTTACCGGCGGTTGATGGGACGGCTGGGTTATTCAAGATAGGAAAATTGTTATGGATGTACAAGATCCCCGAATTCGTTCTTTGCTGCGACAAGCTAACAAAGTGGCTGATTCAGGCAAGCGAGCAGCGGCGGAGCAGCTATATCGGCAGCTGCTGGAGGAAGATTCTGAGGTGGCTGAGGCCTGGTTTGGTCTGGGGCAGGTGCTTAATGATGCCGCCGAACAAAAAGCGGCCTATAAAAAGGCGCTTGCCCTGAATCCAGAATACGCAGAGGCAGTCCGTGCCTTGGCAGAGCTGCGTGGGGAACCCGTGCCAGAATGGGCCGAAGCGGCCATCGTGGAGGAAGAGGAAGAAGAGCCAGAAGTTGAAACGGCCGTTCCCCCACAAAAATCAAACGTGCATGAGCATACGGCCGTACCCGCCGCTGATGAAGAAGTTTATGAATTTGTTTGTTATCGGCATCCGAACCGGCCCACTTCGCTGCGCTGCTACAACTGCGGCAAGCCTATTTGCAGCAGCTGCGCCATTAAAACCCCAGTGGGTTACAGTTGCCCCGACTGCATCCGTGAAAAGGAAGACATTTTCTTTAATGCCAAACCAACCGATTACATTATCGCACCGGTCATTGGCCTGGTTTTGAGTCTGGTCGCCGGGTATCTTGTTTCGCGCTTCACGTTGGGTGGTGGCTTTTTTACCTACATCATTATGTTTTTTGTAGGGGGTATTGTTGGACGGTTTATTGGCCAGCTGAGCAAGCAGGCGGTTGGGCGTCGTCGCGGGCGATATTTGCCGCAGGTGATGGTGTCTATGCTAATTTTAGGGACGGCAATCTGGGTTTTGCCCTATCTTTTAGTGGGTGGCTTTGGCTCGCTCATTATTTTTCTTGGCCCCGGCATTTTTCTCTTTGTTGCTGGTGGCGCGCTTTATTCTTACATGAAATAGACGAGTGGGAAGTGAAAAGTGATAAGTAAAAAGTGAGAAGGGAAGCAATAGTTAACCTGCAGCCTGCAACTTTTCACTTGCCACTCGCAAACTTGCCCACTCGCAAACGAAACCTATGCTAACAGA
>JBNKLQ010000503.1:0-1951 GCA_050292445.1 Promineifilaceae bacterium (SeqCode) | reverse complement strand
CAGCAGCCCGCAGAGATGCGTGACTTCCTGTTGAAAACATCGCTCCTGGACAGGCTTTGTGGGGAGCTTTGCCGGGCTGTGACGGGGGAGAGCGCCAGCCGGCAAATGCTGGAAGAGATGGAGCGTACCAATTTGTTTGTGATCCCCCTGGACGACCAACGGGGCTGGTTCCGCTACCATCATCTGTTTGCCGATTTGCTGCGCCAACGTCTTTCGCTAGTTGCACCAGATTCGATCCCGGAATTACATCGCCAGGCAAGTCTGTGGTACGAGCAAAACCATTTCCTGGCACAGGCTATTGAACACGCCCTGGCTGCCGCCGACAGCCAGAAGGCGATTCAGTTGATTGGCAAATACATCGAATCAATTTGGGAACACGGCGATCAAACCCGCCTGTCCAAATGGTTGGCTGCCTTACCTGAGGATGAAATTTGCAGACGGCCAGACATTCTTGCACATCATGCCTTTGCATTGTGTTTATCTGGCCAGTTCGAGGCTGCAGAAGCCCGTTTAGTAGGTGCCGAAAAAGTTTTAGAAAATTTTCATCCGAAACCTGATACAAACATAGAGACAAAAAACATTCGAGGGCTAATTCACTCCCAGCGTGCCTACATTGCTTTTATCAAAGGTGTACACACCGATACAATTATCCATGCCCAGAAAGCATTAGAACAGTTGCCACCGGAAGCAATAGTAATTAGGATTCAGACCGCTTTATATCTGGTCGCTGCATATCGAAATCAAGGTCGGCTTCAGGCAGCCATGGATATTGTCACCGAGGCTGTAGCTACCAGTCAGAAAATGGGCGGTAGCATCATAAGAGTGTTAAGTTTTCTCAATTTGGCTGAACTTCATACTGAGCAAGCTCATTTGTATCAGGCAAGAAACATCTATGAGCAAGTGCTTGAATTTTCCAAACTCCATACAGGTCGGTCAGATATGCCTTTCAACGGATATGTTTATGTTGGATTGGGGCGTATTTTGTGCCAATGGAATGAGTTGGACAATGCCTATAACTATGCAACTAAAGGAATCGCGTTGTGTAAAAAATGGGACGTGGCGGAGGTGTTGGCTTTAAGTAACATCGAACTGGCTTATATCCATTATGCTCTCGGCAATGACGAGCAGGTGGACGAAGCTTTACACAAGGCAAAACAGATATTTGATGGGTTTTCTCCGTGGGGGAGTGACATAGTAACTGCTCACAAGGCAAAATTTGACCTGGCACGTGGAGATGTAGAATCTGCAGAACGTTGGGCACGTGCTAATAATTTGAATCTTGACAACGAACTTGACCCCCGTCGCGAAATCGAGTATCTGACACGGACCCGGGTGTTTATCGCCCAAAATGGATTCGAGGAAGCAATGTCCATTCTAAGACGATTGCACCAATTCGCTCAGGGTATCGGAAAAAGACAAACAGAACTTGAAACACTAATCTTACAAGGACTAGCTTTATTTGCTAAGGGTCAAACGGAGCAAGCTCTGGTCTATCTGGAACAGGCATTTGCGATTGGCGAACCGGAAAACTATGTGCGTATTTTCGTCGACGAAGGTTCAGCGATGGCCCGCTTGCTCTACAAGGCACTTGAAGCCAAAATCTTCCCGGAATATACCAGTCGTTTGTTAGCTGCCTTTCCCACGAGCGAGAGAAAGTCACCATCCCTAAAAGCGCAAACTGATCTGGTAGAACCGCTCAGCCGGCGCGAGTTGGAAGTGTTGAGTCAACTTTCTGAAGGATTTACCAATCAAGAAGTCGCCCTGGCTTTGCACATCGCCGTGGGCACGGTTAAGAACCACGTCAAGAATATTTACAGCAAGCTGAATGTCCACAGCCGCACTCAGGCGGCTGCCCGTGCCAGGGACCTGGGTTTGTTCGACTGATCCACCTCCCAATATCCCCCAAATAGCCCCTTCGGGACATCATAACTATCCCCACCATCATTACACT
>JBNKLQ010000502.1:0-1954 GCA_050292445.1 Promineifilaceae bacterium (SeqCode) | reverse complement strand
TTCCAGCACCTGCACGCCGCGCTCAGTGAGCATCAGCCCGGCAAAGAGCACGCCGACGTATGGATTGCCTTCGGCAGCCATGCCGTCAATCGTGGGCTGAATGATGGTTTCCATCACCTGCGATGCAAAATTGGTGGGCAAATCGGGCACCGGGGCGAAGGCCCCCATGCCGCCCGTGTTGGGGCCGGTGTCACCATCAAAAATGCGCTTGTGATCACGCACGGGAATGAGAGGAACGGCCGTTTGCCCATCGCTCAAAGCAAACATAGAGAGTTCCGGGCCGTTTAGCCGCTCTTCGATGATGACGGTTTGCGCCGCTGCTTCGCCTAACAGTTTATCCACCATGTAGGTGTGCAGCGCGGCTCGTGCCTGTGCCTTCGTGTCGCAGACGGTGACGCCCAGCCCCATTTTGCCCAGCCCGCTGACTTTGACGACGAGACGGCCGTTTGGCAATGAATCCAGATAAGCCAGCGCCTCATCGTAGCTGTGGAAGGAGGTAAAGGCGGGTGTGGGAATGTTGTGCCGCTGCATGAATCCTTTGGCAAATGCTTTGGAAGATTCCAGCCGCGCCGCCGCTTGCTGCGGGCCAAAAATGGCTAGGCCAGCCGCCTGAAAGGCATCGACTACGCCAAAGGCCAGCGGATCGTTGGTGCCGACCACGGTTAGGTCGATTTTGTTTTGGCTGGCGAATTTGACCAGTCCAGACACATCCTCATCGCTGATGGGGACGTTGCTGCCGATTTCGGCCGTGCCTGCATTGCCGGGCGCCACAAAAATGCGGCCCACGCGCGGCGATTGGGCAATCTTCCAGGCCAGGGCGTGTTCCCGTGCCCCGTAACCTAAAACTAACACTTTCAGCTTTTTGCTTTGCATATCTCTGCTCCTTTTCGTGAAAAACCTCCCGCAGGCTCCGATAAGAGCCAAGCTGTTAAGTTAAACCTGCGGGAGGTTGCTGAGTTGATGGATACGGCCGTATCGCTTATGTAGTTTGATGATTCAAATGGTGAAAATGCACGGAGTTGTCCCGTGACGCTTTAGTATAAGGTTTACCCTGGGTGAACTGTGTCACCCAAAGGGGTACATTCACGGGTGAAAACGGGGGACGGTGATCGGTGAACGGTAATCGGTAAACGGTTTTACCGATCACGGTTCACCGTTTACCGATAACGGATAACGCTGTGGCTAATCCAAAAGATGAAGATCGCGGGCGCGGGCGACGGCCTGGGTGCGGTTGTTGACTTCTAGCTTGGCGTAGAGTCGCCGGGTGTGGGCTTTGATGGTGTTGAGGGAGAGGACCATCTCGTTGGCGATGTCCCGGTTGGTGCGGCCAGCGGCCAGATGGTGCAGCACGTCCAGCTCACGCGGGCTGAGGGGTTGGATGGTGGGCGTGGGCGTTGCTGCCGTTTCTGGGTCGCAGTGGGTGAGTAGGGTGCGGGCATACTCTGCCGTGACTGGATTGTTAGCGGCCCGATGCAGCAGACGATGCAGCGCGGCATCTTGTGTGTCGAGGAAGAGTCGCACGTAGCCGCCCGGTTCGGCCTGGGTGAGCGTTTGTTGGAAGAGGGGAACGGCCGTTTCCATCGCCCCCATTTTTGCTTGCACCAGTGCTTGCAAGAGGGACACGCGCAGCCAGAAGCTTTTGCTTTGGCGTGCTTCGGCAAAGTTAGAAAGGATTTCTAGCACTGGCAGAACGGCTTCATATTCACGGTTGACCATGTGGAACCGGGACAACAGATAGTAAGCACCGGGTAACTCCAGAATCTTCTCTGCATCATCGCTGAGGTTGATTTTCAAGCCATCGGCCCACTGGCGCACCAGACGTGTGTCGCCTCGCTGCAAGGCCAGGTCAGCACGTAAGCCAGAGATAGTGGAGGCTTGAATTTGCTGCTCTAAAGCGACCACCAATGCTTCGGCAGCGGGCCAGTCGTCTAGCGTAAGCAGCAGTTGGGCCAAC
>JBNKLQ010000501.1:1689-2042 GCA_050292445.1 Promineifilaceae bacterium (SeqCode) | reverse complement strand
CTAAAACCCATGGATTTCGAGCAAAAATGTGAAATTTTTCAAAACCTGTAAAAATAGAAATACGGGACCATTATAGATAACCGATTCGCAATACGGGGGTCACGACCCAGAAATACGGAGTTTCGATCAATTTTTGCCCCAAACTGGCAATTTTCGGTAAAACCGTAGGCTAACACCCTTGGATTTTGATCGAAAATGTGAATTTTTTTAAACACATATAAATTCATATACGAGAACGATGTAGATAACCGATTCGCAATACGGGGGTCACGACCAAGAAATACGGAGTTTCGATCAATTTTTGCCCCAAACTGGCAATTTTCGGTAAAACCGTAGGCTAACACCCTTGGATT
>JBNKLQ010000501.1:748-1589 GCA_050292445.1 Promineifilaceae bacterium (SeqCode) | reverse complement strand
TTGACCGAAAATGTGAAATTTTTTTAAACACATATAAATTCATATACGGGAACGTTATAGATAACCGATTCGCAATACGGGGGTCACGACCAAGAAATACGGAGTTTGGATCAGTTTTTGCCCCAAACTGGCAATTTTCGGTAAAACTGTGGCGTAACACTTTAGATTTCGAGCGAAAATGTGAAATTTTTCAAAACCCATAAAATTCAAATACGGGACCATTATAGATAACCGATTCGCAATACGGGGGTCACGACCAAGAAATATGGAGTTTCAGTCAGTTTTTGCCCCAAACTGGCAATTTTCGGTAAAACCGTAGGCTAAGACCCATGTAGTTCGAGCAAAAATGTGAAATTTTTTGAAACCCGTAAAATTGAAATACAGGACCGTTATAGATAACCGATTCACAATACAGAGTTTACGACCTAGAAATATGGAGTTTCGATCAGTTTTTGCCCCAAACTGGCAATTTTCGGTAAAACCGTAGGCTAACACCCATGGATTTCGAGCAAAAATTTGAAATTTTTCAAAATTCGTAAAAATAGAAATACGGGACCATTATAGATAACCGATTCGCAATACGGGGGTCACGACCCCGAAATACAGAGTTTCGATCAATTTTTGCCCCAAACTGGCAATTTTCGGTAAAACCGTAGGCTAACACCCTTGGATTTTGACCGAAAATGTGATTTTTTTAAAACACATATAAATTCATATACGGGAACGTTATAGATAACCGATTCGCAATACGGGGGTCACGACCAAGAAATACGGAGTTTCGATCAATTTTTGCCCCAAACTGGCAATTTTCGGTAAAACCGTAGGCTAACACCCTTGGATT
>JBNKLQ010000501.1:0-648 GCA_050292445.1 Promineifilaceae bacterium (SeqCode) | reverse complement strand
TTGACCGAAAATGTGAAATTTTTTTAAACACATATAAATTCATATACGGGAACGTTATAGATAACCGATTCGCAATACGGGGGTCACGACCAAGAAATACGGAGTTTGGATCAGTTTTTGCCCCAAACTGGCAATTTTCGGTAAAACTGTGGCGTAACACTTTAGATTTCGAGCAAAAATGTGAAATTTTTCAGAACCCATAAAATTGAAATACGGGACCATTATAGATAACCGATTCGCAATATGTGGGTCACGACCAAGAAATACGGAGTTTCGATCAGTTTTTGCCCCAAACTGGCAATTTTCGGTAAAACCGTAGGCTAATACCCATGGATTTCGAGCAAAAATGTGAAATCTTTCAAAACACGTAAAATTGAAATACGGGACCATTATAGATAACCGATTCACAATACAGGGGTCACGACCTAGAAATATGGAGTTTCGATCAGTTTTTGCCCCAAACTGGCAATTTTCGGTAAAACCGTAGGCTAAAACCCATGGATTTCGAGCAAAAATTTGAAATTTTTCAAAACCCATAAAAATAGAAATACGGGACCATTATAGATAACCAATTCGCAATACGGGGGTCACGACCCAGAAATACGGAGTTTCGATCAA
The DNA here is from genome assembly GCA_050292445.1 of Promineifilaceae bacterium (SeqCode). Lineage (GTDB taxonomy): Bacteria > Chloroflexota > Anaerolineae > Promineifilales > Promineifilaceae > Leptofilum. The sequence goes on along the minus strand of JBNKLQ010000501.1, from coordinate 30 downwards.
TTTTTGCCCCAAACTGGCAATTTTCGGTAA
>JBNKLQ010000500.1:0-2180 GCA_050292445.1 Promineifilaceae bacterium (SeqCode) | reverse complement strand
GTATTATCAGTTCATAGGTAATGCATCTTTAGCAATGATGGCCAGCCAATTGCGAGAGCAAGAGATCGCTAAAACTCGAAAAAGCTTCAAAATCCGTGATTTTCGTGGCATAAACATGGAGGACATCACGAAACTGGAAAGTATCAGCATTGTTACTGTTGAAGACATGTTAGTTGCAGGAAAAACACCTCAATCTCGACAACAGTTAGTTGAACAGACTGGCATTTCATCGGAGACAATTTTGGAGCTGGTTAAATTGTCAGATTTATCCAGATTAGGAGCAGTCAAGAGTGTACGTGCACGTCTCTATTACGAGGCCGGGTTGGATACGCCCGACAAGTTCAAGCAATGGGAACCAGAAGACCTGCGTCAGAAGCTCGTCGAATTTGTAGAACAAACAGACTTTGAAGGCATTGCGCCGTTACCCAAAGAAGTAAAAAATGTGCTCGAGAAGGCGAGAGAATTGCCGCAGATTGTGGTTTATTGACAATTTAACCGCCCAACAATGCTTTCACCCGACCACGAGCCCGGGGTCGATTCACGATTTGAGGATCTGGTGGGCAAAGGACTCTCGCCTGCAGAAAAGTTGGGTTCTGCTCGCAGCGAGTGAAGCCGACGTTAAACGGCCGTACTGTTCGCACAAAACTTAGAGAAAAACACCAGGAAATCAACGACTATGAAAACAATCGATACCCTCGCAACCCTGTTTAGCCATCACCTGTGGGCCAACCTGCGCCTGCTGGAACGATGCGCCGAGCTGACCGACGAGCAGCTCAGTGCCACAGTACCTGGAGCCTACGGCACCATCCACGACACCTTACAGCACATTGTCAAGGCCGAACAATCATACTTTTCGCGCATTAGCACCGGCCAACAATACAATCACCCCCAAGATGCCCCACCCATGACCATCGCAGAAATGATAGAGGCTGTGCGCACCACCGGCGCTGGCCTGATTGAGTGGGCACCCAAAGTGCAAGCCAACGATGCCGTAACGCTCAACTGGAAGGACGATACGCCGCGTGAAGTGCCGAAAACTATCATCCTCACCCAGGCGATCTACCACGCCACCGAACACCGCGCCCAAATCATGGCCATCCTCACGCAATTAGGCATCGAGTCTCCAGACCTACAAAGCTGGCAATATTTTGATGAGTTGGACCAATAACATTTGGCATCCCAAAGGGTGACGTTTTTAGATTTGCTTAATCTTACCGGCCAAAAAGTAAGCTCATGGCGCTACCGCAAAGAGGCATTTCAGGTAAGCCCCTTCGGGGAAGGTGATGGGATGGTCCAGGGCATGGCCGGTACGCTCGATTTCTTGCAACGGCCGTCCCGCACTCAACGCCGTTTGATGCACCAGCTCAAAAAACACCTCGTCACTCACCCGGCTGGAGCAAGACGCCATCACCAGAATGCCGCCGGGCCGCAATAAATGGAGGCCTAAACGCACCAAACGGCCGTATGCCGACACTGCCCGTTCTACCTCCTCCTTGCGCTTGGCAAAAGCAGGCGGATCGATAATCACCATCTCAAAGCGGCGGCGGTTGGCGATGAGCTGCTTCAGCGTCAGGAAGGCATCCCCCACCAACAGTTCATGCGTGGCAGCGGCAACTGCCTCATGCGCCCGGTTTAGCTTAAAGTTACGCATCGCATTGGCCAACGCTGGCTGGCTGATGTCCAAACTGACCACTTCTGTGGCTCCGCCCCGCGCCGCATACAGTGAAAATCCACCTGTGTAGGCAAAAACGTTCAACACCCGCTTGCCTTCAGCCAGTTTTTCCACCCGTGCCCGGTTATCTCGCTGATCCAAAAAGAAGCCGGTTTTCTGCCCCTGCACCACATCCGCCTCAAAATAGAGACCGTTTTCCAAAAAACGCGCCCCATTCCGCAACGGCTTGCCCAGCAGCAGCTGGCCCTCATGCAAACCGTATAAATCTGCTTCCTGGCGCTGCACAAAGCGGCTAAGCCGCAGGACAACACGCTTGGGTTCAGTAACGGCCGTTAAGCCACGCAGCAAATCGGCCAAATGGGGTACCCAGGCCGTGGTGTACAGCTTCACCACAAAGGTTTCACCGTAACGATCAATCACCAGACCGGGCAGGCCGTCATTTTCGCCATGGATCAGCCGGTAGCCAGTGGTGTTGGTTTGCAGAAGTGGCTGGCGCTGCTCTGCGGCC
>JBNKLQ010000499.1:0-2214 GCA_050292445.1 Promineifilaceae bacterium (SeqCode) | reverse complement strand
TACCTTTTTTGTTTGCGGCCATAGGCACGGGTCTCACCCGCTTGCCAAAACGATGGGCGCGTACGGCCGTTGTCACCCTTTTACTCACCACCATCATCACCTACTGGTTTTACAGCCCTGCGCCACTGGCTAAACATTACGAACCGTACCGCTATCAGCTCACCGAGCGCCACCAGCAGGCGTGGCAACTTTTGGCGCAACTGCCTGACGATGCGGCCGTTAGCGCCCAGGTCGCCTTCACCGCCCAGGTAGCCCAAAGAGATATTTTATTCCTCTACCCCTGGAATGAATTGGATGATATGGCAGTTGACTACATTTTGCTGGCGGAAGAGATGAATGCCTACCCTTTTACAATACCCGATCTACATTGGGAAATTGTCAATTTACTGGCGGAACCGACGACGACCATTGCTGCTGAAATCAACGGTGTGTATTTGCTCCAGCCCAATGGTGAACCCGGCCCCGCTTATGAAATAAACCGCTCTGTGGAAGACAGTATTTTATTGGAAAAAGCGGCCGTTTCTGTGACGAATGAAGCTGGCTTTTTTGTTGGGCAAACGGCCGTCTCCATTCCCATCCAGCCAGGCCAAACGGTGCAGGTTTCCCTATTTTGGCGAGCCATTGCGGCCCCACTGGGCGAGAGAACCATATCCCTGCGAATTTCGGACGCCACAGGCAACATTGTCGTCCAGAATGACTCCTCACCGGCCGAAGCATCGCGGCCAACCAGCTGGTGGCAAGAAGGCTGGTATTTCCGTGAACTCCGCTACCTGGAGATTCCCCCGAACTTACAACCCGGCACCTATTCTGTAGATGTTTTGCTTTATGATTCGTTTACTGGTGAGCAGCTGCCCTTTGATAATGATGAGATTATTTACAAAATTGTGGAACTACAGTTTGCCGAATAAAAGCGTTTGTTCATAATACTGTAGTCCAATTTTGCATTAAGCAGAAAAATGCTAAAGTACCTAATAAACTATAATGATGAGCGAGTAATATGAAATTATTAATTTTAGGATTAGATGGCGCAACATTCGATTTAATACGGCCGTGGGCCGATGAAGGCAAACTGCCCAACCTGGCAAAGCTGATGCACAATGGAGTCCACACCGATCTACTCTCCACCCTGCCGCCGGTCACCAGTCCGGCCTGGCCTTCGTTTATGACCGGCTGCAATCCCGGCAAACACGGCGTTTTTGACTTCATTCAGCCCTCAGGCGACAGCTATTCGCTAGTTAACTCTACCCGAATTAAAAAGCCCACCATGTGGCAAATCTTGTCCAACATGGGTTACCGCGTGGGCGTGCTGAACGTACCAGTGACCTACCCACCCCAACCGATCAACGGCTTTATGATTTCTGGTATTCTCAGCCCCAAGCAAGGCACCTTTTGCTATCCCAAAGATTTAATCAGCCGCCACCAGGCCAAGCTGGGCGATTATCGCATTTCGCCCAACATCCAGTACAAAGCAGGCAATGAAGAAGCATATATTAAAGATATTTATGATCTGATTCACGCGCATGGTAAATGGGCGGTGCATTTGATGAAAAACGAGCCGGTTGATGTGCTGATGGTCCACTTCATTGCCCTGGACATCATGATGCACGCCCTGTGGCGCTTAATGGACAGCAACCACCCACGCCATGAACCATCCGTCTATCAGGATGCCATTCAGGGTGGCTATCAGTTAGTAGACAGTTACGTAGGGCAAATGCTCGATTTGCTGCCAGAAGATGCCCACGTGATCACCATGTCTGATCACGGCTTTGGGCCGCTGAATCGCATTGTGAACTTGAATAACTACCTGATGGAAAAAGGGTTCCTCAAGCTGAACCGGAAACCAATGACAATGCTGAAGGCGCTGGCCTTTAAGCTGGGGCTCTCTCCCGCCGTCATTTATCGGCTGGTGGAGAAAATCGGCCTGCAAAACATGGCCACTAAAGTATCTAAAAACACGCGCAACCAGGTGCTGGGCAAGTTTCTCAACTACGATAACGTCGATTGGAGCCAGACGGTGGCTTACAGCATGGGGCACGTCGGGCAGATTTATTTGAACATGGCCGGACGGGAGCCAAACGGCATTGTGACCCAGGCCAGCTACAAGCGCACCCGGCAAGATATTGTGGATGCTTTGCATGAACTTAAGGATGAAAACGGCCGTTCCCTCATCACCGACATCATCCTGCGTGAAGAAACATATCATGGCCCCTACAC
>JBNKLQ010000498.1:0-2296 GCA_050292445.1 Promineifilaceae bacterium (SeqCode) | reverse complement strand
CCCTTTTCGGCGTTGTCGCGGGCGGCGTTCTGCTTGACGAACCGATTACGCGTTCCCTGCTGTTTGCCCTGTCGCTGGTGGCGGCGGGAATTTATCTTGTAAATCGGCGTTGGTTAAAACGGCCGTCATTTGTTCCACCAACGTTTCTCCATCATCAGGATCAAATAGCAGCCCGGCATCACCGACCGCCTCTGGGATGGATGAACTGTTGGCGGCAATCACCGGTGTGCCACAGGCCATTGCTTCCAGCACCGGCAGGCCAAATCCCTCATAAACGGAAGGAAAGACCAACAGCTCAGCCGCGTTGTACCACAGCGGCAAATCGTCATCCGGCACATAGCCGGTAAAAATGACCCGCCCGGCCAGCTCCAATGCCTGTACCTGCCGGAAGATGTCGTCGTACAGCCAGCCTTTGCCACCCACCAAAACCAACTTTAGTTCTGAATCATCCAGGCGCGCCATCGCCTCGATGAGAACCGGGATGTTTTTGCGTGGTTGGAGTGTACCCACGTGCAGCACAAAACGATCCAGATTGTGCTTTTGCCGAAAAGCCTGAACCGTTGCGGCGGGCAAGGGCTGGTAAACTGGGTCAACGCCTGGCACCACCACATCAATCTGGCTCAGAGGGACATCAAAAAATTGGTGTACGTCCTGACGGCTCGATTCTGAAATGGTAATGATGCGGCGGGCGCGGCGGCAGGAACGGCGCGTTTGGCTGCTTAAATACAGCCGCTGTAAAGTCGGAAACCGCTCTGGGAAATGGTAAAAGCTGAGATCATACACGGTGATGACCGTTGGGCAAGTAGACAATAACGGCGTGACAAAGGCCATGCTGTGCAGTAGCTCAATGTCATGCTTCCGTGCTTGCCAGGGCCAGATGACCTGCTCCCATAAAATGCGCAGCAGGCGATTTTGGGTAGACAAGCGGCTAGAAACGGCCGTAATTCCCGGTAGATATTCGAATAAATTTTTCTGTTGTGTAAAGACAACGTATGTTGGTTCACCCTCTTCCCAGGGTAGATGGCGCAAGACTTGAGCTATGTATTGGTGGATGCCGGCCCGTCGATAGCCGGCTTCCCCAGACAACAAATGGGCATTAATACCCACTCTGCTTTGTCTAACACCACCGCTTGAACCAAATGGCTGTTCAGACGGCATAACGCGAAATTATAGCTTATCCCCAAATGAGCAGCGAAATGCGAGAGCCGCTCTCGACAATCGCCACGTAGTTGCCACTCACTTGACGTTCATTTTGGCCTATGGTAGACTGCGTTATGTTTACTTGTACTTATGTAAAAGTGGAGAGCTTTTTGTGAAGTAGATGTGACGCTTCTTCTGCTTTTACTTGAGCAAATCACAGGCAAGCCTCCTTATTTTTAGAACTTTTTGCGTGATTTGCTTAACATAATCATTTGAAATAAAAAGGTAGGAGATTCCTATGAAACGTTTGGTTCAATCCCGTTGGTGGCTGCCCGCCCTGGCACTTTTGGCTCTGGTGTTGGTGGCCTGCGAGCGCCCTATCAATTCAGAAAGTGTAGACCCAACGGCCGCTCCCATTTTGCCGGCCACCCTCGCTGTCCCCACCACAGACCCCAATGCACAGCCAACAATCGACCCGGCTGCTGCAACGGCCGTTCCCGAAGCCACCACAGATCCGGCCGTAGAAGCCACAACCGAACCCGAAGCCACCACGGTGCCAGAAACCAATGAGCCGCGTGGTGAAGTTTCGCACACGGTCGTGGCGGGTGATACCCTCACTGGCTTAAGTTTGTTGTACGACATTCCTGTAGAGGTAATTGTGTCGGCCAATAATTTGAGCAATGTGGATTCATTGGACGTTGGCCAGGTGCTGATCATTCCGGCAGAAGGCACAGAAGTTGAGGCCACAACTGAACCGGCTGTAGAAGCAACGGCCGTTCCCCCCACCACCGAAGAGCGCACGCATGTCGTGCAGGCAGGTGAAAATTTGTTCCGCATCGGCTTGCAATATGGCTTTTCCGTGGATGAGCTGGCCGCCTACAATGGCATCGCCAACCCTAACGTGCTGGAAGTGGGGCAGGTCATTAAGATTCCGCCGAGCAATTAATCATTTATAGAGATTGGAGACTGGAGATTAGAGATTGCCCAATCTCCAATCTCTATTTCCCCAATGGTAAAAAGAGTCCATTCCAAACTACTTTGGCAGCAAGATGACAGCTGGCGCTTGCGGCTGGATACCTTGCAGTTGCCCAACGGCCGTACTCTGGAAAAAGGTGCTATCGAACATCCCGGAGCGGTGGTGCTGGTGCCGATACGG
>JBNKLQ010000497.1:0-2305 GCA_050292445.1 Promineifilaceae bacterium (SeqCode) | reverse complement strand
CGCCGTCATCACCATGAGTCCTTACGTCACCCATCGTCATCCTGACTTTTGGGATGATCCAGAACGGTTCGACCCCCAGCGGTTTACGCCTGAGCGCAAAGCAGAACGGCCGCGCTATGCCTATTTGCCCTTTGGCGGCGGGCCGCGCCAGTGCATCGGCAATAACTTTGCCATGACCGAAGCGATTCTGCTGCTGGCCAGCATCGTGCAGCGCTACCGGCTGACGCTGCTGCCTGGCACGCAAGTAGAACTAGAGCCGCTCATCACCCTGCGCCCTAAGGGCCACTTGCTGATGACGTTGGCCAAAAGATAGCTGTGAACCCGGAGTAGAGACGTTGCGTGCAATGTCTCTACTGCCGTACATAAGAAATCCATAACGCCTTAGTCCTATCTGCTTCATTGTTTCCACTTTCCCCTTTATAATCGGCAAAGCAAAACACAACACCTGTAGGTCAAGTTTTAAAACTTGACCCACTTTTAAGGAGAGCTTCATGCATAATTGGAAACGCTGGATGTCCCTCGCACTCTTTTTGCTGCTGCTGGCAGCCTGCACACAAGACATCGAACTCACCCCAACCACCGCGCCGGAGGAGCCAGCAGATCCAACGGCCGTACCAACCAACACCGCCGAACCCACACAAGAACCTGACCCAACTGAAGTCCCCGCTGAGGAAACGGCCGTGCCCACAGAAGATCCAGCACCAACTGAAGAACCAGCGCCTGTCGGTTTTGAATGGCCTGCCCCAGCCGCCGCGTACGATGACCTCAGCCGCGCCCTGGTCACCGAGGCAGAGCAAGCCACTTTCACCGATTTGGAAACCAATTATCCACCTGAACGAGATGATCTGGGCCTGGCTATCGCCTACCGTGGATTAACAGAGCTGCCCTCCGACACACCACCAGAACCAAAGACGTACAACGTGGGGTCACGGGAACCTATCGCCATTCTTAACACCGACGTCAATACTATCTCCAACCCAGATTTTGTCCTGCTGCACGTTAGTGATCACGCTTATTTCTGGTTTGATACCACCGCCGGTCTGTCTGACCCCAGCGAGGATGCGTTGTCCTCTACCGGTGCAGCTTTTGACCAGATTTATGAGGAGGATACGGCCGTTTTCGGTTCAGAAGACAATCCCGGCATTGATGGCGATCCCCGCGTTCACATCGTCAACGCCTCGCCCCTTTCCGTGTGTGATGTCGATGAAAGCACGTCCCACTTGTGCGGCCTGGGTGGCTACTTTGGCTCCAGCGACATTTTGCCCAACGCCGTAGACCCCAGCTCCAACGAGCGCGAGATGTTTGTCATGAACGGCAGCTTCTTCGGCTCCAGCACCTACCTGGACATCCTGGCCCACGAATTCCGCCACATGATCGAATCTAACTACGACGCCAATGATTGGGATTGGGAAGTCGAAGGCTCCGCCATGCTGGCCGAAGATTTGCTGGGCTTCCCCACCGATCCCATCGCCCGAGGCAACATGTTTCTGGGCAATCCAGACCAACAGCTCAACCGCTGGGTCGATGGCAACACGTTGCCGTATTATGGTCAAGGCTACGTCATCAACCGCTACCTGTACAATCGCCTTGGGCCAGATTTGTACCGTACCTTTGCCACCCATCCCGAGCCAGGTTTTGCCGCCCTGGACGCCATTGCCGCCGAAAATGACCTCGACTTCACCGGCATGTCGCTTTTCCTGGATTGGCTGGCGGCGCTGGCCATTCACAGCGATGAAAACGCACCTGAAATTTACCAGCTGCGCGATGGGTTGGATACGGCCGCAAATACCGGCATCAACAACTTCCCCACCACCATAGACAGCACTGTCAGCCAATACGCCGCCGATTATTACCGGCTCTTTGGCGATGGTCCCGTTACCCTGAACTTTACCGGCAGCAACCACACGCCGCTGCTCAAACTGCTGCCGCTCTCTGGCGAGCACATGTGGCTGGCCAATCGGGCCAACTACAGCAACATGCGCCTGACACAAGAATTTGATTTGAGTGGTGTAGACAGCGCCACCCTCGAATATGCCGTTTTCCATGAAATTGAACTGGGCTACGACTTTGCCTACGTTTCCGTCTCCACTGATGGCGGACAAACCTGGCAAGGGTTGGTTGGGGAACAAATGCAGGGCGAAGATGCCAGGGACGATCCCTCAGATGTAGCCTACACCGACCGTTTCTACACGGGACGCAGCCGCGAATGGGTGCAGGAATCGGTTGATCTCACGCCTTATGCTGGACAAGTTGTACAAATTCGCTTTGAATACGTCACTGACCCGATCTTGACTTTTGGCGGCAT
>JBNKLQ010000496.1:0-2340 GCA_050292445.1 Promineifilaceae bacterium (SeqCode) | reverse complement strand
GGTAGTGGGCGGTGTCATTTTGCTGTCGCTGCCGCGCGGGAGGAGAGAGAAATTGGAGACTGGAGACTTGGGATTGGAGATTGATCCTAATCTAAAAAGATAAAAATTTCGATAATTCTGCCACAGATTAACACGAATTAGCACGGATTTTAAGCGCAATCCGTGTTAATCCGTGGCAATCTGTGGCCAAAAATAGTTTCGATATCACGATGCTTGAATTGAACAACATCCAGAAGACATTCGATGCCCAGCCCGTTTTGCGCGGCGTTTCGTTGACGATTGAGGCGGGGGAAGTGGTCGTTTTGCTGGGGCCGAGCGGCTGCGGCAAGACGACTTTGCTGCGAATTATTGCCGGGTTGGAAGGGATGGATAACGGCCGTCTCCTTCTCAACGATCAAGATTTAACCCAAATCCCGGTTCACCAGCGCGGTTTCGGTATGGTTTTTCAAGATTACGCCCTTTTCCCGCATAAAAATGTGTTTGAAAACATTGCTTTTGGGCTGCGCATGGCGGGCTGGGAACGGCCGTCCATCGTGGAGCGGGTGGAGCAGGTAATGGAACTGGTGGGCTTGACCGGCTTTGACGACCGGCCCATTTACGATTTGTCTGGTGGCGAACAGCAGCGGGTGGCGCTGGCCCGCTCTCTGGCTCCCGCGCCGCGCTTGCTGCTGCTGGACGAGCCGTTAGGCGCGTTAGACCGTGCCTTGCGTGAGCGGTTGATGCTGGATTTACGCGTTATCCTCAAACAGGCGGGCAGCGCGGTGGGGCGACCAGAGGGGATGACGGCCGTTTACGTCACCCATGATCAAGCCGAAGCGTTTGCCATTGCCGATTGGGTGGTGGTGATGAATAACGGCCGTATCGAACAAGATGGCTCGCCAACTGACTTGTATCGGCATCCCGCCACGCCCTTCGTTGCTCGTTTCTTGGGCATGGATAATATCTTAGATGGCGAAATCATTTCGGAAGACCCTTTGATTATTCGTACGGCGATTGGCGATTGGCGGGTAGCGGGCGGCGAGTCGCCCCGGCCCCTCCGCTCCCCCGCTTCCCTGCTCGTTCGGCCAGATGCGGGGCGGTTGCTGGCGGCTGGAGAAATGGCGGAGAATGTGCTGCACGGCCGTCTTGAATCTCTTTCCTTTCGCGGCCGTTACCAGATAGCCAAAATCTCTAGCCGCCAGTCTCCCATCACGCTTAAACTGGAGTTTGATACGGCCGTTTCTTTGCCTCCAGAAGGATCGGAAATACGCATCGCTATTGATAGTCAGGCTGTGCAACTGTTAATAAGCAATTAGATCATTCAAATCTGGTTGCTATTGCCGCAGGCACAGGCGTATAATGGCAGGTAGAATTTTTGGGACCTGACAGGTCAACAACCTAAGGTTGTATGAAAGCTGTCAGGTCTGTTTGTAAAGGAAAAACATATGTCGATTTTATGGGCGATTGGCGGCTTTTTTATTGTCTTAACGCCGATTATATTGGTACACGAACTGGGACACTTTTGGGCGGCTCGTCTTTCCAATATCCGCGTGGAAGAATTCGGTTTTGGTCTGCCGCCACGGGCATTGAAAATTGCCGAACACAAGGGAACGATCTTTTCCATCAACTGGATTCCGCTGGGCGGATTTGTGCGCCCGGCTGGTGAAGATGATCCCAATGTTCCTGGCGGCCTGTCGGGAGCCTCTAAACGAGCGCGATTTTTTGTGTTGGTGGCCGGAGCCTCGGCTAATATGGTGATGGCGTTTGTCGTTTTTTGGATTGTGGCTGTTATGGGCGCACCGGCGGTGGAGATTACGGCCGTTGATCCCAATTCACCGGCCCAAATCGCTGGCGTGCAGGTTGGCGACATCATTCTAGAAGTTGAAAATGAAAAAGCGGACAACACGCGCGTCATTTCTGCGCCTATGTATGCTAAGGGCGGCCAGATTGTGGAAATGCTCGTTCTGCGTGACGGTCAAGAAATGGTCGTTGGTGTCACTCCCCGTTCAACAGGCGAATACGATCCGGCAGTAGAAGGGCCAATTGGCGTAGCCCTGGGACAGGCTTCCAACGATGTTCGCATTACGCGCTCGCCGGGCGAGGCTGTCATTACGGCGGGTAAGTCTATTTGGGATTATGTGGCGCTGTTTGTCAGTGTGCCCAAGATGCTGATACAGGGCGAACTCAGCGCCAGAGAAGCGCGTCCGTTGAGTATTATTGGCATTAGTCAAGTTGCGGGACAGTCGGTGGAGGCAACGGCCGTAAACCGCGATCTCTTCCCCATTCTCAACATGATAGCCTTTATCAATGTGGCCCTGGCCCTGACTAATTTGCTGCCCATCCCGGCTTTGGATGGCGGTC
>JBNKLQ010000495.1:0-2368 GCA_050292445.1 Promineifilaceae bacterium (SeqCode) | reverse complement strand
CCTGACAAACGCCTCAATCCATCGCTCAGGGAGATTCCAAAGTTAGAGAAACTTTAGTTTCCGCTAACTGCTTGCCAACAAATGGCAAGACAACATATCCAAAGCAAAGCTCTGTCTAAATGGACCTTAACAATGGGGGCCCAAAACGCCTCAACTTACGAAGAATCGAAAACTTGTCGTCGTTTTACCCGGCGATGAGCTGCAATTCCCTTGGGTAAGTGCGCTGTAATAGACTGTTTTTCTCGAAGTCGCCCATCAAATGGGTAAGCTTTGGGAAAATCAACCTTGGATAATGCTCGCCGAAGCCGTCCAGACGTTTTTTTGGGTGCCTGTCCCAAAATCCTGTGGGGATAGGCGGCAAGATAGCAGCTAAATAAGTCAAGATATTGCCAGCAAGCAAAGCCAACTCTGGCAAGCGCTGACAGGAAATCGGCGCAAAAACGAACGGCCGATGCAAGCCCAGCATCTGCTTGGCAACAAGTGGCGGTTGTTCCACAGGCCAGCGGTCAAGGTATAGTCGGAAAATCGTTTCTGCTTGAGCCGACAAGTTCGTGCCGAGAACCAACGGTTTTTGGTATAGCGGGTCATGAAAAACCCAGACCGTGAACGTCTTATTGCTCGTCGACACTTTCTGACCAGTACGTACCAACCCTGTCCATCCTTGAACTTCAATAGTACGACTACCAAATTGAAAGCTCTTTGTCACATCTGGGGCTGTTGCTGAGATGTGGTTGTCGCCCCGTTTACGTGGTAACGGCCGTACGAGTTGACCATATTCAGCCGGACGCCCGCGCTTCTTCTTGGGGGGCAAATGATTGCGCCGACCTGTGCAATTCACTGCTAACCGAATCACAAAACGAGGTATCTCCGCATCTTGCACGTCGGTCATAGATACACCCGCATCATGCACAAAGACCTCTTGCTCATCCAGATAAAGAGGAACTTGGCGCAGAATCGTTGTCTTGAGTTCTGTTTCGCCATCATCGTTTGGATTGGCGCGAATGATGCGTTTGAGCAGTGGCAGGCGCTGTCCATCTATCTCGCCAACCTGTGTAATCACACCAAACCCAACGCCTTTAATCAGGCGATTAGCTAAACGATGGAAGAATCTGTTTGACCAGAATTTCAATTGGGGTCGCCAGAATGCAGTGATGTCTACGGCTAAGGGTTGCCAGCCTTCATATTCTCTGGCTTGCCACTGTTCTTCACTCAATACCAGATGCCGCCATCGGGTGATTAGTTCGCGGATATCCCATGTCCCATAGCGCAATGCTTGCCAACTACGCCGAACTTCGCCGTCACTAAATCCCGATTCAGACAACGCTGTGTGAACTGCGCCACGTCCTTGGAGAAAGGCTCCTCTGAGCATGGCCCACATTAAATGTAAAAGTGCAAGATTTGTGCCCACAGGCAATGGTTTTACAACTTGCTCGAGGGCTTGTATAGTTTTGTATGAAGCGGTTGACATACTTCCTCCTTACAGTCTTGTTCACCTGTAATTATGGAGTAGTCACCCGCTTCTTGTCACCTATTACTTACCGGAAAGTAAAGTTGAAAGATGGTTACTATGTACGAAGCACTGGAGCTGCTATAAAGGTTCAGAATCCTCGTCTCAGGTTGGTTGAGGGTGTTAGAGGCTTTAAAGGTGCCGTATTCGGTGCAGGAGTCATAGATGCATCCTTCCAATATGTCGGAGATAAAATTAGCGGGTTATGCCTATCCCCTGAACAATTGGCATGGAGAGCGACAATAGCTTTAGGATTTGGTCTTGTTGCGGGTGGAGTTGGGGTTGCAGCTGGCACTTTGGCAGCTGCAAGTGCTGGTGCCTCTGCGGCATGGGTTGGTTTTGGAAGCAGTTTGTATGCTACCTACAGACTGCGTCCTTATAAAAATAATGTACTTGAACAATTGACAGACGCTTTAAAATAAGGTGTATCCATGTACAATCCTGACAGAAAGATTATCCTCTATGGAATATTGGGTTTGTGTGTTTTCTTTCTCATTCTTGATATAGGAAACGTGTTGATGGGTGAGACTACAGTAGCTTATTTATTGGGATTTCCTTTTGGGGTTTTATTTGGAGTTACTACGTATTTACTACGCCCTAGAAATACTAATTATTCATCTATGAATATCCGTTGGCAATGGTCAGTTCCACTTGGTGTGCTTGTTGCTAATATTCTCCTTAATTTTGCCGATAGTTTAATTGCTGACTTGATAATAGGAGTCGTGGGCGGATGGTTATATACAACTTTAGGATGCATTGTTTTTCAAGTATGGCGTCACTCGAAAGGTGATTAAGGATTTTCTCGTAAATAATTGAAGGGCATGATTCTTGCTGCTGCGGATTTTTCTTTGCAGGCTATGT
>JBNKLQ010000494.1:0-2427 GCA_050292445.1 Promineifilaceae bacterium (SeqCode) | reverse complement strand
CTCGAACGCATCGTGCAGTTCATAGCCATGGCGGGGACGTTGGGCTATCAAGCCCAGGAGTGCGTGACGGACGGACATAATTAAATCTACTAAACAAGTTAATAGTTGACGTTGGGCGCAAATATAAAACAAGTTACTAGTTTTGTCAAGAGGGTTCATGGGGAACACGAATCCAGCAAGAGGGCGATGAGGCCATGGACGGCGCTGTAGAGGGTAACTGCCGTTACCTCCCCCACATCCCTCTCGCAGCACCCCCACTTCCTAACAGCTAATCACAATCGCCACCATCTACCAGGCAACCCTTCTGCCCCTGACAAATCTTCATTCATCACTCTGGATAACACAAAGAAGTGATGGCGCTTGGCAAAATCCTTCTTGCATAATTTTCTCTATCTGCTAGAATCCCATTTCGTTACTTCACGATATATCGAGGTTTTGCATGGTATTTCCTATGGCTTTAAATGAAGATTTTCTCCAATTTTGCAAAGCATTGGCCAATAATAACCGGCAGCAAATCTTGTTTTCTGTGTTTACCGATAAGCAAGAACATACTGTGGGTGAAGTTGCTAACAAAGTGGGGATTGCCCAATCAACAGCTTCGGAGCATTTGTCCTTGTTGAAAAGGGCCGGTGTTCTGGTTTCCGAGAAACGAGACAGGGAAGTCTACTACATGGTTAACAAAGACAAGATTCGTCAATTCGTTGACCTAATTGAAGAATGGCTGACCTGCTGTTAGTTTTTTTACCTAATACTTCGGAATATCGGGAAGTTTCGATATATTGATTAGATCAAAACTTTTATTTCAGGAGCGTTTAAAATGAAAAGCAAAACAATTCGATTTATTGTGGCCGTGGTTGCAATACTGTTTTTAGCAGCGGCCAGTCTGGCCTGGTTTTTTTACGTTGAGCCAAAACTTTCCTTATTCGATCCAGACAAGGTCTCTAATAATTTTGCCCACATGGATCAAATTTTCCCGGCGCGTACTATTCACAAATCAATGACGCCGTACACCTTCGTTGAGAATCCAACCAGTATTCTAACGACATACCCGTATGAAAATGAAACGAGAACGTTGGATGAGTTTTTAGCACGCTCAAAAACCACAGGATTTTTGGTGATCAAGGATGACGCGGTTGTGTTTGAACAGTATTTTGCCGGATATGATGAGACAACCAGAGCCACCTCCTTCTCGGTGGCTAAGTCGTTTGTGTCTACGCTGGTGGGGCTTGCGCTTGATGATGGGCTTATTGAGAGTGTTGATGATCCCATTACCCAGTACGTGCCAGAGTTGAAAGGGTCGGGGTTTGACAGGGCAAGCATTGCCGATGTTTTGCAAATGTCCTCAGGTATTGATTTTTCGGAAGCGTACGATGATGAAAGCACGGATGCGTTTCACGTGTATGATCGCATGTTTATCAATATGGAGTCCATCGACAAAATCGCCGCCTCGTATGGTTCCCGCGCTGTGCCCGGTACTGAATTTTATTATGCTAGCATCAATACTCAGGCGCTGGCGATGTTGGTGCGAGCCGTGACAGGACAGGATTTGACGACTTACCTTGAGCAAAAACTGTGGCAGCCGCTGGGAATGGCGAGTGACGGGTATTGGCTGTTGGATATGCATGGAACAGAGGTGGGTTTCTACGGCTTGAATGCCACTTTACGTGATTTTGCCAAGCTGGGATTACTTTATTTGCATGGGGGAACGTTTAACGGCCGTCAAATCATCTCAGAATCCTGGGTATCGCAAGCAACAACGCCAGATGCAGCTTTTTTGCAACCGGGACAAATAGATAATGATTGGGGGTACCAGTATCAATGGTGGGTGCCACGCGATTCTCAAGGTGATTTTGCAGCGATTGGCATTTGGGGACAGGTGATTTATGTGAATCCTCAGAAAAATGTGGTCATTGTTAAGACCAGTGCAGATGAGGATTTTAAGCAGCACGAGTATGAAGCGATTTTGTTATTTAGAGCGATTGCAGACGGATTGGAGTAATGGCTGCTTTTTTTACCATAATAGTTGATTTGGGGGGGACGGCCGTTTCCCCTATCAATTTGCTGTCCCATCAGAAAACCCAGCTGGTAAATCCTCAAAAGAAAACCCGGGGCGGCACAGTTGATTGAGGGTAAAGATGTGCATCTGACGCAGAGAAAATTGTTCCAGAACAGTGCGGGGAATTGGGTCTGCCAGCAGCAGGGCAATCAGTCCATGCACGGCGCTCCAGGTAGTAACGGCCGTTATCTCCCCCTGACACCTCTTGCCGTACCCCCGCCACCATTTTTACCATCTGCCGGAAACTCTTCTGCGACATCTCCATAAAGAGCTCGATAGTTGTGATTTAAGATTTACATAACAAGAAATATGCGGTAAATTCAGCATATGCAATTACCAATCATAAAACCTGCCCCAATTGTTACCGAACA
>JBNKLQ010000493.1:0-2433 GCA_050292445.1 Promineifilaceae bacterium (SeqCode) | reverse complement strand
CGTCCAGGACGATCACGGGAATGTTCGACCAGGTCTCGACGTTATTGATCAACGTCGGGCAGCCGAACAGGCCGCTGACCGACGGATACGGCGGACGGGGACGCGGCATACCGCGCGATCCCTCGATCGAATGGATTAGAGCCGTCTCTTCGCCGCAAACAAACGCTCCGGCTCCCAAACGAATGTCAATTTGGAAATTAAACGTGGTGCCGCAAATGCCGTCACCCAGCACACCCAGCCGCCGCGCCTGGTTGATCGCTTTTTTCAGCCGGGCCACAGCCAGCGGATATTCACCGCGTACGTAGATGTACCCTTTGCGGGCCCCAATCGCGTAACCTGCCAGGGTCATCCCTTCCAGCACGCGGTGTGGATCGCTTTCCAGCACGGAGCGGTCCATAAAGGCACCGGGGTCGCCCTCATCGGCGTTGCAAATGACGTATTTGCGCTGGTTGGCGTCGGCTTTGGCCACGGTGGTCCATTTGAGGCCGGTGGGGTAGCCACCACCACCGCGCCCGCGCAGACCGCTGCGCAGCACTTCATCAATGATGTCGTTGGGGGTCATTTCGGTAACGGCCGTTAACAAAGCCTCATACCCTCCAGTTGCCACATATTCTTCGATGCGCTCAGGGTCAATACGGCCGCTGTTTTCCAGCACAATTTTGGTTTGCCGTTGGAAGAAAGGCACATCGGTGGGGCAAACGAGCTTCTTAAGCAGTTTGCCTGCGCTAACAGCTTCCACAAGTGATTTAGCGTCTTCCGGTTTTACGTCTTGGTAAAGTGTTTCGTCCAGATTGGTATCTTTATGAGCGACATTTACCAGCGGCCCACGCGAGCAAAGCCCCATGCAGCCAACTCCCTTGGCCTGGCAGCCGCTGTGCTTCCCCGCTTTGATCTCAGATTGCACTGCTTCCAAAACCTGGTCGCTTTGGGAGGAAAGGCAGCTGGCCGCAACACATACCTGAATGATGTGATCTGATTTGGCTGTTGCCGCTTGCTCTTTTGCCGTGATTTTCTCAAATTTTTCATGCATCATCGTCTGACCACCTCCGCAGGGTTGCCAACGTCTTTTCTGGACTTTGGTTGCCCAATACATCCCCATCAAATACGGCAACAGGGGCCAGCCCGCAGGCACCCACGCAGCGGGCCGTCAGCAGCGAAATCTGCTCATCATCGGTTGTTTCGCCAGGTTTGATGCCGTAAGCTTGTTCAATTTGTTCTAGCAGCTTGGGGCCACCTTTGATATAGCAAGCCGTGCCGGTACACACCACGCAGCTGTGCTTACCCGCCGGTTTCAGGCTAAACAAATGGTAAAACGTAGAAACACCATACACCTGGCTCAACGGTACGCGCAGGGAAGCCGCTACGTATTGCAACGAGGCTGCATCCAAAAAGCCAAACGCTTCCTGTACTGTGTGCAGCGTCTCGATCAGCGCACTACGCCTGAAACCATTGCGGCGCATGGTGGCTTGCACAAAGCGCCAACGCTTATCATCGGTTGGCGGATCTATTTGCTTGGGATTCGCTAACATGCAAACTCCTTATTAGATTGGCCACAGAGATCTTTGAGAGATTGGACCAATTTTTTCAAGCGAAAGAGCCTTTTTTTGTGGCAAATTGGTCCAATCTTGTCTGTGGTTTTAAGTTTCGATATCAATAGACGTCAGCTGGAATTCCTGGCCAGAAAGGATTTTGACTTTAATGCCGCCGCATTGCGGGCAGGCTGTTAGTTCGTGGTCCAGGGTATAAGCCTGGTCGCAATCCTGGCAGTGGAGTTGCGCGGGAACAGTGTGAAAATGAAGCACGGCCCCTTCGCATAAGCTATCCCGGCTGATAATGTCCCAATAAAACTGCACAGAGTCATCAATAATGGTGGAAAGCGCACCAATTTGCAGGTGTAGATCAGTTACCTGATGGGCGTTTGCTTCCGTGGCATGGCGCAGGGCAAGGTTCAAGATTTGTTCTGTAATAGCTAATTCATGCATATGATTTGATCTGTGTTGACCCAGCTTATGGGAATTGCATCGATCACTCTTTTACAGCTTCTGCCTACATGTTACTCAAGATAGATTTCTTGCCGATTGCGATCCTTCTGGTTTATTTGTGATAAATGTCACAAGTAGAACTAAATTAAGGATATTTCCCCGGAAACTTCTTCTAAAGAGAGCTGCCGGACAAACAGTTTCCGGGGAAATGAGTTGAGCTAAAGTAGCTTTTTGCAGTTAATATGGTTTGGGCTACACTGTTTTTGGAGGTAAACAAATATGGATGAAACTGTGATCGATGTTGCGATTGTGGGCGGCGGTGTTTCGGGTGTTTATACAGGCTGGCGGTTGTTAACGGCCGATTTAAGCCAGAGCAATCTAGGCAGTGGTGGCCCACTAAACGTGCATCTGTTTGAGCTGAGTGACCGCATTGGTGGGCGGCTGATTTCGT
>JBNKLQ010000492.1:0-2448 GCA_050292445.1 Promineifilaceae bacterium (SeqCode) | reverse complement strand
CAGGCAGCGATTGATGGCGGCGTGGCCGTTTCCCGCGTTGGGTCCCCTGTATTCTCTGAAAATCTGGCAGTAGCTTTTGACAAAAGCAGTGAATTAAGTGACGAAACACTGGTTGCCCGCGTCGGCGAAATCATCGCTGAGATGCATGATGATGGCACGTTGACGGAACTTTCTATGAAATGGTTTAGCGAAGATATAACGATGGACCCTACCCAGTAGAGCTAGTTTGAGAGAAATTTATTAGCCACAGAGGGTACAGAGTTTTTGGAGATTTTTTCTTTAATCTCTGTGCTCTCTGTGGCTCTTTTTCAGGAGAAAACCATGCACTCAACGGCCGATTTACCTGACGCCACCAATCAAGCCCGCATTATTCAGGAATTGAGGCGGCAGAAACAGCTGCGCTTCAGCCTGGGGGTCAATGCCTCCTACGTCATTTTGATGGCGCTGCTGGTGTTGGCCTTTAGCGGCGTGGAGTTTACAGTTTTTGGGATAGAATTTTCCACCGTTTCGCTGGATTGGGATTTTATTAGGGAGCGAACGCCCTTCATCTTTGGCGGTGTGGGGTTAACTATTTTGCTCTCCATTTTGTCAATAACGTTGGCATCGGTGTTGGCGCTGCTGGGGGCGCTGGGGCGGCTGTCTAAATTTCCTCCGGCCTATGCTCTGGCCACGTTTTATATTTCGCTCATTCGCGGCACGCCGTTGCTGCTGCAAATTTATTTTTTCTTTTTGGGCTTGCCCCAGTTTGGCATTGTGTTAACTGGGTTAACCGCTGGTGTGTTGGCTTTGGGCTTGAATTACGGTGCCTACATGACGGAAATTATGCGAGCGGGCATTCAATCGGTAGGGGTGGGGCAGCGGGAAGCGGCTGTGGCTATCGGTATGACAAACCGGCAAATTATGCAGCGCATTGTGCTGCCCCAAGCGTTCCGGCTGGTGATTCCGCCCATTGGCAACCAGTTTATTGCCATGCTTAAAGATACGTCCCTGATTGCCATCACCGGATTTGTTTGGGAGATTTTGTGGCGGGCACAGAAGGTGGGGCGGGCGAATTTCCGTAATTTTGAGGCGCTGTTGGTTGCGGCCGTTTTCTATTGGATCATCACCATTATTTTCTCAGCAGCGCAGTCCCGTTTGGAAACCTATATGGCGCGTGGGGAGCGGTCCTTATGAGCCACATTGTGCGCGTGACCAACCTGAACAAACATTTTGACCATGTCCATGTGCTGAAAGACATCTCGTTTGAGGTGGCCCCGGCAGAAGTGATTTGTATCATCGGGCGCAGTGGCTCGGGCAAGAGCACGCTGCTGCGCTGCGTGAACTTTTTGGAGCAGCCGGAATTTGGCATGGTGGAAGTGGATGGCGTTACGGTGGAGGCGGGTGGCAAAGGACGTACCTATCAGGCACAAGTCCACGCCCTGCGTCTGAAAACGGGCATGGTGTTCCAATCGTTTAACCTGTTTGCCCACATGACGGCCCTGGAAAACGTGATCGAAGGGCCGGTGACAGTGAAGGGGATGCCGAAAAAAGCCGCGATTGAGCTGGGGATGCACAATTTGGAAAAAGTAGGCTTGGCCGAAAAACGGGACCAATATCCGTCGCGGTTGTCTGGTGGGCAGCAGCAGCGGGTGGCCATTGCTCGTGCCCTGGCGATGGAGCCAAAGGTGATGCTGTTCGACGAGCCAACCTCCGCGCTGGACCCGGAGCTGATTGGCGAGGTGCTGGCGGTGATGCAGCAGTTGGTGGAAGAAGGCATGACGATGCTGACAGTGACACACGAGATGGGCTTTGCCCGCAAGTTTGCTCATCGGATTTTGTATATGCACGACGGCCGTTTCATTGAAGAGGGCCCACCCGAAAAACTTTTTAACGACCCGCAAGATGAACGCACCCGCGCTTTCTTGAGCCACTTATTGACATAATGTAATTGAGTAATTAGGTAATTGGGTAATTAGATGAAAATTACACAGTTACTCAATTACCCAATTACTTCTCCCGACGAGGTGAACTTTGACCAAAAACTACGGCAGCCAAAGCATGATCGCCCCTTTGCAGACGGTATTGGTGAAACGGCCGTCCTCAGCCTTTGGTAACGCGGACCCGGAGAAATGGCATTATACGGAACGGCCGTATCTGCCAGAAGCGCAAAACGAACACGACGCCTTTGTCAATTTGCTGCATGCGGCGGGAATCGAGGTGGTGTACCACGATGTTGATCTGCCTGACCATGCCGACGCTATTTTTACCCATGACCCCAGCATTGTGACCAATGACGGGGCAATTATTTTGCAGATGGGGAAACAGTTACGGCAGGGAGAAGAGGCGGGGTGTACGGCCGTTTACCAAAAACTCGGCATTCCCATTCATTACCAACTGCATGGTGCCGCACGGGCCGAAGGCGGTGATTTGCTCTGGCTGGACGAGAAGACGCTGGCCGTGGGGCAAGGG
>JBNKLQ010000491.1:0-2523 GCA_050292445.1 Promineifilaceae bacterium (SeqCode) | reverse complement strand
ATCTGGGCCTTTGGGCTGCTGCTGTATGAGATGTTGGCCGGGGAGCGGCCGTTTGCCAAACCCACGTCCGCCGCCACCCTCATGGCCATTCTGCAAGAACCTACACCAGACATTCGCAGCGTTCGCTCCGATTTGCCCCCTGCACTCACCGATCTGCTGGACCAGATGTTGCACAAAGACAAAAACCAGCGTGTCGCCTCTGTGCGGCTGGTGGGGGCTGCCCTGGAAGCGATTTTGCAGGGTGTTCAGAATGGTACAGCAGACGAGATTGTGTTGAAGACGCCACCACCGACACCCAAACCGGCTGCACCTCAGCCTGCCGTGCCATCGGGTCCTTTCCAGGCACCGAATGCACCGCCCCATTTTGTGGGGCGCGAGGTGGCCCTGGCTGAATTGGCCGATCTGCTGAAGCAGGAGCAAGTGGTGGCTTTGGTGGGAATGGGTGGCATCGGCAAAACCTCGCTGGCGGCGGCTGTGGCTCAGCAGCTACGCGCCCAGTTTGCCGATGGCGTGCTGTGGGCCAACACCCACACCAGTGAGCCAAGCAACATTTTGGAGCTGTGGGGTCGGGCTTACGACCACGATTTTAGTGGACTCACCGATTTGGCCAGCCGGGAAACGGCCGTGCGCAGCCTATTGGTAGATAAGCAGACCCTATTGGTGCTGGACAATGTCGATGACGCCGCCGAAGCGCGCCCGCTGCTGCTGCACGGTGCACGGGGCGCAGCCCTGTTCACCACCCGCAATCTAGACATTGCTTCGGCGCTGAACGCCCATGCTTACGTTGTCCCCGAGCTTTCGGCTGAGAGCAGCAAAGCCCTGCTGGTGGAGATTTTAGGCGAAGAACGGGTGTTGGCTGAACTGGAAGAAACGGAAGCAGCCGCACAAATTGGCGAACTGCTGCATCACCTGCCGCTGGCCGTCGAGATTGCTGCCCAGCGGCTGAAATCCCGCGCCCGGATGAGCCTGGCGGCGATGGCCCAACGCTTGCAGGATGAGCAGCAGCGGTTGGGGCTGGCGATTAGCGATTCGGCCGTGCGCGCTTCGTTTGAGGTAAGCTGGGATGCCCTGGATGAAGAGTTGCAGGACCTCTTTGCCAAGATTGCCGTGTTTGGCGGACGGCCGTTCACTGCCGAAGCCCTCGCCAACGTCGCCGATTGGAATCTTTATCTGACCGAAGACGATCTGTACACGCTCACCACGCTGTCGCTGGTGCAAGAGGTGGGCGAAACGCGCTACAAGCAGCATCCGCTGCTGGCCGACTTTGCCGCCGAAAAGCTGGGGGACAACGATGTGGCCAACGAGCGCATGGTGCGTTACTTCCTCAACTACGCTCAGGAAAACCAGGAAAATTTTGCAGCGCTTGATCCAGAGTGGGAAAACTTGCTGGCGGCGGTGCAGGTGGCGCACCAGGAGCGCATCTGGCGGCTGGTGCTGGATTTAACGCAGGCGTTAGGGAGCAGTTGGTTCAGATACGGCCGTTACCAGGATGCCAACACCGCGTATGCTCTGGCGGAAACGGCCGCACAAAAGCTGGATTCTGACGAAGACCTGGCCCACACGATGCTCAACTGGTCTGAAGTGGCCATTGAGCAAAGTCGGTATGATGAGGCGTGGGGGTGGTTGGAAACGGCAGTAAACATTTATTATCGCCTTGAAGATGGTACCGGCATTGCGAAATCATGCTATTTTCAGGGATGTATCCTTTTTGATCAGGGGCACTATCGGGAGGCAGAAAAGCAGCTGCAACAAAGCGTTTCTTTTGCCAAACAGCTTGAAGATAAAGCAATAGAGGCCAGAGCGATTGAGCAGCTAGCCAGAGTATATTTTGAAACCGATGACAATACTGAACAATCTAAACAGGTTGCTTTGCAAGCCATGCAAATGCACCAAGCTGGCGACAATCAATTCGGTCAGGCAAAGATGCACAGATTACTATCAAATATCGAAATTCGGGACGGAGATTTAAATGAGGCTGAAAAACGGGCAATGCGTGCTAAAGAATTAAGCGAACGTATTCAAGACCCAGTGGAAATAGGGCTGGCAAACTTATTATTGGTTGCCATTTACAGTATGCAAGAAGCATACGACAAAGCAGATAATTTAGCCCAGGACTGTTTGGAAATATTTCGGCGACGCGGTAACAAACGATATGAAGCAATGATTCTGAACGAAATTAGCTTGAACCATTTAGCCCTTGGCCAACCAGAAAAATCGTTAGAGCTTACGCAGCGAGTCCTTCAAATTTACCGGCAAATTGAGGAGCGGTTGGGGTACGCTTACGCAATGCGACACTTAGGTGATATTCACAAACAGCTTGGACAGCTAGAACAAAGTCTAAGTGCTTGGCTAGAGGCTAAAGAAATTGCTGAATTTTTAAACCATAGCCATTTGTTGAATCAGCTCAAGCAACGATTAGGTTAGACCATTGTGTAGGCATATGCACTTAATTAATCAGATTAAACCACTGCCTCTGGCAGTGGAAAAAGTAACGGTTCTACCAGTGTATTGAGTATGACGAGT
>JBNKLQ010000490.1:0-2532 GCA_050292445.1 Promineifilaceae bacterium (SeqCode) | reverse complement strand
ACTCCACCACCTCCGTTTGTCCATCTCGTGGCGCCAGAGCTCGACGGAAGAGGCCAAATCGCCGCCAGCGTCACCGCCTGATGCACCGTTAGCCCTTGCGCTTGGAAGCCTTGCCGCATTTCCGGCGTCACGCGCCGATCAAACGTTTGCACCATCAAATCGACCAGATAAACCGCATCGGCATCTTGAGGCACGCGATACGTGTCGGGGAAAAGGTAACCTTCCAGCGAGGCTGTTGGGGGCAAATCGGCCAAAAAGGAGTACGGCGTCAGGTCAAAAGCAGCCTGCCGCTGGACGATGGCCAAAAATTGATTGGGGTCAATATTCGCTGTCGGATTATCAGATAGATAATCGGCCATCTGCTCAAAGCGCCACCCTTCCACAAAGCGCAAATCCACCTCTTGGGCCACGGCCTCGGTTAGCGCGGTGGCCATTTCCGGGATAGTTTGCTGTGGATCAAGGATGAATTCGCCCGCTTCCAATTGGGCATCGAGGCCATGATAGCGCAAATAGTTAAGAAACAGCTCACTGTCGTTCAGCAGTCCTGCCGCAACAAGATTAGCAGCAATGGTGTCAGCAGATTCTCCTGGGGCAATGGTGAAGGGTGCTGGGGTGAAGCCGTTGCCTGCTGGCGCCTCCAGGGCATCAGCATTGGCGGCCAAATATGCTTGCAGGTAAATGTTACGGGCTTCAACGGAACGGCCGTCTCCCGCCACAAATTCACCGCCCCGCCACTGAAAGTAAAAAACCAAAACGGCCGTCAGGCAAGCCGTTAGCACTACCAACAGCAAACCGGCCTTCAGCAAACAGCTAATCGAACGCCGCTTATTGCTTTTAGGCGGTTCCTGGAAAGGGTCCTTGCGGCGCTGCGGCCGTGTTTTTTGCTTGTCGATAAGGCTACTCCAAAATCAATGGGACGCCGATCTGCCTGATTTACCTGATCATGGGTATCAGGTAAATCAGCGTCCTATTTTTAATGATGCGCATCCAGGTAACTTTGCAAAATAAAGGCGGCGGCGACGGCATCCACCTGCTGGCGAGCTTTTTTGCCCCGCTTGCCGCGCTGGCGCAGGCTGGCTTCGGCCTGGACGGTGGTAAAGCTTTCGTCCCAAAACTGGATGGGCACCTCGCACTGCTGGCTGAACTCGGCGATGTAGTTGCGAATCCAAACGGCCGTTTCACTATCCTCACCTTCCGCCGTCGTGGGCAAGCCCACCACCAGCAGCGTCACTTTTTGCTCAGCCAGGATTTGCTGGTAGCGGGCAAAATCTTCCTCGCGGGATTTGCGCTTCACCACGCCGTACGATTGAGCAATGGTGCGCGTGGGGTCGCTAATGGCCACGCCAATGCGCTTGCTGCCCATGTCAAGCGCCATCACCCGACCCGGAAAAAGGCCGCTCATCCGCTGAATTCTCCCAGGGCGTGCAGAGCAAAAAAGAGGGCGCTTTGCTGCACCGAATCGATAATCTCGCCAGCAAACAACATCTGCTTCACCTGGGCGATGGGCAGCTTCAGCAGCTCCATCTCTTCATGTTCGTCCCAATTGGGAACGGCCGTTTCCACACAAGCCGTCACCAAAAAGTAAAACGCACGGCAGCTTAGCCGCGCCGGGTCTGGCGAGCCACTACCGATGAGGCGCAACTCGGCACAGGCACAACCAGTTTCTTCCAGCAGTTCTCGTCGGGCCGCTGCCAACGGTAATTCACCCTCATCAATCAAGCCACCTGGCGTTTCCAACAGCGTTTGGACCACGCCGTGCCGGTAAATGCGCACGAACACAATCTCGCCAGCCGTCGTGACCGGGACAATATTCACGTAGTCGCCGCTTTCCATGATGTAGTACGGGTCGATGAGACGGCCGTTGCCCATCTCGCACGTATCTGCCCGCACCGCAAGCCATTCATTTTGCAGCAAATATTTTGAGTTGAGTACTTTCCAATCTAAATTCATCGCTTCCTTGATTGTCTGGATTACGGCCGTTTTGACTTGCCGTTTTGCCTACGATTTACAGATAAGTATGCGAGTAGGCCAATTTGCCTGTTTGTGAGTGGGGATCATACTCGCCCACTCGCAGACTCCTTACGGTTCTACCACCGTCTGAATGCGCGAGGTCAGGTATGGAACGTGGCCAAACCAAACGGGCCAGATGTTAAGTCTGGGCACGGCACGGAGGGGAAGCTGTTGGTAGAGGTAAGCTGCGGCCGTTTCAGGTTCTTGACCAGTAACGGCCGTAATCGGCCCATCTAGCGCCAAATTCGCCGCCACAACCCCCTCACCAATCATCGAAAAGGTGACCCGGCCTGAATCATCCACAGCCACCACGCTGCCGCTGCTAAAGCGAATGCTGTCTGGCACCAATGTAAACCCAGCAGGCACCGCCTGGCCCAACGAATCAAAGGCCAAACCAGAAGCAACGGTGGTATCTACGGCCGTTCCTTGCAGTTCCGCGCGCATCACCAGAGTGAGTTCGGCCGTTTGTTCTCCCACGTCGTGGGAAAATGTTTCATCCAAAACATTGATGACGCGAATGGT
>JBNKLQ010000489.1:0-2636 GCA_050292445.1 Promineifilaceae bacterium (SeqCode) | reverse complement strand
ATTGGGCGCATCTTTTTGTTTACGATTGGCTTGCGGTTAGATGCCCGCCCGCCGGGTGTTTACTTTGGCAATCCACCGCTGCTGGCGGCCATTGCGGTCCTTTTAGGGACAATTTTGCTGCTGTCGGACTTGTTGTTTAGCGTGCTGGCGAATGTGGTTGACCCTCGTTTAAGCCAGACAGAAGATGAATTGGAAACGGCCGTTGCCTAGTAGTGGAGAAATTAAAATGCGAAAAGTTGGCAATCGAAACACCCCCCTCCTTGTTGGTCTGGTTCTCACGGCACTGTTTTTATTCATTGCCTTGTTTGGCTCCAGCCTGGCTAACTATGATCCCATGCGGGTATTTAACGAGCCGGTTGTTGTAGACGGTCAGGCGCGATACCCTAGCCGCAACCCGGTGCCGCCGCTGGCCGCGCCCGAATTCCCCCTGGGCACCGATAACGCGGGGCGAGATTTGCTAACCCGGCTGCTCTTTGCCATCCGACCCACGCTTATTTTGTGCTTTGTAATTGCTGCGCTACGCATAACCATCGGACTGGTTTTAGGGTTGCTGGCTGGTTGGTTTGGCGGTGCGGTAGAGCGCGTGGTGGATTTGCTGACGGGCGCTAGTTTGGCCATTCCTATTCTGATTTTTGCCCTGGCGGTGGTTTCGTTTTTAGGTGAGCGAACCTTGACCACGTTTGTGGTGGCGTTGGTGGCAACCGGCTGGGCGAATACGGCCGTTTTCGTCAAAAACAGCACCTTGGTGACCAAACAATCCCCATACATTGAAGGGGCGAGGGCAGTGGGGGTACGGCCGTTTGGCATTCTACGCCGCTACATCATGCCCCAGCTTTGGCCCACGCTGCCCTCCCAAATTGCCTTTGAGCTTAGTTCGGCCTTGCTTGTAGTGGCGGAGCTGGGCTTTCTGGGCCTGTTCATCGGCGAGGCATTTGTGCGCATGGCTGAAGACCCCAACAGCGCTGGTTCCATTCCCGTGGGGCTTACGGCCACTTTCCCAGAGCTGGCCCAAATGCTGTCTGACTTCTGGTCTAAAATGATTATCTCGCCCTGGGAAATTGCCATTGTGGGCTTTGTGATTTTTCTGCAAATTTTTGCCTTCAACATGCTGGGCGAAGGGCTGCGCCGCCAAATGGACGTGACGCGCCCGCGCCGCGCCTGGTGGCGTCGTCGCCAGCCGGAGCTGGTTGTGCCACAGCAGTCGGTGAAGCCGGTTTAAAAGCATTAAAAAGTGAGAAGTAAGTGCCACTTTTTACTTTTCATTTATCACTTTTCACTCTCATTAAAAGGTTCGTAAAAATGGCCACACTACTCGAAGTTAAAAACCTTGTCACCCGCTTCTATACGCAGGAAGGCGTTGTTCATGCCGTCAATGGCATCTCCTACGATTTGAAAAAGGGCGAATCGATGGCCCTGGTAGGGGAGAGCGGCTGCGGCAAATCTGTTAGCGCGCTTTCTTTGCTGGGGCTGGTGCCCTCACCCCCCGGCATTGTGGAGGAGGGAGAGGTGCTGTTCAATGACATCGATCTGTTGCAAAAACCAGAACGAGAAATGCGCCACGTTCGTGGTGGCGAGATTGGTATGGTGTTTCAAGACCCGATGACCTCGCTCAATCCGGTGCTAACGGTGAGCAGGCAGATCACGGAAGGAATTCAGCTGCATTTGGGACTGGAAACGGTCGTAGCCGAAAAACGGGCTGTCGAGCTGCTCAATCTGGTAGGTATCCCCGATGCGGAAAATCGCTTGAACGATTATCCACACCAATTCTCTGGCGGGCAGCGGCAGCGCATCATGATCGCTATGGCCCTCTCCTGCGATCCGGCGCTACTCATTGCCGATGAGCCAACCACGGCATTAGATGTCACCATTCAGGCGCAAATCATTACCCTGGTAAAGCGGCTCAAGGAACAATTGGGCATGTCGGTTATTTGGATTACGCATGATTTGGGCGTGGTGGCCAGCCTGGTAGACAAGGTGGCGGTGATGTATGCGGGCTACATTGTGGAGATCGCTAACGTGGTGGATTTGTACAGTGAAACGAGCCATCCGTACACACTTGGTTTGCTAGAATCGCTGCCTAAGATAGATGCTAAAGAGCGGCAGCGACTGATTCCCATTGAAGGGTCGCCACCCGATTTATATGAGGCAGCGGCGCACTGCCCATTTGCGCCGCGCTGTCGCTTTGCTGTAGCCCACTGTTGGCAAGAAAATCCGCTGCTGCAACCTATTGCGCCCGGGCACTCGGTGGCCTGCTGGCGCTGGGAAGAGGTGCAGAAGGCGGCCAAAGGCACAGAAGCAATGGAGGTGGCCGCATGACGCAAACAGCGCAGAAAAATGGTCAGGTAGACGTTTTGGTACGGGTCGAAGGACTCAAGAAATATTTCCCCATTCGGCGCGGCTGGCGACGGCAGCAGGTAGGTGCTGTGCAGGCCGTCGATGGGCTGGATTTTGAGATTCGGCGGGGGGAAACGTTGGGTCTGGTGGGGGAAAGCGGCTGTGGTAAATCGACGACGGGGCGTTTGTTGTTGCAGTTGTTACGGCCGTCTGCGGGTCGTGTTATCATGGACAACCGGGAGCTCACGTCACTTTCAGCGGAAGAGCTGCGCGCCAGCCGCCGCCACATGCAGATGATCTTT
>JBNKLQ010000488.1:0-2671 GCA_050292445.1 Promineifilaceae bacterium (SeqCode) | reverse complement strand
CCAGGGTACCGCCACTGGCGTACACAAACGTCAGGGCAACAGTTACCCCAATCGAAATCAGTGACATTTTCCAAGCGGTGCGAATGGCTATGTTTGCTTGCTCAAGATTCACGTGCTTACCTCCTACCTGTAAAATATTGGCTTTTGGGTTGTTGCTTCACAAGTATGGCCAGCCCAACTTTTTGACCACAGTGATAAATTTCACACCGATGAGGTGCCAATTGTCACAAATCAGCAGTAGGGAGTGATGCATGATGCGTGAAACGCGATTTACTTTTGTTCACACATCATCCAGAAAGTTGCTATCCCGCTAATTAATTGTTTCAGGGACCAGCTTCTCCCAATCGCTGCGTTCTGGGAAGAGGTGCCAGACGTTGTTATCGAGAGCCTTCAGATACGTGTCCCCATCCAAATCATAACGCCATGCTCAAACTGCTGCTCCGCCGCAGCAGATAGCAGCGCCGCCTCCTGTGGACAGACGCCTGGTTCAGGTGTAAAAAGATAAAAGGACAGGTTAACGGCAACACCAACGTGGCCGAGTCGAAGGGAAAATCGTCGTTACTGGCGTTGAGGGCAACCGTTTCATAATTGCGACTGCCATCGCTAATTGTATACGTCATGGTACCCGTTGACGCAACATTCCAAAATGAACCAAACACACCACCCACAAGATGGTACAATGTTTGGATAAAATTCAACAAAATTAAGAAAGGGAATTCGACAGGAAACACACCTATAATCCTGCTCTGCACCTTCTAAACCGAACCCAACAACTCCCTGAACGAATCAAACCCATTTTTTAATAATTCAATTTGAGAGAGAACTTTTATGGCTAAGAAAACAAGCGGAACATATGTTATTGGACATATCAACCCAGATACAGACTCTATCGCCTCAGCAATGGGCTATGCCTGGCTACTACAAAATCAGGAAGAAGAAGAAAATGTCGTCGCGGCCCGCGCCGGGCACCTCAATCCACAAACATCTTGGGTGCTAGAACGGCTCAAGCTAGAGCCACCCGTTTTGCTGCCAGATGCTTCCCCTCGATTTGAAAATATTGTCCAACGCTTCAACACAACGACACCAGACCGCCCTCTGCGCGATGTGTGGGCCATTGCCAACCGCACCGGTGGTGTTGCGCCTGTAGTTAACGAAGATGGCACACCATATGGCTTGGTTACGGTGCTCAGTTTATTTCGCTTTTTGAAGGAATCCGTGGGTGCCCATCCCCGGCGGGAAGAAATGCGTATTGCCGACATCATGGAACGGCCATGTTCCGAAGCATGCGATACCAATGTCCCCCGCTTTACAGCCACCACCCGCATCCGGGACGTACTGCCCCGCATTTTGCACGAAGAACGCAGCGAGTTCTGGGTGGTGGATGAGGATGGTCGCTATCAGGGGATCTGCCGCCAACGGGATGCACTTAATCCGCCCCGCTATCGTCTCATCCTGGTGGATCATAATGAGATTGGCCAGGCGTTGGGGGCGCTGGATGAAGCCGACCTGATTGAAGTGCTAGACCATCACCGGCTGGACAATGCCCCGACCCGCACCCCCATCCGCTTTACCATTGATGTCGTTGGCAGCACCTGCACCCTGGTGAGTGAACGCATCAACGAAGCAGGGCTAAGCGCCCCGCCGGCCCTGGCTGGCTTGCTGCTGGCCGGCATCATGTCAGACACGCTCATCCTCAACTCGCCCACGACCACCCATCGGGACCGGGAAGCGGCCGAGCGGCTGCTGCGCTGGGCCAAAGTGGGCGATTCCCCATTGGCTAGCGAAACAGTGCAATCGTTTGGCGAACAAGTGCTGCAAGCCGGAGCCAGCCTTGCCTCTCGCACGCCAGAGGAAATTCTCAATACAGACTTTAAACAGTACGAAGCAGGCGGTCTGAAATTTGGTATTTCCCAGGTGGAGGTAACCAACCGCAGTCAGCTGGCTGAATATATGGGTGACTTGGGTGATGCCTTAATGAAGCTGCGCGACAGCCAGGGGCTTGATTTTGCCGTCCTCATGGTGACAGATGTGGTACGACGCGGCAGTCGCCTGCTGGTTACAAACGATGTTCCTGCGCTGGAAGGCTTACCCTATCCGCGACGGGAGGACGGCACGCGCAACGCTGATGGCGTGGTCTCCCGTAAAATGCAGCTATTACCAACCATTTTAGGTGCGCTAGAGGGGTAGCTCCCGTTTCCCCTAAGGAGCGGAATTTAAATAAGGCGACGAAGTCGCTTCCTTACCGCTCCTTCAAGCTGACGCTGTAATTCCATATTTTTCATCGTCAGCCCTATAGCTGGGTCATTTGCCCTGGAACAGGATGGGCAAATGATTCCAGCAGTTCACGGGCAATTTCGATGACGTTGATTGGGGCGGTCATCATTTTCTCAAAACGGCCGTCCACAATCACCATCGGATCAGCCTGAATCACAGCCTGACGTAGACCAGTCAGCTGGGTTTTCATCTTTTCATTTTCCAATCGAGCAATATCTATCATTTTTCCTCCATAAGTTGACTAAATAGAAACTGGTTCCATGATCGGGACCTCTTCCTGGGAAGGCAGAAGCGCAAATTTTGCCTGGTCACCTTCAAGCGACCATAGCCACTCTTCCAGCAAAGGCATGGCGTGGAAGGCCGTTAAGTCCAGCTCCAGCGGCGTCACAGAAGCGTA
>JBNKLQ010000487.1:0-2679 GCA_050292445.1 Promineifilaceae bacterium (SeqCode) | reverse complement strand
TTTTGCTGCCAGTAACGTTTTTGTGCCCAATGCCCCATAACAGCACCTGCTATTGCCCAAAGGATGAGAGTAATTACGCTGGTGAAAAATCCTACTATTAGCAAGACTCCCCCAGCTTGTTCCAAAGTGTAGAATGGCCGGTAGTCCGGTATTTGTTCTCCTTGAAAAATCGCTACAATTGCATTCAACAGATGCAGAATTCGCCAAAGAAAAACTGTGCCAAATAAACAGGCGAGCATCCCCCCAGCAAACCCACTAATAGCCCCTTTGAGCTTGATCATGCTCTGCCCCCTCAAGCTAGAACTCATCGTCGGGGGCGGTGGGCTGGGCCATATCTATGACTTCGCCGTGAAAGTTGATGGTGATGCGGAAACCCATCATGCCCATCATGTCGCGGGCTTGGGCGGGGATACCTTGAGCAATGATCTGGTCCATGTCGATGTTGTTGAGTTGGGCATCGAGAGCCGCTTTGGTGAACAGATCGTCTTTGCCCATCATGCGCAGCGCTTGTTCTACAGCAACATCTTTGTTTTCTTCTAGCTGCTGCAAAAAGATGCTGAGCACCTGCCGGTCCACCTGGTCGGCGTCGATGTGGCGTTTGAAACCAGCGTCGTCTACCACGTAGAAGATGTCATGCCCGACAACGGCCGTTCCTACCTGATTTCCTGCTTCATCATAAATTAAATCTTGAAATAGCGCTTTGTTTGCCATTGTAAAGACCTCTTACATTTTGTGTTTAGTTATGCTTGATAGTACGCAGCGTGGGTAAAACTCTCCCAACATTTTCACGTAAACGGCCGTTTGGCTCATCCCATTCTAAGCAATTATACAAATTTTAGGGGCAAGCGTGACTGTTTTGTAGGCAAAATTGGTGATGTGTCACGCGTTGAGTATAATTTTAGGCTGGTTCACCTTTAGTTGTTTATCAAGTATTGACAGATTTTATCTAGAAATTGCCATATTTGGCGCAAACCTGTCAGCTTTATTTAAACAAAGAGGCGAACACACGGAAGGGAGAAAGTAGGGAATATTGTTTAGACCACTTGATTGGCTCTTGGGCCTATTTTCATTGGACATCGGCATCGATCTGGGTACAGCCAACACCCTGGTCTATATTCGCGATCGAGGCATTGTTATTAACGAACCATCCTGGGTGGCCATTAACCGGCGCACCCGCCAACCTCTGGCCATTGGCGCAGAAGCACGGGAAATGGTGGGACGCACCCCCGCAGACATTGTCGCCATACGGCCGCTCCGCGATGGTGTGATCTCCGAATTTGAAATCACCGAAGCGATGCTCAAATATTTCATCGACAAGGCGCATGAGCAAATGATTGTGCCCTTTCCTCGGCCCCGCGTGGTGGTAGGCATCCCCAGCGGCGTGACCGAAGTGGAAAAGCGCGCCGTTTACGATGCCGCCATCTCCGCTGGTGCCCGCGAGGCTCATCTGATTGAAGAACCAACCGCCGCAGCGATTGGGGCCGGGTTGCCCGTTAACGAAACGCGCGGCAGCATGATTGTCGATATTGGCGGTGGCACCACCGAAGTGGCCGTTTTTGCCATGGGTGGCATCGTCGTTAGCCGCTCCATCCGCGTGGCAGGGGATGAAATGGATGAAGACATCATCCAGTACGCCCGCAACAAATATAATCTGCTCATCGGCGACCGGATGGCTGAGCGCGTCAAAATTGGCATTGGCTCTGCTTTTCCCCTGCCCGAAGAACGCACCATGACGCTGCGCGGCCGTAACTTGATCAATGGCCTGCCACAGTCCGTGGAAATCAGCAGTATCGAACTGCGTGAAGCAATGTCGCCCTCCGTCAATATCATCGTTGATACCGTGCGAGACTGCCTGGACGATACCCCGCCCGAACTCGTCGCGGACCTGATGGAAGTGGGCATCTGCCTGGCAGGCGGCGGTGCCCAAATTCGCGGCCTGGCTGACCGAATTGAAGATATGGTGAAGATGCGCGTTTGGGTGGCCGAAGATGCCATGACCTGCGTGGCCCGTGGGGCGGGACGTGTGCTGGAAAACATTGAACTATGGGAACGCTCACTTACTGGCCTACACCGGGGCAGCACGCACCATTAGCTCGTATTCAGTAGGCCAGTAATCAGTATTCGGTAAGCGGTAAGCGCCAGAACACCTGTCTCTCAGCTATCATTCATCCTTCTATGCTATCCTCTGCTCACTTATCACTTTTTACTTTTCACTGATTACTGATCACTAACACACTGATTACCAATCATCATGAACTTAAACGATGCCCAACGCAGGATTCGCTGGACGACGGTGGCTATCCTGGTGGGAGTTTCTATTTTATTGAGTGTTTTAGATAGCACCGGCAATTTGGATCTTTTGTTTGGTTTTATGCAAGACCCGCTAACGGCCGTTGCCAGCTGGACCTCGCGCCAAACGGATACGGTTGCCGACGCCCTCTCTGGCCCCCGTGATTTAGAAGAAGCCCGCGCTGAAATAAATGCCCTGCAAACCCAACTGGATGCTTTAGAACGCGAAAATGAAGAGCTGCGAGAAATTCAGGGCGAATGGCAAATTTTGCAAGACTTGTTTAACCGCGCCCGCCAAACCCCGGAGCTGCGCCGCCAAACCGCCAACGTCATTGGCTACGATACCAGCCCCGCGGTACGCAGCATCATCATCGACAAAGGGTCGGATGA
>JBNKLQ010000486.1:0-2689 GCA_050292445.1 Promineifilaceae bacterium (SeqCode) | reverse complement strand
GAAGTCGGAGAGAATTTCTAGCAGGAAGGCTTCAAACTCTTCGTCGCTGCGGTCGATCTCGTCGATGAGCAGAACGGGGCGCTGGGTTTTGCTGCGCTCGATGGCCTGGAGTAACGGCCGTTCCAATAAATATTCCTTGCCAAACAGTTCCGCTTCGCTAGCCCGTTCGCCGCGCGATTCCAGCAGGCGGATGTGCAGCATCTGCCGGGTGTAGTTCCACTCGTACACCGCCTGGTTTACGTCCAGCCCCTCGTAGCATTGCAGGCGGATGAGTTCCGTATCCAGCAGATCGGCTATCACTTTAGCAATTTCTGTTTTGCCTACGCCTGGTTCGCCTTCCAAGAAGAGGGGTCGCTGCAATTTAAGTGCCAGATAAGCGGCTGTGGCCAATCCCCGGTCTGCCACGTAGTTACGGCCGTGCAGCGCTTCTTGTAGTTGGTCGATTGAGTCAATCTGCATGGCGTCTCCTTGCCCTGGGTTGATGATGATTCTATTTTAGCAAGAAAACGGTCGTTGCCCCATTTTGGCCAGTAAACAGTAAGCCAGTAATCAGTAGAGCAGTCACTGATTACCGATCTTCTGATTACTGACTATTGCAGCATGGGCAGCACAATCCGTGCCAATTCATCTTCGCTAATTTCGCCAGTTTGTACGTGTTGGATCACACCCTCACGGTCGATGATGAAGGTGGTGGGGAAGCTGCGGGTGCTGTATTGGTCGGCAACCCTGCCTTGCAGGTCTAGCAGCACGGGGAAGGTGAAGTTGTTGGCTTGGATAAACGGCCGTACCATTTCCACACTTTCTTCCTCATTTATTGCCAGCAGAACCAGCCCTTCATCCCGGTGCGCTTCATAAAAGCGATTCAGTCCCGGCATTTCAGCGCGGCAGGGAGGGCACCACGTCGCCCAAAAGTTCATGATCACCACTTCGCCTTCATAATCTGACAGAGCAATATTGCCGCCAGCCAGCGAGCCAATCGAAAAGTCGGTGACGGTGCCGCCTTGCTGGGCCAGAGCCGGTGCGCCGTAGCTGTTGGTGGTGGATTTGGGTTCGGCCGTTTTCAGGCTCATCCAAATAAGCGTCCCCAATCCACCCAAAATCAAGACCAGGGCAGCGGCCAGCATGATGTTGTTTTGTCGCACCTTTTTTTGCCGCTGGGCGGCGCGACGGCCGTGGGCCACGCTGCGATGATAATTTGACATAAAGCTACTCCATTTCATTGTTTGCCATATTTCATCCTTTTAGATGCAGTTTTGTGAAATAGGTAACATGCTTTTTGGGCAACAAACCTGCTAGGTCTTTCTACGCTACTTCCTCTGCACCATTCCCCGTCTCGTACAAAGACGTTTCCGCGCCAATCATCTGGCGCATGAACTCGTTGCCTTTGGGAATAATTGTAATGCGCGTGCCGTCCCTGAGCATGTTTTCCGTTTCCAGAATCTCAAACATCGCCTGAGCCACTTCCGGATCAGAATTGATCTTGTTCAGCGCTTCGCCCACAATTTGCGGCCGCATCGCCTGCGCCTTGGCAAACTCAATTGCCGCCCGCCGCTCGGCCGAATTGGTGATGATGCTCACCCGGTTGGTACCGTCCTGCCGAATCGCCGATGTCACCTGCCGCAGCCGGTTGACCACCTTTTCCTCAATCTGCTGAATCATCATTCGGTCGCGGAAATGCACCTTGCGGATATAAACCGAGCCCAGCCGGTAGCCCCACTCCTCTGATTTGGGCGACACCTCGGCGCGAACGGCGCGGCTCATGACGTGGCGCGTTTCCAGCATCCCGTCCAACGGCATGTTGCTCAGCGTCCGCACCGTCGCGTTGCTCACGTTGGCTGCCAACGACCCGGCCGGATCGCTATTTTTGAACAGGTATGCTACCGGATTGCTAATCTGCATTTCGTACCAGACACCAATACCCATCGGCGCGCCTTCTTCCGAATTAACCGGTAGACTGCGCAAATACCGTTGGTCCAGGCGCATATCTAACACATGCCGCTTGCCCAACGTGTTCACCAGCAAAGCGCTGGGTCCCATCTTGAGCCAGAGGAAATACAAACCCGGTTCTTCCAAAATGCCCACCACGTTGCCAAACAGTGTGTAAACGTGCGCTGTGCCTTCCTGGACGATGG
Organism: Promineifilaceae bacterium (SeqCode); assembly: GCA_050292445.1. Classification (GTDB taxonomy): domain Bacteria; phylum Chloroflexota; class Anaerolineae; order Promineifilales; family Promineifilaceae; genus Leptofilum. The sequence continues at coordinate 557 of JBNKLQ010000486.1, read as the reverse complement.
CGTATACGCCAAATAGCCGCAGGAAAAAACGGAAAATCGGTTCGGCAATAAAAAAGAAGATAAAAAAGCCAAAGGCTGCAGGGAAAATCAAGATAAGATCGCTCATTTGTCCACCTCCAGAATCACGTTTTCTGCTTTGGTGAAGAGGCTCAGCCGCACGTTGCGCAGATAGGCTTGCAGCGTATCTGGGCCATTTTCTTTGATCATGCGCAGCTGTTCGGCCAGGGATTTAAGCGGTTCCACCTCCGCCTGGGCGCGCAGCGTTTCAATTTCCACCGCCCGCTTGGATTGCACGATGGTTTGGTCTGCCTGCGCTTTGGCCAGACTGATGTCTGAGGAAACTTCATTGTGGGCGGTATTAATGGCAGCCAGGGCCGATTCCACTTCCTGTGGTGGGTCAATACCGGTGATGAGCGAGGCATCCAGATCAACACCGTAGCGGGCAGCGGCCGAAGCACATTCCCGTTCCATGAAGGTGTTGATTTCGTTCAAATTTTTACGTAGATCATTGATGGAGACACCCCCAATCAACCCTGCATCCAGTTCCACATCGTTTT
>JBNKLQ010000485.1:0-2708 GCA_050292445.1 Promineifilaceae bacterium (SeqCode) | reverse complement strand
GATAAGCGCGGCGATGGCAATGAAGCTATCGGCCAGCGGAAAGGCTTGCTCAAAGTTTACATAGATTTGATAATCAGGCGCTTCGGGCGTTCGTGATTGAATTAATTCCGGGGCGGTGAACCACGTGATCCAATACGCCGTAATCACTATGGTGGCAAAGATACCGATGCCAATGACGATATTGACTTCGTGCGGTCGCTTCATGTTATGCTCCTTTTTGGCGAACAGCTAAAAATCAAGTACGAATCAAAATCATTATAAATTTCATCTCTCTCTTTTACAGATCTGTAGCAAAGAAAGTGAGCATCCGTTCATCAACGATTTGATGCTGATTGAAGCTAATATCATGGCCGCATTGCGGTACTAATTCACCTTTTATATCAGGTATCAATTGTTGAGCTCGAGCTAATGCTTTTTGAGGATCATAGATCACCTCGTTCTCTCCGATGAGTAGCAGTACAGGCATACTCAAAGCTCCCAGTTGGGTATCTGAGATCACAGTGGGCATAACGCGCATCGTTTCAGCAGACATGTTGATGTGCTCTGCACCCAGCCACATTAGATCGAGGAGTTGCTGGGAGAATTCGCTATCCACACTTCCCCTGACACCCATCCAGCCCATGAGTACCCTGAACCAGTATCGCTTTGGAGGGAGCATAGTCAGCATTGTACGGGGCATGAACTGTTTTGTCAGCGGTTGTAGACTCGCTGCTGGGGAGATGAGTGCCAATTTCCTGACGCGGTCCGGCTCTGCTAGCGCAAACTTGATGCCTAGCCAACCACCGAACGACATTCCTGCCAGGTAGACACTCTCTAGCCCCATTTCCGTGAGCGTTCCGCCTAGCCATTCAATGATTTCGTCCTCAGTGCCAATTGCCTCAGAAGGGATGCTTCTGTTGCGGTTTCCCATAATATCAATGGCATACACACGATAAGATTTGCTTAGGTCAGCAATATTGGGAGTCCAGAGAAATAGTGTTGTGAAGAATCCATGAAGGAGTACTAGTGGTGGAGCCTCCTTAGGACCACATGCAATAACATGTGTTGTCCCAAACCGACTCGCAACCTTGATCTCCTCATAAGGAACAGGCCAGGCCTCCATTGCTTCTTGGATAAAGGCAGTGTAGGCTCTCTCACTCTCAGGCGTTTTGAAATGCGATTCCATAATTATTCCTTCTTCCCTTGCACTTAGAACCTATCCGTAAATTGCTAAATCGCACAAGATATGAGCACAAGCAAACTGCACAAAGGCCAACCAATTCTCACTTTTCTTGCACCAACGTGTGCGAATACTGCGTCTTTTCGCCAACCAACCGAGTGTCCGTTCCACCACCCAACGGCGTGCCGGATGCTTTCGGTCATCTGGAATGGGTTCCGGCAATGGTTCGCCGCGTCGCCGCTTGTGGGCAATATGTTTCTGATAGTTAGCCTGGGTGACGAAAAGATGGACATCATCGAAATCATACCCTCTATCCAGACAGAGATGTTGTTCTTTCGTAGGGCGAGCGACCACGATGGAAAAGACAAGGTCGTCGACCGACCATTTATCATGTTGATTGGCGCCGGTAATATGCACCGCCAAAGGCGCGCCCCGTTCGTCAACCAGGATATGAATCTTGGCGCCGCGTTTACCCCGGTCAGTGGGATTGCGTCCAGTAGCTTCTCCGCCCAGAGGAGACTGAACCGATTTGCTGTCGATGGCTTGCCACTTCCAGCGAATTCGCCGCTGCCGATTGTAGAAACGAACCATTGTTTGCAGAACCTTGTCCCAGATACCCTGTTGCTGCCAGGTTTGGAACCGTTCGTGCAAAACGCTGCTCGAAACGCCGAACCAATCACGATGGACGGCTTTCCATTGGCAGCCCGTCCACAAAATGTACCAGAGGCCGTTGACGACAGAACGATTGTCGGCACGTGGGCGTCCTGGGCCTCGTTTCTTAGGCGGCTTGGGCAGATGCTTCTTGATGCGACGCCACAATGGGCGTGGAACACGGAAATAATCGACATGCTTTGGCTTTGTGTTACGCTTATCTTTGTTAATGATACACCTCGTTGGAATAGGTTTTTTCGCAAAGACAATTTTCCACGAGGTGTACCTTTTTTTCAGGTCAATCTATTTTTCGGATAGGTTCTTAGTTTTTAGCATCGCCATTTGATGACGGAAGTATCAAACGACCCTTTAATCGTTTTGCTGATATTTTTCCTGGCACTGATCAAGTTTTGGTCAGCACCTGGGAAGAAGCCATCTCCGATCCTCTAGGTTTAATTTCCGGTACGGTTCCAGCCAATTTACAACTTTGGGATGTGGAAGCTGATACGCTGACAATGTTTGTACCGGGTGGCATTTACGGCCGTTACTCCCCCAACGGCCGTTATCTCGTCTACCTAACCCCAGAAGCAAATTCGCTCCAACTTCATTTGCTGGACCAGACAACAGAAGAAATCCTCTTCACTCAAAACGCATTCGCGGAAGCGGATCGCTCTAACGCCGGGGTCACAGCTTACACTACATTTTCACCCAACGGCCGTTTCCTCACCTTCTTTAACCCCGTCCACGACCTCATCCTCTACGACCTGGAAAATGGTGAATTTCTGGCCCCGTTAACGGCCGTGCCCAATACCCCCTGCATAATCGCCACCGGTCCGCTGACATCTCCAGCATTCACCGAGAGTATCAGCCAGCTAACCGGGCAGGACTATTTGTACTT
>JBNKLQ010000484.1:0-2722 GCA_050292445.1 Promineifilaceae bacterium (SeqCode) | reverse complement strand
GTTTCAACCCCATTTCCAGGAAGCGAATGCCGGTCATGCTGTCCGACGTTTGCACGCCGAGGATGACGTAGCTGAGCGGACGATATTCATAGTCGGAGAGTAGTTCAATGATGGGTGCATCGGTATCCACGGTGAGGCTGTAGTCGCCCCGTTCGCGGAACCAGCGCCACTCCAGCCAGTAGAAATCTTCAATTTCCAACCCACTAAGCTGGCGATTGTACACGGTCACTTCGTCGATGAGGCCATAGAACGGCTTGTCGAGTACGGCCGTTCCCACTTCCGTCGTTGCGCCTACGTAAAAAGTATCCCCATCGTCATTGGCGGCAGGCGTGGTGCTGGTAGGGACCACATCTTTCAATTGGCCATCAACGTAGAAATAAGCATTTTGCAGTTGGTCCAGCACAACGGCCACATGCTGCCACTGATTGGGCACCAGCGTCGCCGCGCTGCTCTCAAAAATCTCGGCTCCCTGCCCGTAGGTGATGAAGCGCAAAGCGTTGCCGTTTAGCCCTAAAGCAACGCCGTCATTGTCATTGGTACGGCCGTGTGAAAGGATAATTTGCTCACCGGTCAGGTCATCAGGGTTGACCCAGGCCATGAAGGTGAGTGTTTCATCCAGCGCGTTGAGCGCCGGAGCGGAGGAGACAGCCACAGCACTGGTGCCGGTAAAGGCCACGCTGTTGCCGATGCGCCCCGGCAGGCCAGCCGTAGCGTTAATGGCTGTGCCATCTGTGTCGTTCGGGGAGGCATCATCCAGGATGGTGGCACCCTCATCCTCATCAAACTCCAGCTTGAGAATGGGGGCGTTGCGGGTATACAAATCAAGCACATCTGCGGGCGACAGGGGCATGGGGTAAATACGCAGTTCGTCCATGTAGCCTGTAAAACCGGCATTCCCCGCAACAGAATTACCGACGGCATGGATGCGGGATGGCACTTTGTAAATGTCGTAAAAATTATTCACACTGCGACTGGCAACTTCAACACCGTTGATGTAAACTTTCATAGACCCATTTAGCCCTGTGCCATAATCCCATACGGCCACAATATGCGCCCATTCATTGGCAGGTAAGCCGGTGTAGTTCAGCACAAATTCATGATCCTGGTCATTTAGAACACGATCAATTTTGAAGAAATCGGTCGTCAAGGTGTAACCATCGTCGGGGGAGCCGCTATCATAATCGGCAATGGTGCCACCGCTGTCGGTTTTAACCCAGGCCGAAATGCTCAATCCCTGCCAGTAGCCTTCGGGTTGGTACAAGGCAATTTGATCGTCGCCATCAAAGTAGGCGGCACGATTGACGATGCCTCTGGCACCAACGATGGGACAGGCTGTGCCAGAGCAGGTGGCGGCATCACCCGTGAAGTAGTCGTATTGGAATTGCGTGGTGCTGGGTACTTCTTCATAATCGACGATGATGGCGATGTTTTCATTGAAGGTATTGGTCGCCAGCGTGGCAATTTCCTCACTGCTCAGCGCCTGCTGATAAATTTTGAAGGCATCCATTCCCCCAGAGAAAAAGCCATAATCGCCACCAATCCAGCCTAACCGGGTCAGATTGTCACTCAAGTTTGTGATAGGCATGTAAAGCGGATCACCGGTGAAGGATTTGACCTGGACACCGTTGAGGTAGAGCGCGTAGTTGGTGCCCCCATCGTAAGTGAAGGCCACATGGTTCCACTGGTTGGGGCGCACGCCAACGGCCGTTTCCTCTATTTCGCTTTGATGATCCGCAGGCATCGCCCAAAAACCAAGCGTCTCTCCCTGCACATACAGGCTGGGGAAGGCACGGAAACCGTACGTATACAAATCAGGCGCAAGCTCGTTGAGATAGCGGTCATTGTATTTGTCGCTGCCGACATAAACGAGCAGTTCATCCAGATTGCCCTGGAAGGTGTTGGTCGCGTCGGAGATGGTGAGGATGGCTGGGCCTCTGTCATAGATATATTCGTTTTGATAAAAATCGTATGGATCAGGAAAGTCGCGGTTTCCGGTATGTTCGTAGATTTTTTCCAGCCCATCAACTGATAAAGAGAGCTTGTACGAGTCCATGAACAAGATGACCTGGTGCCAGTCAGTGTCGGCGTAGGTATCCGTCGTGTAGTAGTTTCGTTCGGGCTCACTCCAATACTGGGTAATGATGTGCAGGCGATGATCGTTAGTCAATCCCACGTAGACGCGGTTTTCGCCATCATCCAGGTCGACGATAGCTTGTTCCGCAGCATTGGTGTTACTACGCTGGAACCAAAAGGCGATGTCTAATTCGCCGCCCGAAAGCTCGTCGTTATCCAGCGTGCGGGTGAGAAAATCATTGTTATCAAACTGGAGCGCATTGGTGAAACGGCCGTTTACGCCTGCCGTCGGACAATTTGTACAGGTGAGGGGCTGCGTCCCGGCGGCATCGGCAAAGGTGGTCGCTCCCGCATTTTCCTCGAAGCGATACCAGCCAACAGTGGGTTCGTAGTAACCGAAAACGCCTTGTTTCGTGGTCTCGGTGATGGCCTGCGTCGGGGAAATCCAGCCCGCGACGGTGAGGGGCGTGCCGTTGAGGCTAGCGCCATCGCCATAAATGAAGAACCGGTTATTGATGCCGTCAAAAAGCTCGCTGCGGCCGTGTACCCCCAGCCCAGAAACCGCGGGCTCAACGCGCCCGCGCGGCACGCCCCCCGGACTCACGCCGGGAGCGCTGCTCCTGCCGGCCTGGCCGCCGCCATCCCGCCG
>JBNKLQ010000483.1:0-2738 GCA_050292445.1 Promineifilaceae bacterium (SeqCode) | reverse complement strand
TTCGTCTTGGGAAAATCCTCCGCGCGGAACCGTTTACCTCGCTCCAACACCAGCACTTTATACCCTTTCTCAGTCAGCCGCATAGCCGAGACACTACCACCAAAACCGGAGCCGATGACAACATAATCATATACGTCTTCTGTTGCAAAATTAGCCCGAACCCTGCTCATTTGGTCACCCTTTGGAAGCAAATCTTACTCCCCACAACTCAATAAATGAAAAATCATCCTGCTTCGCCTGCCAGCATTATAACACAGTGCGTCATATTCTGTACAGAAGGAGAGTTTGCAGGTGGTAAGTGTGCAAGTGGCAAGCCGCCTCTTACCTACTTGTGAACTAAAACGGTGCATCCCCTTCCAAATGTTGATGCCAATCCGTCAGAAACTTCATGGCGTCTTCAAATTTATTGGCGGGGAGCATTTTGTAAGAGGTGATGCCATATTTACGATATAGTTCGCCGTAGCAGGCGCCAAATTCGTTTCGTTTGCTCTTTTTGCCCTGGGCGATGGCCACTGCTTTGACAGCCTGGCTAACTTGACTGGCCTGTTCCTGGGTAACGTACCGCTCCGCTTGGCCTAGATTGGCCTCTATTTGGTCTAAACGCTCGGTAACGGCCGTTAACTCTTTTTCCTGAGTATCTAGCCGTCCTTCTAGCATTACCTGGTTACGGGCCAATTTAACCACGGCCAGGGCCATTTTGTACGCCTGCACGGCCTCGCTGTCGGTTTGGAGCAGTTCGTCAAAGGTCGTATCGGTGGTGAGACGGCCGTCTTGGAATGCTTCCCAAAGAACGGCCGCCGCTTCCTCCTGGAACCGCTCCAGCTTGGGACGAACTGATTCGTTGACCGATTTGGTGCGAATGCCAGAGAGCCACAGAGGGACCAGATCAGTCCGTAAAACGTAGCTTTCGCGCTCGCCTTGAATGGTATGTAAATTACATACCATTAACCCGCGAGCCAAACAGAATGTCTATTCATGCGCTGTCGCTGCCCCTGATCATCAACTCCCAGCGCTTGACACATATGTCGAATGGATGCGTATACCCGGCCATCGTTGGCGCGAACGGCCGTTAACTCATCGCCATAAAAATCAACCGTTCTTTGTTCAACCGTTACAAGTTTATTTTCGTCAGCCATAATACATATTTCCTTGAGAGCCGCCGCCGCGACTGCTTTTGGAAGGTGCGGTTTTCATAACCACGCCATGTCGCGTTTTTGATAAAAGGGGCAGTTATTTTGACTGTCCCTTGATAATCGTCAACCTGATTAGATAGCCAAACCAGCTACCTAAAAATTGACCGTGAATATCGTTATTGTAACGGCCGTTTCCGCCTTTGCCGAATCTAAATCTGCCTGAAGTGTCAACCGCGGTTGACACTTCGTTGACGTGACGCCGCCATCGTATACAATGTGACCAGTGTGCAAGTAAACGAGCGACAAGGGGCAAGCAGATCTCGTTCCGTAGGCCTCAGTCCGTATCATTTCATTAGGAGACCTCATGGGTGGTATCCCACGTCCATGAATGAAAACAAAGCAGCGAATTGCCGCCAATTAACACAGATTCGTGTTAATCGGTGTTAATTCGTTGCCCTATTCAGAGGAGATAACATGACACGAATTATTGCCGTAGCCATGCAAAAAGGGGGCGTGGGCAAAACCACCACGACCATCAACTTAGCCGCCGCTTTAACCGAATTGGGCCAGCGTGTATTAGCCATTGATTTAGACCCACAGGGCAACCTGACCCAACATGCCGGCTTTGATCCCGACCAGATTTCCCCCACTATTTACGACACCTTCAAAGCTGAAATGGATGGCTTTGAGAGCGATGTCAGCCAGGCGATTTACGAATCGGATGAAGGCTTTCATCTACTCCCCAGCCAGCCAGAATTAAGTTTGATTGAGTTAGGGTTAATTAACACCCTTAGCCGCGAGCGGGTTCTGGCCACCATGCTGGAAGGCATCGTGGCCGATTACGACACCATCCTTATCGATTGCAACCCATCACTGGGGCTGCTGGTCATCAACGCCCTCACCGTCGCCACCAGCGTCGTCATTCCTATCCAGACCGAATATCTGGCGGCGCGAGGCGCGCTCATGATTCTCAAAAGCATCGAAACTGTGCGCCGCAAAAAACTGAATCCTGGCTTGGAAATCGAGGGCATCTTGCTAACGATGGCCGACACCCGTACCACGCTTACCCGCGATATTTTGGCGGCCATTGAAAATCAATACGGCGATGGTATTCGTATCTTCGACGCTATTATCAAGCGGTCGGTGCGTTTTGCAGAAAGCGCTGTGGCTGGGCAAAGCATCCTGGCCTATGAGCCGCAAGGCCGAGGCGCAGAAGCATACCGTCAGGTCGCCCACGAGATTCTCAACGGAGGCTAAGATGGCAAAAAAACGGCCGAAAATTAACCTTACACAGTCCATCAGTCCCCAATCTGGCGATTTGGAAAAACTATTTGCCACCGAAGGGGATGTGGAACAATCTTCTGGGTTGCAGCTTCTGGCTATTCGCGTGGATGCGATTCATGCTGATCCGGAACAGCCACGGCGCACGTTCCCGCCAGAAAGTTTGCAGGAATTGGCAGACAGTATCAAACAAGATGGCGTTATCCAGCCCATTGAAGTGACTGAATTTGCCCCCGGTCAATATCGCATTGTGCATGGCGAACGGCGCTGGCGGGCTTCTCAACCGGCGAAGATTGAAACGATTCCAGCGGTTGTGCCGCGGCG
>JBNKLQ010000482.1:0-2835 GCA_050292445.1 Promineifilaceae bacterium (SeqCode) | reverse complement strand
TAGGGGTTTAAGTCTCCACACAATCGTTTCGTGTCAATTGAACACCAATGCATGCCGCGAACCAGCAAGGAAGCATCTTCACTGCCAGCGAAAACACGGTTACGGAAGATGATGCTGATTGTATGTACCTGCATTGGTGTCTCCTTTAAAGATTTTTGGGGCGTTTTCTCAACGCCGTCCACCATTCTAACCGAACACATCGGCAAATGTCAATGGCAATTTCAAAAAGTGACCGTTCCACATCTGGTGAAACAAACCACTTTGAAAAGGGCGCACAAAGAATTCCCCTCCCCCTTGTCTGTTTAAGCGTATAAGTCCGCCAAAGCTGCTGTTTCTGAGCCAGCGCCAAGATAAGCAATCAATCGCGAAACATTGAGAATCGACTGCTTACGTTTGTAATTCCGCATCGTGCGATAGCGTTCCTTTATCCACCAACCTATGGCTCGTTCCGTAGCATTATTGGTTCCATCCAGGCGTTCGTCATGCACGCCACGCCATTCCTGGTCAAGCGTGAGACGAGCCCAGCGATTCCACCAACGCAACAAAGCCAAACGAAACCGATACCACATCGTGGCCCGTTCACCCGCTACTGGGGCCGGAGCGCCGCAATAGCGTTGATGCAACTGACGCAGCTGGTCCTTGCCTGTCAACGGCCGTAGTGCAACTAACAATTGCGCATATTCCAAATCAGCCAGGAAATCATCAATCGTTACATCCATTCCGTCGGGCGCTGGGTCAGGTTGGGAGAGGGCTTGCTCTCCCCGTTGTCCCACTAGCTGAGCCACATTGCGATTGACATGAGCCCGACAAATACCGTGTTTGATATCCAATTCGTCGCATAGTTGTTTGTAGCTGTCCTGGTCGTCACTCAGCAAGACTTCCACTTCAAATGTATCTACCAACTCCTTCAGAAATGGGCGCAGCGCGTCTGTGGATTCCGTATCCACCAATTCGATTTCCAGCACGTTTTGGGTCAGAGCATCCACGCCAACAGCGATCGTGATTTGTTCCCGATTGCACGTGACAAAGGTTGTGTCGGCTCCGGCGACTGCCACTTTTCGTTTCCCTTGCGCTTTCCGAATTCGCTGTACGCTTTCACCCGATGCTTGCACATCTCGATAGACGCTGCTTTTGCTGCCCGCCCAGCCAAAAGCGACCAGGGCGTCTTCAACGCCGCCATAACTCAATCCTAAAACGTACAGCATCACCCCTATTCCTTTGAGCCGGTCAGAGCGTTGCGCTTGGCTTACTCCGACTGGATAAACGCGGAAAGTCCGCTGACAGCGCAAGCAACGATATCGTTGTGCTATCACGTCACTGTTATCCGGGTCAAGAATTTGTTTGGGGCATTGGCTTTGGTGTAGTTTGAAATGTTTTCCCTGACATTTCTTATGGGCACATTCTTCTGGTATCCGATATTCGGTTGGCTTTACTTCGGGCAAACGCATTCTGATTCGCATGGCATTCACTCTCCTTGAATACCAGCTTACACTCTTTTTACCAATTTTGGAACGGTCACGCAGGCAGGGGGAGACGGGCCGAGATAAACCACAAAGAAATAACGAATTTTTCATCAAAAATCTTATTGCGGTTTACCTAATCAAATCGAAAACCCATCTCCTCCAGCGTTTGGCGCAGGTGAGGCCGGACCGGCTTACTGAGCCGTTTAGCGATGGGACCGCTCCAGGCCGCTGGATCTTGGTTGCGGTTTTGCTGGCCGTAGTAGGCAGCCAGATGGGCATTGTATTGCTCGATGAGTGGTCGTGGGTCTGCCTGGTCATACTGCTCATGATGGACGACCAGTGCTTTGGGTAAACGGGGTTTCAATTCGGCCGCGACAGCGCCTTCAGCCGGCCAGCCAATACTCATCCCATACACCAGGTACACACCGGGCGGGAAACCGAGTAAATCGGCCACGGCCTGCGGCTGGTTGCGCATCCCGCCAATCATAACCGCGCCCAGGCCAAATGATTCGGCGGCAGTTTGCACCGACATGCCTACCAACGCTGCGTCTATTGTTGCCACCAGTGTGGTTTCCAATGTTTTGGTCAGCGGCTGCCCGTGCATCTGGCTGGCAATGCCCAGCCGATTGATGTCGGCCAAAAAACCAACAAAGACATCGCATTGTTCGATATGTTTTTGGTTTCCAGCTAACACAGCCAGCTTTTGGCGAGTTTCCGGGCTACGGACGATGATGATGCTGTAGGTTTGCATGTTGCTACTGGTAGGCGAACGTCGCGCGGCATCCAGAATGGCATGGAGCATCTCATCGGGTACGGGTTTATCGATAAATGAGCGTACGGATACGTGTTGGTTGAGTGTTTGGGTAACGGCCGTTTCGTACGAGGTCTGTTCAGTCGTCATAATTCTATCCTCTTGGTTTTTGCTAGGTTAACACGAAATGATCAAGGCTGGCAAAGTAAAAGACGGCCACTCTCTAAATACTTAGAAAACGGCCGTCTTTTAGGCTTGGGTCCCCCAGAGGATTTCTCTGCATCGGTGCATAGGAGCTAACACCGACACACTTTATGACGTACTAAATGTTTTGACAGATACGGCTTGCTTGAAAAATGATAAGCTATGTGATAAATGTCATGTGTTTCGCATGACAAATGTCATGTGACATGGGGTGTTATCCCCACTTATAATGGCTCAACTAACTTAAGTTGGAAGAGGCAAGAGGAAGAAAAAAGCGTTCCTGATAATGTCAGGAACGCTTTTTGGTTTTTGCGTTGCGGCCATCCTTCCGACCGTGATTCCTTCTGTCTCGGCGAGACACTAGGCCAGCAGCAGCACGAGACCGCTTAGTCGTCTAAATTTTGGGTCGAAATGTCC
>JBNKLQ010000481.1:0-2858 GCA_050292445.1 Promineifilaceae bacterium (SeqCode) | reverse complement strand
TGATTATGCGACGCTACTCCAGGCTGCGCATAGCGCCGCAACGCCGGCTCTGTATCGCCCTTTGTCTGATGAAATGTTGCTGCTGGATGAGGCAGAGGCGTTAACGGCCGTTGCCCAATTAGGGTATGTGCGTCAGCTGCTGTACCAAATTCAGGACCAAAACTTTGGTCTCGATGGCCTCATGACAGGCGAACTGACGCTAGACGGGACGCTTGCCCTGGCGGCGCTCAGTGAAGGGGAAGCGACGGTGGTGCAGGAGAACTTTTTAACGGCTCGTTATTTGCCGTTGGAAACGGCCGTCATCCCCGAAACGTGGGTCATTGACACCGACGCCCTGGCTGATAACCCAACGGCCGTTGCTAACCGACTGTTGTTCCCCTTTGAATTTGGCGATGATTTTGCCCGTTTCCTTTATGAATCGGGGGGCTATCCGGCACTGGATGACGCCTGGGCCAATCCTCCCCAATCCACCGAACAGATTTTGCACCCGGAGACGTACGTAGCTGATGAAGGCCCGTCCTTGGTGACGCTGCCAGATTTGCAGACGCTGTTGGGAGAGGAATGGACGCTGGCGGTGGAATCGGTGTTGGGGGAGTACATGCTGGGGCAATATTTAGGGCAGCAGCTGAATGAGTCTCAGGTAGAAACGGCCGTTACTGGCTGGGGTGGTGACCGGTTTGCTATTTACACCAATGAGGCGGATGGCAGTTATGTGATGGCCCTGCACACAGTCTGGGACACCGTTATGGACAGTACCGAGTTTGCCGCATTGTATCCTAACTATCCCACCCGCCTGTTTGGCAGCAGTGGTGAACTGCAAGCCAACGGCGGCGAATGCTGGCAGGGTGAGGCGGAACTCATCTGCTTGTACCAGTCTGAACAGGAAACCCTCATCGTGCGTGGCCCGAATCTGGAGCTGGTTCTGGATGTGGTCAACGCCATCTTCCCTACAGAATAAAAAGCCAACACAGAGGCGCTGAGGTGCAGAGAAAACTTACTATCCCTCCTTGTCATTCCCGCGAAAGCGGGAATCCAGGGTTGTGAGGTACCCCTGTAAAGCCATGCTCCTAGTGGGTGACGCCCGTAGGGATTCTTCGCTGCGCTCAGAATGACAATTGTTTGGCCGAGGTCAGGGAATTTGCACATCGTCCACAACGCCGACGATGACGGCGCGGACGGGGGCCACCTTCATGTTCAATACCTGGCGGGCACCATTGCCTTCATCAAGCACCAGCACCTTGTCGCCCACACCAGCCTGCACCACATCGACACAGATGTCATAAGCTCCGGTAGGTTCCCCATCTTCGCCCAGCTGGTCAACAATGAGCAATTTACGGCCGTTAAATGCCGCATGTTTAATGGTTGCTACTACTGTGCCAGTCACTCGTCCTACGTACATACCCTAATCGTAAAGCGAAACAGCAAAATCGACAATCTCAATTTGCTTGTCACCCTCCTTACCGTATGTTATCCTGTCTGCATTATGTAATTGGCAAAAAGGACTTGCAAAAGCCTAAGGCGATTGGGCCGATTACTTGAGTAAAAGCGGGTGATACGGGCTTTCTTGAGTTAACTTTCCTGCTTTTACATATTTCAACCCCTCGGAGAAAAAAGTGATTGTTGCAGGAATTATTGGCGCGGGATTGGTGTGGGGATGGCTACTTGTCTTGTTTGTCGATCGGCGATCCGCTAGAACACGGTCCCCGCAGGTGGCGACCGCCGAAACCAGCTCTTCAAGGTTTGTCCGTTGGTTCAAATTATTTTTAGAAAAGTGGCAAACCGAGCGACGGCCGTATCTCAACTTGATTGCCGCCGCTATTTTTACTAGCTGGTTTGCCTGGCTTGTGTATGCACTTACCAATGCCACCATGCTGATTCCCTTCTTCATTGCCTTTATCATCGCCTTTTTTATTCATTTTGCCTGGCGGCAGCAGCTGCGCCGGGCGCAAAAAAGCTCGTAACTTTTTCAACAGGAGGAATACCCCATGTATTTTCAAGAAGCTGCAGAGGTAGTCGCCGCAACCCGTCTACAAATTTTTGGTGCCGTTGGTTTTGGGACCATTATTGGCTGGCTGGTTTATTACATCAATCGCTACCGCACTGGCGACGTGCAGTTTAGCGATCTGGCTACCGTCATTGGCATCATCGGCGGTGGGGCAATTTTGACCCTTTTCCCCGAAGGGACAGACTTGTTTGGTGGCTATGGTATTGGCCTGTTCATTGGCTTTTTTAGCTACTTTCTTTATCTTAACCTCCAGGTGCGCATTTCCAAGAACTTCACGGTGGATTGGTTTTTGGACGGCCGTTCCAAAAAGCTAGCCGACGACGAGATGAGCCGCAATGAATCGGCTGCCCAAGGTGGCGGTGGTCGGGCCATGGGTGCAGACGACGGCAACGCCGGAGGGCGTGAATAAATAGCGTCATAGCTCGCTGTTTCCTCGTTAGGTGTTAATAAACAGACAAATACAGGTGCAATATGGCTGATTCTCAACAGATTCGTGCAGAAATTGTGACACGGCTGCTTAACGATGCCGCATTTTTGGAACGTTTTTTGCAGGACCCAGATGGTGTCCTGGCCGAATTTCCTGATTTGGACAAGTTTGACGGCCGTTATCTCAAAGACAAAATTGAGGATTGGGATAGCCTGACAAATGTGGCTGAACGATTTGGTGTGCCAGTGCCGGAACGGCCGTCTGCGCCCCCTGCTGCCCTTGAATCTGACAATCCACCCCGCTTGCAAATGGTGCTCCATCTGCGCGACGATTCTGCCTTTTTTGACCTGTTCCAAAAGGACCCAGCCGCTGCGCTTTCGGCATATCCCGCTCTGGAAGACGAAGATGCGGAATATATTCAAGAGC
>JBNKLQ010000480.1:0-2874 GCA_050292445.1 Promineifilaceae bacterium (SeqCode) | reverse complement strand
TTTGCCCATTCTTGTGATTTCTGCAGTCGCACAGGTTAGTGCTTGTCTGTTTCAACTTTTGACTTTGATATAGTACAGTCTATTTTACATAAGCAAGCATTTCTTACCCACGATGCACCTACGCGACATGTTCTTTTTCTTTATTAACTGTTTGGCGATGTTTGGCTTTGCCGTTATGGTGCCCATGATTTTGGCGCGTACAGGCAATGATGAGATAGCGTTGGCCAGTGTGCAATCGTTGGGGGCCATTGGTGGTGTGGTGGGGGGCTTACTCCTTAGCACCTGGGGTGGGCCAAAGCGCAAGGTGAACGGCGTGTTGGTGGGGATGATTGCCACCAGTATTTTTGGTCAGGCGCTGATGGGGATTGGCCAGGGCGTGTTTATTTGGGCAACGGCCGCTTTTATGGGTCAGTTCATTATTCCAATTCTTAACGGGTCGAACCAGGCAATCTGGCAGGCGAAGGTGGCCCCGGATGTGCAGGGGCGCGTGTTTGCCGTACGTCGGCTAATTGCCCAAATTACGGCACCGGTGGCCACGGCGTTGGCCGGACCGCTGGCAGACAATGTGTTTGAACCCGCCATGCAGCCAGATGGGGCATTGGCACCATTTTTTGGCTGGCTAGTGGGTACCGGTGCGGGTGCGGGCATGAGCGTGATGTTTGTTGTCACAGGGCTGACTGGTGTGGCCGTTGGCCTGGGTGGCTATTTGTTCCCGGCAGTACGGAATGCCGAAGATTTGCTGTTGGATCATGAGGTGGTGGTGCAAACGGCCGTTCTCAAAAAACGCCTCAATGAACTCACGCAAGAACGACAGGCACTACAGCAGGCTCCCCGCACTGTGCAAAATCAACAAGCCTTAAAAGCCATTGTCCTGGAAATGCGGCAAATAGGTGCAGATTTTCCGCAACAAAGCAGGGACAGCTTTTGAAAATAATTAGTTAAGCGGAACGAAGATTTTTTGCACCATACGGCCGTTCTGGTTTATAACTAAAGTATAGATTCAAAATTTTAAGATAGTTGAGATGCTTAGGAAATAATATTAAATGGGAATTACACCGCAGTTAACTTGGGATATTGGCACCGCATATGATTTGTTCACCAGCTTGGATGTCATTCACCATCCTGCTCGATATGGTTTGAGAGGATCGTGGGCTGCTGGTGTTCGTTCCCGTTTGCCCGTTGAACAACGCGAATTTTTGCAGGGGGCTATTGAAAACCATCATTTTTGGGCGATCCCTTGGTTAGTTAGCCAGGATGGGCCTAAAAACAGCGCCGCAATCCTCAAAAAACTTGCTGCTATTCCCGCAGAGCAAAGAATGAAAGAGTTAGCTGCCTGTTATATGCAGAAAGATAGGCAAGAGCTGCTCTTTCGTATTGCCGAACAAGGTACTTGGGATGCCAAAGACAAAAAAATGCTGCGAACCCAACTCGCCGAGATGTATAAGAAAGAAACGGGTAAGAGCAAAAAGATTTCGGACGATGATTTGATAAGTATGTTGGAGGTTTGGGCAAATACGGCCGAATACAGCCAAAAAATGCTCAATGCCTTGCAAGTTTACTACGACGTTTTCTTTAAAGAAGAAGAAGCCCGGATACTGGAACCATTAGAAGCGCGTGTGGCCGAAGCCAAATCTCTGGCGAAAAAACTAGCCTTGCCTGATCTGCTCAATGAGCTGTCGCAGGGTTTGCGCTTTGAATTTGACAAAACTCAGGAAATGGAAGAGTTGGTTATGATTCCCTCATTTTGGACAACGCCGCTTTCCCTGTTTATGCCCTACTCCAAAAACGACAAGCGCTGGCTTTTTATGTTTGGTGGCCGCCCCGATGGCGTTTCCCTCGTTCCAGGTGAAGCTGTTCCGGAGCTGCTTTACCAAATGCTAAAAGCGCTAGCTGATCCCACCCGCTTGCGCATCTTACGATACCTGTCTGAAGAACCACTTACCCCCGCAGAATTAGCCCGCCGTTTACGTTTGCGGCCTCCCACTGTCATTCACCATTTAGATGCTTTGCGGTTGGCTCGATTGGTGCACGTTACGTTGAGTATGCACGGCCGTCGCTACGAAGCACGCCACGAAGCCATCAAAACCGTCTGCACCATGCTAGAAAGCTTCCTCGACGGAGAATCATTCACCTAAAAAAGATTGCGTCAGGTTCTAAGCTGACGCAATCTACTAAATGAAATACTTGAATGTTTACTGGTTATCTCGCTCAGTCTACGGCGAATCACCTGTACTTGTTATGTAAATCTGGTCAATCCAGGTATCATCCTCCCTATAAGTGAGTCGAAGCGTTTGTTGCCCAGCCGTCAAGTAGAATTGAACAAGTGCATTGCCGCTATCAGCATTGTGCACCTGATCCCATATCCAATTGGATGAACCAGCCATGTTGTTAAATTTCACCCAACCATCAGATCGCGTGATATTTTGTGATTGATTGAGGTCGGCATTGTCAATCGTTATCCAAACAGAGTCATCAGTGGCACTGTTTCTGGTATTAACACGTAGATGAACCTGATATAAACCATCAAGTGGGGCATTAAAGGAGTAGGTTACCTGGTCGTTGGGGGCAGGGCTATTATTGCGATCATTACCGTTCCAATAGATGTATCGTCCACCAGAAGCAGAACCGCTGTTTGCTATCACCCAATTGCCACTCAAACCATTCCCTGACTCAGCTTCAAGGTATGTTCCGGGTAATGGCGTAGCTGTAGGCACAAAGGGTTGAATATCAAAGTAATTGTAGTTGCCTGAACCATTAACAATGTTGAATCGCACGATGTTAGTTCCCTCATAGAGGGTTACTTGAGCTGAATAGTTTTGCCAGCTTTGCCAATCGCCAGTAGTGCCCACACTTAACGTATTGGTGTTATCTTGG
>JBNKLQ010000479.1:0-2889 GCA_050292445.1 Promineifilaceae bacterium (SeqCode) | reverse complement strand
GTGAGCATCTTTTGTGCCACCGTTTCGGCCGGCGGCGGTGCATCGACATCTTCAATGAAGTCACCCAGTTCGGCATCAGACTCGTCGCCGACGGGGCGTTCCAGGTGCACCGGCTGGCGGCTGGTGCGCAGCATCCAGCGGACGCGCTCGGCGGGCAGTTCCATATGTTCGGCAATTTCTTCTGCGGTGGGCTGACGGCCGTATTCCTGTTCCAGCTCCTGGGCTACCTGATACAGCTTACTGATGCGGCCACCCAAATGCGCCGGGATACGAATGGTACGGCCGTGATTGGCCAAGGCACGGGTCACCGCCTGGCGAATCCACCAGGTGGCGTAGGTGCTAAAGCGGTTGCCACGACGGTAGTCGTACTTTTCTACCGCTTTCATTAGACCCACGTTGCCTTCTTGAATCAAATCCAAGAACTGCAAGCCGCGCCCACGATACTTCTTGGCAATGCTAACCACCAGACGGGTGTTGGCGCGAATCAGGTGTGCCCGGGCCATATCGGCAATGACTTGCAGGTTGGCTAGTTCATCCTGCTCGTCGAGGCTTAAAATTTCATCTTCCAGCCGGGCTTCTGCTTCTTTACCCGCCTCAATTTCCATGGCCAGGGTTACTTCTTCCTCAGCGGAAAGCAGGCCTTGCTGTCCCATCTCGCGGAAATACAGGCCAACCGAATCATCGATCGGCACATTGCTTAAATCAAATAAAGGTGCGGCATGGGGAGAAGCTTCTTCTTCCTCTTCTGGGTCTAAAGCTTTGCCATTTGCTAACGCTTCACTAAGCTCATTGGACTCATCGCCAGTCATTTGAGCTTCTACTTCATCTTCGTTTTCATATATAGGAATGCCTGCTGCTTGAGCCTCTTCCAAGATGGTCTCTAACAGCGGCAAATTGTCCTCGACATCGGGCAGCGCTTCCATGATTTGATCGTATGTAATGTAGCCCTGCTCTGAACCTTCATTAAGCAAAACGCTAACAAAGTCCATTTCGTCGAATGGCGTGGTCAATTTGGTCATATTTACCCTTTTCTCCGAGATTTTTAGTTTTTCGGGGTGTTGACTCTCACCCGTTATAGTTGGCTCTTAACTATAGTTCCCAAACGGCATATTAATCAATCATTAATAACATTTTGTTACTTTAACAGCTTTGAGCCAGCTAGCCTCTTCCTTCCTAGGGGGGCAGTCTAGCATATTCAAACTGCAAAAGTCAAGGGGGTAAACGAGAGTTTACGGAAGCAGAAATGCGCTTTCTAGACCAATACCCATAGATTCAACAATAGGCTATTGGTACTATGCTATCGAGTTCCAGAGTTGCTTTGTTGTAGAACTTGCTCAACGCCAGGGAGTGGCGTTTGCAAGACGGCCGTAACGCGTGCCAGGTCCAATTCGCAATTCAAAGGCCAGTTACCGCTTGATGGCGCAACCTTCAGGTTATCTCGTGGCTGAATGTTCCAATAGTCCAGCAATTTTAGAGCAAATTCAGCGCGTGTTAAAGTTTGGCTGCCTGCCACATTGAGAATGCCCCGGTAGGGGTGATTGGCCAACTCTAAGATGGCCTTGCCTAGACTTTCGATCCAAATTGGGTTGCGAATTTGGTTGCTGAACAGGGTAACTGGCTCGCCTTTGGCCAGGGCTGCCGCCATCCAGCGCGTGCCGTGGTCCATTTGCGCCAGTCCATAGATAAGCGAGGTGCGTATGATGACGCTGTTGGGGTACTGTTGCACAATGGCTTCGGCGTCAGCTTTGGCGCGGCCGTAGGCAGTGATGGGAGTGGGTACGGCCGTTTCATCATAAGGCGCTGCGTCACCACGAAAGACAGCATCCGTGGAAAGGTGAATGAGTCGCGCACCGATCTCGCGGGTGGCCCACAGCACATTCCCCGTGCCTTGCCGGATTGCAACTGCCATAGCGGCAGTGGAGCCGATGAGGTGAATGATGATTTCTGGTTGGAGGGAGAAGATGAGGGTGCGTACGGCCGTTTCATCCCGAATATCTAGCTGATGACCTTGTGCCGGAAGGGGCGGGTTGTTTTCGTAAAAAGTGTAATGGACTGTGTGACCTGCATCCTTGGCTTGTGGTACAAGCCGCTGCCCCAAATAACTGCTGCCCCCTGTAATAAGAATACGGCTCATGCGTCTTCGATTGATTCGGCTTTGGCCATGGCAACTTTGGCGGCGGCCTGTGCGGCCACTTGCTTACTGCGACCTATGCCCTCACCCCATACATCCTTCTCCAGCAGAACCTGAACTGTGAACTGCTTCGCGTGGTCTGGCCCACTGGTCTTAATCACTGCATAATGCGGAGTGATATTATATTTGGCCTGCGCCCACACCTGGAATTCGCTTTTGGCATCTTTGTGCAACGATTCGGCCATGATTTCGGCCAGTGCCGGACTAACCAACTGCTCCACCAATGATTTCACGGCAGGCAATCCCTGGTCAAGATAAATGGCACCAATCACAGCTTCAAACGAGGCACACAGAAGCGGGGTTCGTTCTCGGCCCCCATTTTCTGCTTCCCCAAAACCTAGCTGAAGAAAACGGCCGATTTCCAACTTTCGGGCAAATCCGGCCAACGTTCTGGCCCGTACCAATGCTGCCCGCAGGCTGGTCAGTTCCCCTTCATCCATCTCTGGAAAACGATGGTACAGGTAGGCACCGACAATAAAATCCAGCACCGCATCCCCCAAAAATTCCAGCCGCTCGTTGTCCTCCAGCGCTTCGTCAGGATGTTCATTCAGAAAGGAGCGGTGTGTCAGGGCCCGTGCCAGCAAGGAGTAATCCTTGAAGTGCACATTGAGATTGTTTTCCAGTTCAAGCATGGCTGCTTCGGCTGCTTCCAAGTGCTCTGTAGATTCTGTGATGAAGTCCTCAATGAGTGGAACATC
>JBNKLQ010000478.1:0-2899 GCA_050292445.1 Promineifilaceae bacterium (SeqCode) | reverse complement strand
TGAGCAGTTTGTAAAGGTTCAACTTTTATTTTTGGCGATTTCTCACGATTTCGCTGCCAATTGCACAAAACTTACGTAAACAACTCGATGTGGTTGGAGAAAGCTAAATCATTTTTATGTGGAGCTTGTGTAATGCCATCTGTAAATTTGGAAATTATTTCACTTTATTATGAAGAAGATGGTGCGGGAGAACCGCTGATTTTGCTGCATGGTCTGGGCACAGACGGCCGTTCCTGGGAATATCAGCGCGACTTTTTTGCCGAACAGTACCGGGTGATTGTGATAGATGTGCGGGGGCACGGCCGTTCGGCCAAGCCGCCCGGTCCTTACAGCGTGCCCCAATTTGCCGCTGACATTTTTGCGCTGTTGCATCACTTGCAAATTGACCAGTTTCACCTGGTTGGCCTGTCGATGGGCGGCATGATTGGTTTCCAGATGGCCGTAGATCAGCCAAAGCGCTGCAAAAGCCTCACCATCGTCAACAGTGGCCCAGAGCTGGTGCCTAGAACTCTAAAAGAACGGTGGCAAATTTTACAGCGACGGCTGGTGCTCAACTTCTCCTCTATGGAAAAAATTGGTGAGTTTATTGGCGAGCGGCTTTTTCCTGAGCCGGAACAGAGAGAGTATAAGGAGCTGTTTGTGCAGCAGATGCGGGAAAATGATCCCAAGGCGTACCGGGCGGCAACCAATGCGCTGATTGGCTGGAGCGTGCGCTCGAAGCTGAATCACATTCAATGTCCGGTGCTGGTCATCAGCGGCGACATGGATTACACACCCGTGGCCACCAAAGAAGCGTACGTGCGCGAGATGCCCACCGCGCGGCTCCAAGTAATAAGCAACTCACGTCATGGCACGCCTATCGACCAACCAGAGGCTTTTAATACGGCCGTTCTCCAATTCTTGCACACGGTCTCCGAAAAACGAGTATAATTCGGCCGATTTTGAGCATTCTTTACTACAAAAAGGTTCTTGCATGAAAGTAGTGATCGCCGGGGAATCCCCCTTTGTGGAACAGATGGGCCAGCTTTGCACCCAGGCTAACCACGACACCGTCCTCTATTTGGTTGAAGATTTTACCTCTGCCCTGCACAGCGGCTATGCCATGCCGGATGCGGCTGGGGTGGATGTGGCCATCGAGCTGCACAACGAATCAGCCGCCGCCAAAGAGGAACTGCTGGCCGCACTCGGCGCCTTTATCCCGCCTGACGCCCTTCTGCTGACTTCTGCCCTGGCAACCAGCACCACGCAGGCTGCGGCCTGGATGCCCAAGCCGGGCCGGGTGGTAGGCTTTGGCATTGTGCCCCCGTTGCGCAAAGAAAGCGGCATGATCGAACTGGCGGCGGGGCTGCAAACGGCCGCATCTAGTCTGGCAAAAGCGGAGAAATTTGCTGAAGGTTTGGGGTATGAAACGGCCGTTGTGGCCGATGGCCCCGGTCTGGTTCGCGCACGCACGATTTGCTGCCTCATCAATGAAGCTGCCAGTGCCTTGCTGGAAGGTATCGCCACCCCTGCCGACATCGATCAGGCGATGAAGCTGGGAACCAACTATCCCTATGGCCCGCTGGAATGGGGCGACTACATGGGTCTGGACACAGTGTTGGGCGTCATGAACGGCCTGTTCAGCGAGTGGGGCGAGGACAGATACCGGCCGTCCCCGTTGCTGAAACGAATGGTACTGGCGGGGAGATACGGCCGTAAATCTGGCGAAGGCTTTTTTAAGTATGAATCGTGAATTGTGAACAATTAATTGTGAATGGAGTCCACGTTCACAATTCACAATTCGCTAGCGACCGGAGGTCGCCCACAATCTCACATGGCCATCAAATTTTGCCACATCTGCAACAAAGAAGATCGTCTGGGGCGGGGCCAAACCAGCGGCCGTGCCCTGGCCAGCGGCATCGTCTGCCCGGTGTGTTACCAGCCCACCTGCGGCAACCATTTGGGTACCGTCCGCTGGCGCTGGCGCAGCAGCGGCGAAGTAGACTCGGCACAGGTGTGCAAAGAATGTATCCGCAGCTACAAGCACCGCGATTGGGACCGCTACAGTCGCGACTGGATCAGTTGAAAAAGGTGTGTCATACCCGCGAAAGCGGGTATCCACTTTTGCTGCCAGAATGGATTCCCGCCTGCGCGGGAATGACACTAAATGTAGTTGGTTACTTTTGGGGATATGGCTCAATGTCGGGACCGATTAGCTCCTTGAACAGCTCCAACACCTCACCCGGTTCAGCATGGCGGCCCAACTGCTTCTTAGAGTAGAGCAGTTCATCATTCACTTTGAACTCAAAAGCGCCTTTGCTGCCAGTAATAAACGTAAATTCTTTAATGATGTGCTGGTAATGGCTCAGAATATCATCCGCCACACGGACGGCGCGTGCTGCATAGTTTCAAGGCACGCAATATTCAAGCGTAATCGTGTGTTTTTTCTCCATTTGGTTACCTCCGTAAGCTAAAGTGCATTGCGAATTTGCTTGAAAATGGGTTTCGTTTGAGTAAAACAGAAGACGCAATACGAGGGTTGTCTAATTTAAGTATAGTAAGCCTCTGGAACCTTGACAACAACTCTCAGGTGGGCTACGATCCCGCTCGCTCCCGGGCCTGTAGCTCAGCTGGGAGAGCGCTACAATCGCACTGTAGAGGTCAGGAGTTCGAATCTCCTCAGGTCCATTGAAGAGCCGAGTTTAAGATAAAAACTCGGTTTTTCTTTGAAAACTAAATAATGAAAAGCTTCGATCAGGAGTAGTAAGCCAATTAATAATTAATTGTGAATGGTTAATTGTCAATTGTTAAGTAGAGAGCTGCGTCGTTGGCTGAAAGCGTGGCAAAAAAATGGCTGAACTCGCCTGAGAGCTGTGACTGTGAAAACCAGTAATCAGTTTTCGGTAATCAGTTATCAGTA
>JBNKLQ010000477.1:0-2899 GCA_050292445.1 Promineifilaceae bacterium (SeqCode) | reverse complement strand
AACAGCGAGGTCGCGTTAAAGGCGCAGGCAACATAATTTCCCTGAGGCGTTAAGACCCGCATGTAATCGGAAACAGAACGATTGGCGACAATGTCAAAAATCAGGTCGTAGCGCTGGTCGCCTTTGGTGAAATCTTCCTGCGTGTAATCAATGACGTGGTCGGCTCCGATGGAACGTACCAGGTCGAGGTTTTTTGTGCTGCAAACGGCCGTAACCTCCGCACCCAACGCCTTGGCAATCTGCACCGCAAACGTGCCCACGCCACCAGATGCACCATTGATCAGCACCTTATGTCCTGGTTGAATTTGTCCTCTATCACGCAGACCTTGCAGGGCAACAACGGCCGCTTGCGGAACGGCCGCAGCTTCCTCAAAGGTCAGATTAATCGGTTTCTGCACCAACACAGATTCTGGAACAGCCACATATTCGGCATAAGCGCCAAAGCCACATTCACCCAAATCCGCAAAAACCTCGTCACCCGGCTGAAACTGCTTTACGTTGCTGCCCACCGCTTCAACCCGCCCCGCGATATCCCCGCCGGGTATGGCGTGTTTGGGTTTGAACAGCCCATACCCCATCAGGCGAACCAGGAACGGTTCCCCTTTTACGAGGGCCTTATCGCCAAAATTGATAGAGGCCGCCTGAATTTTCACCAGGACATCCTCTGCTGTTGGCGTTGGTTTTGCCACATCTTGCAGATGCAGCACGTCAGGTGAACCGTATTTTGTATAGACCATTGCTTTCATGATTTTCCCTTCCTGCTTTCTAGCCACATATCAGTTTGAGCGAGAAAAGAAAAATGGGACACAGATAAACACTGATTTTTGTTTTTATCTGTGTAAACCAGTGTTCATCAGTGTCCAATTCCCAAAGTGATATGTAGCTAGTCCTGCTTTTTGTTCTGATTTAAATATGTGTAACCGAAATCAACGGCAAGCCTAAGGCATAAAGTCGGCGCAGTAAACCCTGCAAAGCTGCCTGATCTAAGGTGCCGGTTAGAACAGTTACGGCCGTACCATCTTCTTCAAATTCCGCTGTTATTGTTATTTTCTCGTCCCACTCTACCCAACTCGGATCGAGATGCCCCGGCACTTTAATTTGGTAAGCAGCCGGTTGATAGAGGGTGAGTTTTTGTATACATTTTTTCGCCATAGCAAGCCTCTCAGTCCTCACTCCAATTTGTTCAGCGTCGCCGCAATCGCGTCCACGGGCGTGAAATCGCCGAAACAGGTCAGAAGGACAACCCGCTGATTGATTTCGGTGAGGAACACCGTGGCCCGCCCCATGCTGTCGATGACGAAGCGCTGTCCCGTCAAGCCAGTTTGCAGAGTGAACACCTCTTCAGCAACGATTGTGGTCGTCGAATCGGACCGCCATTGCTGAATCAAATCTTCGGCGCGATCTCCTTCCGGGCGGATGCTAAAATCGCATTTTGTATCGCCTGGCTCTCTCATTTCCCCGCCAACATATTTGTCGGTTGGATAAGATTGGAAGATGGCAGATTGGCCGGGCATCACACTGGTTACGGCCCAGCTTTCAGGGATGTACAGTGAAATTCCTGCCACAGCATCTTGATATTCCTTGAACCCAGTGGGAGGTGTAAAGGTGGGCGTCAGTGTGGGCGCAATTACCTCAACGGTTGGTGTGGACGTAGGCGGGTCGAGCGTGGGTATTGGCTCTTCAGAAATTTCTTGCTGGATTTCAAAAACCAGGCTTTGTCCGGTGTCAGTAATGAGTGTCAGTACATCGTCTACCAATTCAAAGCGATTGACTGCACGCAGCAACCCCAGGTACTCTTGTTCCTGCGCCATGAGCCCTTCTGGGTCCAGGCAGGCCATTTCGGTGTTAAAGAGACCATCAAACTGGATGGTCTCTTCCTCGATTTGATAACTGCCGCCATAATGGTTGCAGCCAGTATTCCCGGAGACCTCACCAGCCTCGAATTCAAGCGTTGGTTGGCGACCCTCAATCGGCTCGTTGCCGTTGAGTTTTGCCAGCACCCAGGTCTCACCCTCAAGGTTTCTTGCACCAACGACATTGTTGCCAGCGCAGGCGCTGAGAAGGAGAGCGAAGAATAAAATTGTTAGTAAAAATTTGTGTGTTTTCATGACAGATTCTCTTATTTTTTAGGCAAGGAGGCGATGAAATCAGCCACCAGGTTGAGACTGGCCTTTTCCAGTTTCCAGGGCTCGTCGCCGTGCTGTAGGTGCAATGGATCGACGGTGACGACGATGACCATATCGAGGTCATCCAGCAGCACAATTTGCTGCCCGCCATGCCCCCAGGCCAGGTTGTAGCGATAGTCACCGGCGCGGATGGACCACCATTGGTAGCCATAAGCGTTGTCATCCCAATTACGGCCGACGCGGACTGTCCACATACCTTCTGAGTAGGTTTGCAGCGACTCATGAACCCACTCGGCCGGGACAATCTGTTTGCCGTTGTATTCACCCTCGTTGAGGGTCATCAAGCCAAATTTGGCCAGGTCATGGGCGGACAGTTCGATATCGGAGTAGCCCAGATAGTCGCCATCCCAATCCGTTTGCCAAAATCCTTCTTCTATCCCCAGTGGACCAAAAAGGTGTTCATCGGCAAACGTTTTGAGTTCCGTGTCACAGGCCCGGGCGACAATCAAACCCAAAAGATGAGCGGTCAAATTGCTATACGCGGCATCGCTGCCCGGATCATACGCCAGGGGTACGTTCACGAGATCGGCCGTGTGAAAGCCAGTGAACAACAGCTCGGTCCCCTCCGCCGTGGCCTCTTCCCAGGGATACCCGGCGCGCATTTGCAGCATCTGCCGGATGGTAATGTCTCGTTTCCGTGGATCGCGGAGGCGCTTTTCAAACTCCGGGAAAAATTCCATCATCTTTTGATCCAGACTGGTTAAACAGCTTTC
>JBNKLQ010000476.1:0-2899 GCA_050292445.1 Promineifilaceae bacterium (SeqCode) | reverse complement strand
AGCCCGCCCGCCAAACCCAGGCCGCCCACCA
The DNA here is from genome assembly GCA_050292445.1 of Promineifilaceae bacterium (SeqCode). GTDB lineage: Bacteria > Chloroflexota > Anaerolineae > Promineifilales > Promineifilaceae > Leptofilum. The sequence continues at coordinate 2,868 of JBNKLQ010000476.1, read as the reverse complement.
GCAGGCCTTCCAGCAGATACACGCTCACCACCTGCCCACGCGTGGTGCCCCGGCTGCGCCAAACGGCAATCTCACTGGCCCCACGCGCCACCACCATGTTGGCGATGAGGCTGATGAAGTACAAAATGATGCCGATGAGGGGGATGGAAAAGATGGTGAGCGTGAGGGTGAGCAGGTTGTTGGAACGGCCGTAAGTTTGCAGCGCACTCACCGGGGAAGCATCCAACGTGGTGCCATCTAGCAAGGCCGTAGCCCGCGCCTCAACAATGGTCACGTTTTGCAAAAAGTCGTTTACGGAGGCGGGGCGGATGCGGCCGCCATTGTAGAGCTGGTACCAGACGGCCGTACTCACCGGATTTTCTAATAGTGGCACCACGCCGCTGCTAAACTGCGTTTCACTGGTTAGCAGCATTTCGTCAAACGCTTCTGGTTGATAAAACCAAAACGGCGCGGTGCGATCTTGCGCCTGCCACACGCCCACCACCTGAACGGGCAACTGCCCATTGTTATTGCCAAAAAGCCGATAGCTTTCGTTGACCTGTAAACCTAGCTGCTGGGCAATTGTCTGGCTGACGATGACTTCCACGGCAGCGGCGTTTGCTTCTGCCGGATACCGCCCCTCGACCAGCTGAATTTGACCCTCTAGCCCAGTAACAAAGCCGATACTGCTCCACATCAGCGGTTCGTTTTCATTAAAGTCGCTGCCACCGCCGGGAAAGAGGCGCAGCTTGGCGGTGGCCACATGGCGGATTTGGTCAGTGGTGGGCAGGTCGATGATGCCGGTCGCTTGCTCTGTGAGATAGTTGTTGATCGGTTGGTAATTGTCCCAGGTGATGTCGCCGTTCCAGGCACCCACGTAGCGCCAGAGGAAGGCAAAGGGCGGACGGTAGGTGCCCGCTTCGGTGAGTTCGCCTTGCAGCAGCCGGTTCTGCACGGCATCGGCATACAGCGGAATGCCCGCCAACAGCCCCACAGCGGCGATCAGCCCGGCCAGCAGGCAAGCCATGAGCAACCGCTGGTGCCACAGGCGGCGGGTAGCAAGGGAAAGGAGGGAGAGTACGGCCGTTAGAGATTTCATGGGGTGATGCGTGAAACGTGAAACGTGATTTCCTCAGGCATTATAACATTAGACGCGGAACGGCCGTGTTTCTTGCAAAATTGCTCCCATGTAGAATACTATGCAGCAAGTTTGTAGAAAGGTAAAAACATGTTTGTATCTTTGCGCCATTGAGTTCAGATAGGTCAAAGCTAAAATCGAGAAATTTATTCCCCGCCTGCATTAAACAACTCAGATAGTGTTGGATCAACTTCTATCAAACATTGTTCTTGTAACTTTCGTTCGTCAAAAGCACTTTTTTCAATCACACAAGCACGATATGCATCAAACGTTTGCTGTGCTGCTGCCATAGCTTCTTCCACGGGAATTCCGTTGAAAGTGATTTGGTCATGAGCGTGTCCCAACCACAATTCATAAGGGAACATCCACCACAAAGCAGAATCTGAGTTTGGAAGAGAGGACGTTGTAATCTGACCCATAGAGGCCAAATACGCTGCAGCATGTGCTTGACCTACTCTTTGGGCGTAGGTAGCGGATTCTGCCAAGGAACGACGCGCCGGAACACCCTGCACGACATCAACAGATTCTGTGAGAAGTTTTATCCATTGCCAACAAGCTTGACGGTTTTGCGGACTAGCTGATGCTGAAATGAAATATCCCATGCCTGGATTTTCAATCCCAGCATTACCTATTCCCGAAGGTAAAGGAACTGCCCCAATATTGGTTGTTTCTTTTGCCTCAGTCGGTATAGGAAACGTGTATGCAGTCCACATAGCCGCTTGTCCACGGCGAAGCAGGCGCATATATTCTTCGTAATCTGCTGTTCTATTTCCAATAATGTCGATTTGAAAGAGTGGTTTAACATTGTATTCTGCACTCAAACTTGTATACCAACGCATGGCATCAATTGTTGTTGGCTCAGTAAATGTAATTGTGGGTGGATTTTTACTGCTATCAATGAGTTCAGCTCCCAATTGGACCATCATGGTCTTGAGAAGAACAAGTTCAGCAATATCCGAAACGAAACCGTATTGCTTTGTTTGTCCTTCCCCGTCAGTGAGATCAATTGCAGTGTTTAAAAAATCATCTATTGTCCACTCAAATGATGGATAGGGAATTAGAGCAGCATCAAATAAATCTTTGTTGTATTCAATAATAATCGGATTCAAGTCTGCCGGTAGACCCCACAATTGCCCTTCAGCTGTAAATTGATCTACTGCCAGGGAGTAAAAATCAATTATGTCAACTGAAGGATCAGCAGCAATGAGAGGATCTAGGTTCAAAACAGAATTTTGATAGGTATTGTCTCGTAAAGAAATCCATCGAAAACAATCGCTACTTTGAGCTATGGTACTAAGATTGGGATATTCCTCATTAGAATTAAAAAAACGAAAATTGATATGTACCCGCGCATTTGCTTCAAACTCGTTCGCAAGAGTACGATAGCTCTGTATGTTTTCGTCATTCAACAACCAGAAGGTTACGGAGGTAACATCGGAATTGTTCACTTCACCTGTATTATCAACAACTATTGGAAATATCTCTTCATCCGATGCATCTGTGCTTGCAACCAATTGTTCAGCAAGTATTTGAGCCTGAGAAAACGATGCTTCAACTGTTTTTTCGCCCCGTAAGACTGCGTTCATTGCGTCATCAAGTACTTCATAACCTGGGTTCGGTTGAAATACTCTGCTATTTTCGAGCGCATAGTGCATAGTTTCAGCTATTTCTGGCGCGGCATTCTGCCAAAATTGATTTGTTTCAGCCACGGAAACACGGGCAGGTAGTGCTGAATTACCCACCAATTGGCC
>JBNKLQ010000475.1:0-2917 GCA_050292445.1 Promineifilaceae bacterium (SeqCode) | reverse complement strand
GGTCAGCGGCGGGCAGTGTTCCATCACCTTGGACAATAATGATCCTGGGGTTGTGCTGGCTCCGCAAGCAGGCGTCGCCGTGAACTTTACCGTGAATGGTTACGTCACGCAGTATGGTCAGGATATGTACGTGGTAGGGAATGTGCCAGAGCTGGGCAGCTGGAATCCGGCCAATGCAGTGCCTCTGAGCTGGGTAGACAGCGATACCTGGAGCGGTCCGGCCATTTTCACCAGCAATGCAGGGCAGTCGATCCAGTTTAAATTTATTGTGCGCCAAGGTGGCACAACTATTTGGGAAAGCGGCAGCAACCGCAGCTACTCAGTGCCGTCCAGTGGCACGGGTAGCTACACGGGGTGGTGGCAGTAAGCCCAGCTTGTAGCAAAGTGTGATTGATATGAAACGGCCGTTCCCATCCAGGAACGGCCGTTTTGTCATTTGCCCCCCGGTTCGCCGCTCGCTACAATGCACCCCTATACTTTTTAACTGGTTAAGGGATTGATTGTGTATCGGCAAAACATTATTGTGCGGACCAAATTGGTTCCATCTCGACCGCCCCAGCATACCATGCCCCGGCCGCGCATCATGCAGCGGCTGCTGGCAGCGCAAAATCATCGCCTGACGATTGTGCAGGCCGGTACCGGGTATGGCAAAAGTACCGCCTTGGCCGCCCTGGCAACCAGCCAGGCTGAGGGCGACCTCCGCTTTGTCTGGTATCGCCTGGAAGCGGAAGACAGTGATGTGCAATCTTTTTTGCTGCATCTGCTGCATGGCTTTGGCATCACCTTCCCCAACTTGTCGGATGCCCCCTTGGCCGCGCTGGAAGCGTGGGGGCAGCAGCGCCAACAGCCCAACTGGACGGCCGTTATCGACAGCCTCATCAACGAACTGGCCCGTGAACTCAGCCAGCCCACTTTTTTGGTGTTGGATGACGTACACCTCATTAACGACAGCAGTGAACCTGTCCGCATTTTGGATCGATTGATCGGCCTCGCTCCAGATCACCTACACATCATTTTAGCCAGTCGCTATCCATTAACTTTGCCCTCGTTGGTGACCTGGCGCGTGAAGGGACAGCTGTTGGAAATTGACCAGAAAGAGCTGGCCTTTACCCCCACCGAAATTGATGCCCTATTCCGCGAGACGTATGGCCACGCGCTCTCACTGGAGCAAGCGTCGATGGTGATCAATCGGGTTGAAGGGTGGCCCATTGCCCTACACCTGATCTGGCAGCAATTGCAGCGGGACGGTGGTGCGTCGCTGGCCCAGGCGCTGTCACAGCTTTCAGGCACGGCCAGCGATTTGTTCCAATTTTTGGCCCAAGAGGTGCTGGCCCAGCAGCCAGAGGATATTCAAGCATTTTTGCGGGAAACGGCCGTTCTTCGTGAAATGACAACCCCTTTGTGCAACCAGCTGCGTCGCCGTCAAGATAGCCAGCAAATGCTGCGTTACCTGCTGGAAAAAGGCTTGTTTGTCGTCAACCTGGGCAACGGTTACGTGCGCTACCATCATCTGTTCCGCGAACTGCTTTACAGCCAACTGGTCCCCAGCGAAGCCGATAATTTGCATCAGCAGGCAGCTACCATTTACCAACACCAGGGAGATGAAGAAGAAGCCATTTACCATTTACTGGCGGCTGAAGCGTATGAGAAAGCGGCCGTTTTATTGGCCACGTTAGGGCGGCGCATGGTGCGGTTGGGCCGACTGGATACCCTGGCCAACTGGATTGGCTATCTGCCCCCCGACATTTTGGCCCATTATCCACCGTTGCTGACTTACCTGGGTGACATTGCCCGGCTGCATTCCCGCTTTGATGAGGCATTGGGCTGGTACCAGCAGGCCGAACAGCGCAGCCGCGCCAAAGGCGACCGGCGCAGCATTGGCCAGGCACTGCGCGGTCAGGCCCGCGTTTACCTGGACACGGTAAATCCCACAAAAGGCGAAGAACTACTGCAAGAGGCCCTGCGCCTGTCTGATGGTCAAGATGACCGAGACAGCCAGGCCCGGCTGTTGGATCTGCTGGCTGAAAACTTACTTAATCAAGGACGGATGCGCGAAGCGGAAAATTATCAAAATCAGGCCAGAGAGCTGCGTGCCCAAGGACCCGATCAGGCGGAGCTGCCGGTGCGGCTGCTGCTGCGTACGGGGCGATTGGCCGAAGCCCGTGCCCTGTTGGAAACACAGGCTCAGCTTGAGGAGGAATCTCCGGTGCTGCGCCCACGTGCCCATCGTGAAACATTGCTGCTGCTCTCCTTAGTTTTAGCTTACCTGGGCAAAACAGACGCCGCGCTGCAAACGGCCGTTGCCGGTACAGAACGAGGTCAGGCGCTCAATTCACAATTTATTACGGCCGTTGGCCATTTTCGCCAGGGGCATGCCTGGTTGCTGCACAAAAACGAACAGGGTTATGAACAGGCCCGCCGCAGTTTTCAGCAGGGGCTAACCCTTAGCGAACAAATCGAAGTGCCCCGCCTGAAGATTGAAGCGTTTTGGGGCTTGTGCCAGGCGCATGGTTTCCCAGGCGATCACAAAACAGCGCTCAGCTATGCTCAGGAAGGGATCGCGCTGGCCCGTCTGCATGGGGACGAATGGGTTGAAATGAACATTCGCCTGGCAATGGGCGCGACTTACACCTTGCTAGGCATGGCGCAAGAAGCGAACGAATGGCTGGCGCAGGCAGCGGCTGGGTTTCATGATTGCAGCGATCTGTTTGGCGAAACGGCCGTACGCCTCTGGCGCTGCCTGCTGTGGCACAAAACCGGGGATGAAACCCGACTCAAGCGCGATTTAGACGAACTGCTGCCGCTCATGAGCCAACATCAATATGAATTTCTTTTCTATCAACGTACCCTTCTGGGTCCACCCGATCCGCGCGCCCTGGTGCCGCTGCTGCTCTTCGCCCGTGAAAATAACCAGCAC
>JBNKLQ010000474.1:0-2919 GCA_050292445.1 Promineifilaceae bacterium (SeqCode) | reverse complement strand
ACTTTTTCATGCAGACCCATATCACGCACGCGGCGCATATATTCTTTCAGGATCGGCACATCAAAACAGTACTGTGACTGGATGAAATCAGCCCCAGCTTCGATTTTTTTGGCGAGGCGTAGAGGTCGCCAGTCGAACGGCTGCACAAAAGGATTCGATGCCGCCCCCAGGAAGAGCTGCGGCGGGGTGGTGAGCTTACGGCCGCTTAAGAACTTTCCTTCGTCCCGCATGATCTTGGCCGTGCGCAGCAGCTGGATCGAATCAAAGTCAAAGACGCGTTTGGCCTGAGGTTGGTCGCCTGCAGTCACATCATCCCCCGTGAGGCAAAGCACATTCTTGACGCCCATCGCTGCCGCGCCCAGTAAATCACCCTGAATGGCAATGCGGTTGCGGTCACGACAGGAAACCTGGAAAACTGGCTCGTACCCGGCACGGGTGAGTAGGGCGCAGATGGCGACGCTGGACATGTGGCAGTGGGCACCGGAGGCGTCGGTGGCGTTGATGCCGTCACACACTTCAGAAAGCACCAGGGCGGCTTCGTACACCTCTTGTGGGTCCGCGCTGTCGGGGGGATTTAATTCGGCCGTTACGGCAAAACGACCAGATCGGAGAACACGTTCTAGGCGGCTGCCGGATTTGTATTCCGTCATTTTTAGTGTCCAGTTTTCAGAAAATCAGTGGTCAGTATTCAGTAGGTCAGTATTCAGTAGGTCGTGTTTGGTTACTGCCCACCGATTACTGAATACTGTTTATTGGCTCACTGATCACTGGAATGGTAGATGTGCCCACCCAGCCTTTTGGGGTCACTTTGTCCACGCCTGTGAGCATGGTGATCCAGGCGGATTCGCCTTTCAACTGATGATTGACTGGGGGCTGGATATGCAGAATTTCAGCGCCATATTGAGGCATTTGTTGGGAGCGTTCAAAGGCCTGGACCCAGACGCATTTCATATCTGGCCTAACCTCGCAGTGGCCGTTGGCCCGTACGCCCCCGCAAGGGCCGTTACGCAGATTTTTGGGGCAGCTCATGGGGCAGGTCATGCCGGTGGAGTGCAGAACACATTGGCCGCACATGCGGCAGTTAAAGGTAGCGTACTTGGCCCATTTTTCACCCCCTTTTAGCCAGCGGTTGGCTCGCTCGTAACCAATTCGTTCGATGAGAGGTTGCAGGCTGGATACGGCCGTATGCGTCAGACCATACACTTTTTCCAAAAAAGCAGGATGATTTTGCAAACGTCGCAGCAGTCCCATGATCTTACCCTTTGCGGAAAGACCCCAAGGGTTTTGGTTTCTCAATTTGACCTGATTACAGGCCAAACCCTTAGAGTCTATCTTGCTATTACCCTTTAGCCCGGCGAATATCCATGAACTTTTTGGCGGTTTCCACGGCCACGGCCGCATCGCGGCAGTAGGCATCGGCTTCGATGTCTTCGGCAAATGCTTCGTTGAGCGGCGCGCCACCGACCAGCACCGTAATTTTGTCGCGGATGCCCTCTTCCTTGAGGGCGTTAATGACCACGCGCATGTAGGGCATGGTGGTGGTGAGCAGGGCGCTCATGCCTACAATGTCTGGGTCATGCTCGTTAATGGCGGCAAAGAAATCTTCAACGGAGTTGTTGATGCCGATGTTGATCACCTCAAAACCGGCCCCTTCCATCATCATCGACACCAGGTTCTTGCCGATGTCGTGCAGATCCCCCTTGACGGTGCCAATGACCATTGTCCCAACTTTAGGCGCACCGGTTTCGGCTAACAACGGCCGTAAAATAGACATCCCAGCCTTCATTGCCTTGGCCGCCATCAGCACCTCCGGCACAAACAAAATGCCATCGCGGAAATCCACGCCCACAATGTCCATACCGGCCACCAACCCCTTGGTGAGGATGACATACGGTTTGATGTTGCGACCTAAGGCCTCATGCACTTCTTCTTCGATTTCTTCGGCATAGCCATCATACAAATCCTCGTGCATGAGTTCATAAAGTTCGTCGTCTGAAAGTTCTTCAAGGATGATATCGTCTTGTTCATCTTCGCTCATGGAATTTCCCTCTTTGATATTGAGATTAGAGATTGGAAATTGGTGATTTGAGAGTTTTAATCTCCAGTCTCCGTTTTTCTTTCTTTGCGGCGACGTCTTCGCTCCGGACGGCCGTTTCCATTCAATTCTGTCTTAGGGGCCACTTTTGGCAACAAACCGTTCAGGTGCGGAAACAAATCGCTTGCGTGCGGCAAATGAATCCCACCGACAAATTCTTGCTGGAAATCGGGGTGAACGGCCGTTTCCACATAGGTCACCCATTCGGCAATGCGCTGCGCTTCGGCTCGCTTGTGCCGGTTGAGCAAGGCAATGCGTGCCCCATCGCCAGCAGCGTTGCCCACGGCCGTAACCTTGGCTAAATCACAATCTGGGATTAGGCCCAAGATCATAGCGTACCGGGGATCGATGTAGCTGCCAAAGGCCCCGGCCAGCACAACGCGATCTACTTGGGTGAGATTGGCCTGATTCATCAGCAGCTTGGCCCCAGCGTACAGCGCCGCTTTGGCCAGCTGGATGTTGCGTACGTCGTCTTGCGTCACCAGGATGGGGCTGCCAGTGGTGGATTGTTCGGCTGTGGCCAAAATATATTCGCCGCGCCGTTCGTCCCACTGGATGCGCTCATGGTCGAGGTTGGGGTTGAAACGGCCGTCCGGCAGCAAAATCCCTGCCAAAAACATTCCCGCCACCACTTCAATAATGCCCGACCCGCAAATGCCTGCCGCCAAATGTTTGGGCTGGGCATCCGCTGGAAATTGCGGCCCAATTTGCCATGCATCCGACCACTTTTCTTCGCCAATGACGCGGAAGCGGGCTTCCAGCGTTTCTGGGTCAATGCGTACCCGCTCGATGGCTCCAGGCGCGGCCCGCATCCCAAAACGAAT
>JBNKLQ010000473.1:0-2928 GCA_050292445.1 Promineifilaceae bacterium (SeqCode) | reverse complement strand
ATTGTCATTCCCGCGAAGTGCCTGCCCCCGCGAAGGTGTGGGGCGGGAATCCATTCCTTTGCTGGCGCATTATCTGGCCTCGCCTGGCCAGTGGGAGTTTTCAAGAGATACGGTTGTGGGTGTTTTTGGAAGAGTTGATGGAGATTGGCTGCCAAAAGGAGCGGCGCAATTTGAGCTGGGCGGAGTGGCAGCGGTATTTGCCTGGGGAACCGTATCGCCAAACCTGCCCAAATTTGCCGCCGCATCCGTCTGTTCCGGCCAGTGAGCTACCTTAAACGCACAATTGTCATGTTGAGCGCAGCGAAACATCCCTCTAAACCTCGCCTCCCTTTAGTATGGCCATGACAAAACTGTCCCCGTGAGGATTCTTCACTTCGCTGCGCTACGTTCAGAGCAACTGTGTGTTAGGAAACCGGAATTTAGGCGGCTTTCGCCTCAATTTGCCACGGTTTCATATCGCGAATCATGGCATTGAGCATGACCAACAACTTACGCATACAGGCGGTTAAGGCCACTTTCTTGGCTTTGCCTTTGGCTAAAAGCCGCTCGTAAAACTCACTTATGATAAGATTTGTTTTGGAAGCAGATAAAGCTGCCATGTACAAAACACAACGCACAGAGACCCGACCGCCAAAGATGCGCCGTTTACCTTTCCTGGGGCCGCTGTCGTTGTTGACCGGAGCCAGACCGACAAGGGCAGCAATCTTCTGCCGATTCAACGCTCCCAGTTCCGGCAAGTCAGCCAACAAGGTTAAGGCGGTTACTGGCCCCACACCAGGCATCGAACGCAGCACCTTTTCCTTGGCTTGCCACTGGGGAGAGGCATCAATCAGCTGGCACAGCTTGTCGTTGAGCGCCTTAATCTCTGCTTTGAGCCAGGCAATATGGCTGTCCAACTGGGTGCGCATCTCGCCTTGGGTGGTGGCGCGACGATTCTTCTCCATGGTTAACATCTTGACCAGCTGCTGGCGGCGGCTGATGACCTGGGACAGGAGCGCCTGCTCGCCTTGTTTAAGCGGCCGCACCTCTGGTCGAACCCGCTCAGCAAAGTGGGCCAGCAGTCGGGCATCCAGCTTGTCGGTTTTGGCGTATTGGCCCAGCGCTTTGGCAAAGTATCGTACGCGGGTCGGGTTGACCAACACCACCGGCAGCCCGGCGGCGGCTAAGGCGGCCACTAAGCCCATCTCCCAGCCACCGCTGGCTTCCACCACAATCAATGTTGGGGCCAGTTCGGCCAGGGTGGCCACCACCGCGGCAATGCCGTCGTCGTCATTGGGCTGCTGGGTTACGGTCGGTTCGCCATGGACGGCAATGTCCAGGGTAGCTTTGGCAACATCAATACCGACAAAGATTTCATCATTTTTAGCAGTCATTAGGGTCTCCAGGTATACTTACGTGGCCCACACTAGCTATGGAATTCGGACTCGCGGGTCCATCCAACTGTTCGGGCTATGACAATGAGAGATACGGCGATCAGAGCTCTGACACGACCTTCGCGGTCTAATGACAATCGATCTACCGTGTCTTTCTGTTTGTACCACACTCTTTAGATACTAATGACAAGCGCGGGGCTGTGCAGGTGCGACGCACCTTTGATGGCGGGTGAAAGTGATGGACAACGGCCGTAAAATCCCCTAATATATTCCTCTATGAGCACTGAAATCTTACAATACGGCCGTGTCACTTGGACAAACATTATTCACCCCACCGATGAGGATATGCAAACCCTCACTGAACGGTACCCCAACTTTCATCCGCTGCATTTAGGCGACTGTCTCACCGAATTGGAATTCCCTAAGCTGGATGCCACGGATGGCTACATCTTCCTGGTGGCCCAACTGCCCCGCTGGGATGGCGATGAGCGCATTTGTTACCCCAGCGAAATTGATATTTTTGTCGCCAAGGGCGTCCTGGTGACGATCCACGCTGGCAATATCAAGCCGCTCAATCGACTGTTTGCCGCCGCGCAAACAGATGAAGTGGAGCGTGAACGTTTGATGGGCAGCGGGGCCAGCCCGCTGCTGTACGAAGTCATCAAAACCTTGATCGATTACTGCGATCCCATTCTGAAAAAGGTGAATCAGCAGATTCGCAATATTGAATTGACCTTGTTCAAAGAAGAGACGGACGAGCTTTTGTACGAGATGGCCGTGGCGCGGCGCGGCGTCATTGCGATTCGGCATATTTTACGGCCACAGTTAGATGTCATGCAGGAGTTAGAGCAGGGAGATTGGCCTTTTATCCAGGGCCATTTGGATTTGTACTGGGATGATTTGAGTGATCACCTGACCCGGCTGCTGGGGATGCTGAATGAGCATGTGGAGGTGATCAGCGGCTTGTCGGACACGATTGACACTTTGGCCTCGCACCATATTGATGGTGTGGTGCGTCTGCTAACGCTCATCACCATCTTGACCGTGCCGCTAACGGTGCTTTCCACCATTTTTGGCATGAATGTTGCGCTGCCATATGGCAATCACCCCTTGCCTTTTTATCTCATTAATATTGTGGGCATTGTGCTGACGGCAGGCGTTATTTGGTACTTGCATCGCCGCAACTGGATTTGATCGGTTATCGGTAAGCGGTGAGCGGTAATCGGGAGCTAGTCCACCGATTACCGCTCACGGATTCGGTTTAGCGATCAACTCTGATCTTCAATCGTCAGCGTATACTCTCCACCCGCTGCATCATCTTCCGTAGAGACTTCCAAAATGAAGGTGACATCTGAGGACACTTCCAGGCCTTCAAAGCCAGTGATGGTGTCCGGGTCGGTGGCGGCCAGGAGTTCGCCATCTTCGTCGTAGACGCTGAGGATGAACGGCTGATCGTCGCTGCTTTCCAGGAGGAGTCCGGCCACTTCACCGCTGAGCAAGTTGACCGTGTAGCGGGTGCGTTCGCCGGGATTAAGTACGGCCGTAACCGAATCAC
>JBNKLQ010000472.1:0-2930 GCA_050292445.1 Promineifilaceae bacterium (SeqCode) | reverse complement strand
CAAGCTGCTGCCCGCTTTTTGGGGACACAAATATGGTGTGGAGCTCAAGCGGGGATTGCTGCAATATTTGTTTGCGCATACGGACTGTACGGCCGTTCAGGCCACCCCCAACATCCACAACATCGCCTCCATCAAAATGCAGGAAGCCGTTGGCGGAGTGCGGGCTGGCACCAGCAAATCACTCATTCCACAGCCCGACGGGGCCAAATCTATCACCGTAGAATATATCATTTATCGCGTTTACCGGCGCATCTGGCAAAAAGCCCAACGCACTATAAATGACGCTGGTTGATGGGAAACGGCCGTTTCACGACCAATCTCAAAAAGGGCAATAACAGATCAATTTTGGCCAAATGGATTTTAGGCTTTTTCCTGGCTGGTAGCCCGCTGCGCGGCCATTTCGTCAATTGAGTCTGCTAACATTTCGGCAAACTCTTTATTTTTGGCATTCAGAATACGGAGAGTCACTTTCGTGGCTTGCTGCTGATTCGGGTCCATAAAAACAAGCCAGTAAGGCTCAACTGTCATGCTTAGGCTGTGTCCAGGAAACTCATAATGATAGGCGTCTTCTTCTAATTTTCGATGATAACGAATGTATTTGTTTTTAAATAACATGCGAAACTCACGTTCAATTTCCTCATAGTCGAATTTCAAAATCCGAACCATCGAATTGGCAAAACGATTCTTGAGCATGAAGGCCAACAAAACGCGCATTGTAAAAAAAACAATAATAAAAAATAAACCGGCCATTTCTATCCCAAACCCCAGCAGCAACAAGATAATTATCAGCAAGGTGGAGATTACGGCTGAAACAGCCCAAACAATAGTCTGGAAGTAACTGTGCTGTTTTTGCCAACGAGTAGACACCATCTTTAATCCTCCTTCTGCGGTAGAAGATGAGCGGAAATAACCAGTTGAACACTACTGTACAAAATCATCTGAACGAAGCATGATGATTTTAATCAGTTCTCCAGCTAACAATAGTAACGTTTGCTATTTACGCTACAAAACAGCACTTTCAAGACAATAGTACGAATTGTACTCGTCGGCTTGCAAGTTTATTTGCATCCTGGCTTGAATCGCTTATGATCACGGCATATTTTGAGGAATCATCACGCAAAGTTGCCAGGTTAAGGGTTCTTCTCTGTGCCGCCGCACCTCTGCGTTCATTTTTTTGAAAGGAACACGCCATGACCAAAAACGTTGATCCCGCCCCAGAGGCCAATGAACAAGACACACCCAGCGATTTTTTACGCACCATGATTGCTGAGGATGTGGCCAACGGCCGTTTCGGCGGCAAAGTCCACACCCGCTTTCCACCAGAACCCAACGGTTACCTGCATATCGGCCACGCCAACGCCATCCACACCGACTTCAAAATTGCGGCTGAATTTGGCGGCAAGTGCAACCTGCGCTTCGACGATACCAATCCGCCCAAAGAGGAAACCGAATACGTCGAAGGCATCCTTCACGACATCCGCTGGCTGGGCTACGATTGGGAAGACCAGCTCTACTACGCCTCCGACTACTTTGATCAGCTGTACGAATGGGCCACCCATCTCATTAAAGAGGGCAAAGCGTACGTGGATGATCTCAGCCAGGAAGAGATGCGCGAATATCGCGGCACACTCACCGAGCCGGGCAAGAACAGCCCGTACCGTGACCGCAGCGTTGAAGAAAACCTGGACCTGTTCGAGCGGATGAAAAATGGCGAATTTGAGGAAGGGTCCCGCGTGCTGCGGGCCAAAATCGACATGAGTTCGCCCATCATCAACATGCGCGATCCAGTCATGTATCGCATTCTCAAAGCGCCGCACTGGCGCACCGGCGACAAATGGAACATCTACCCCATGTACGACTGGGCACACGGCCAATCCGACGCCATCGAGGGTGTGACCCATTCGTTTTGCTCGCTGGAATACGTCAACCACCGGCCGCTGTACGACTGGTTCCTGGACCAGATCGACATCGCCCACCATCCGCAGCAGATTGAATTCGGCCGCCTCAACGTCAGTCACACCATCACCAGCAAACGCAAGCTCATTCGGTTGGTGCAGGAAGGGCACGTCAACGGCTGGGACGATCCTCGGATGCCCACGCTGGCCGGGATGCGGCGGCGCGGCTACCCGGCAGCGGCGATTCGCAATTTCCAGGATATGGTGGGCATGGCCCGCTACAACCGCACGGTGGATATGGCCATGCTGGAAGCGGCCGTTCGTGACGAACTCAACACACATGCACCACGGGCGATGGCTGTGTTACGGCCGTTGCGCGTCATCGTCACCAACTACCCGGAAGACAAAGTAGAATGGTTTGATATACCCACCTACCCGCAGGATAAAAGCAACACGACCACCCGGCAGGTGCCGTTTAGCCGCGAACTGTTCATCGAGCAGGACGACTACATGGAAAATGCACCCCGCAAGTTCTACCGCCTTAGCGAAGGGCGCGAAGTGCGCTTCCTGGGGGCCTATCTGCTCACCCTCACCGAAGCGATTAAGGACGATGCGGGCAACGTGGTAGAACTGCACTGCACTTACGATCCCGAAACAAGCGGGGGCAATGTGCCAGACGGCCGTAAAGTCCGTGGCACCATTCATTGGGTCAGCGCCCAGCACGCGCTTAATGCCGAGCTGCGCCAGTACGACGTGCTGTTCAACCGCGCCGAACCAGAAGAAGTAGACGAAGAAGGCCAGGATTTCACCGACAACCTGAACCCGCACAACCTGGAAGTGCTGGATAATGCCAAAGTGGAACCAAGCCTTGCCTTTGCCGAAGATGGCCAAAGCTTTCAATTCATGCGTCAGGGTTATTACACCAAAGACCCAGACAGCACCGAGGACCATCCCGTCTTCAACCTCACCGTCGCCCTGCGGGATTCCTGGGCTAAAGTAAAATAAGTCGCGGTGTAGGGGCAGGTCTGAGACCTG
>JBNKLQ010000471.1:0-2938 GCA_050292445.1 Promineifilaceae bacterium (SeqCode) | reverse complement strand
CAGGAGCAGCGAGTTGGTAAACGGCCGTTTTCTGCCTATCCACCAACGTTTGGTTCAACACCGTCTCAAAAGCGGGGGCATCGCCAACGCTAGATTCTAATGAATCTGGCACGCGACGATTCAGGCCATACAACACCGCTTTATCAATCTGCTGCACCACTGCTTGTCGTAAATTCAAATTAAAAGGAAACATGGTTCAACCTTAACATCGGGCAAGGCAATCGCCAATAAATTGGGAGGCCCAGAAAAATTCACTCATCTTTCACTCGGATACGGCCGTTTGTAACGGCTTTTGTCAGACGTTCGGATCATTCTGTGGTTGTTGCAAGATTTCTCACTTGTTAGAATAGGACTAAAGAGCGGCGATTCTTTTAGACAAACTGTCTATAATTTACGTATCAACGCTTGCCTACATACCAACAACACGTAAAAAGAGGCACCTGATGAAACTTTTCACTACAGCAAAACTAAATTGGTTTGACGATGGTTGCTGCGACGTGAAATATCTGGACGTCTGGAATAAGTCACCGCTGTCTTACAAACCGGGGCAGCCACTTGATGACAGCTGGCATGTAGATGAATATGAACTTTCATTGGGTGTGGATGAAGACGGCCGTCTCTTCCGCAAAGCTTCAGACCTCCTCATGCGCTACCAGTTTTATCCCCACGACGTACTTAACCAGACCAGCGATTTTAGCCTGTGGAACCGTTGGGCCCAAGTTGGCGACCGCATCGTGCAGCGCATTCACCTCTTTTCCCTCTTTGGCAAACCAATCGTAGACGTCATCACCATGAACGAGGTGCGCCAGGTCATCACCGAGCCACGTCGCTACGGCTTCACCCTGATTACCATAGGCAACCACGTTGAGCAAGGCGAATGGACCGCCTGCCTGGAGTGGCGTGATGACAATGAGCTGATTCTCATCGTCAAAGCCATTTCCCGCCCTCTGCCCCAGGAACCAACCCGTAACTACAACTTCATGCGCGCCCGGCAAAAAGCCGCCCACCAGCGCGGCCTACAAAACTTCAAACAAGCCGTCCTCGCCTAAAAGCACACCATAATAGTTTATCTGTCATTCCCGCCTGCGCGGGAATCCACAGGCCTAAACATCCGCTTTCGCAGAAGTGATACGCGAAGCATGCAATAGGCACACTCCTTGCGCGTTATGAAAGCGCGGCTACATACTCACCTACAATATATTCGTGCTATTCGGCCATTCGTTAAATTCGTGATTCGCATTTCCCATTCCGCCAAAAACGGTACAATGACCGCATGAAAACACTTTACTCCTGGAACGTCAACGGCCTGCGGGCCGCCCACAAAAAAGGATTCCTCGATTGGCTGCACCAGACCCAACCCGACATCCTGAGCCTGCAAGAAACCAAATGCCACCCCGACCAGCTCGCCCCCGAACTGCGCCAACCGGACGGCTACCACACCTACTGGGCCTGGGCCGAGAAAAAAGGGTACAGCGGCGTGGCCCTCTACAGCAAAACGGAGCCAAACTCAATGCAAATTGGCCTGGGTATTGAGGAATACGACCGCGAAGGTCGCACCATCGTGGCTGAATATGATGAGTTTGTCTTCATCGGGGCCTACTTCCCCAACGGCAGCCGCGACCACCATCGAGTGCCCTTCAAGATGGCCTACAAGGCGGCATTTCTCGATTTTTGCAACGACCTAATCGCTTCCGGCAAATCGGTCATTTTTTGTGGCGATGTAAACACCGCCCACAAAGAAATTGACCTGGCACGCCCCAAACAGAACCAGAAAACTACTGGTTTTTTACCAGAAGAGCGCGTTTGGCTGGATGAGATTGTGGCGCAAGGATACATAGACAGCTTCCGGCATTTGTACCCGGAGCAAACGGGGGCGTATTCCTGGTGGAGCTACATCGGCGGGGCACGCGGCCGTAACGTCGGCTGGCGGCTGGATTACTTCTTCACCAGCCCTGATTTAGCCCCGCGCATTGCTGAAGCCACCATCCACGCCGATGTGATGGGGTCAGACCATTGTCCGGTGAGTTTGCAATTAGCCTAACAATCAAGCTATTAACCTACACTTGAAGTAAGCATAGAAACATGAATAAAGCTCGGTCACGGTTTTCAGAACAAGCTATTAAAGCACTCAAAGGGTCAACGCTTTATGCTTTGGAATTTTCTAAAGACTTCCATGTGACTCCGGAACATTTATTCCTATCACTTTTAGATCAATCAGATTGTGAAGCTTCTCTACTAATAACTTCCATGGAGATTGACCATAAGGTAGTAAAAACAGAGCTGACAAACACATTTCAAAAACCAACCAGGTCCGATACGGAAATCACTGGAAAAGGAATAAATGTTGTTGTGTCGGCAGAGTTGAAACAAGTTTTAGAAAATGCCGTTTCCGAAGCAAAAGCGGATCATTTGTCCTATGTTAATAGCCGACATTTATTACTCGGGATACTATCTCTTGGGTCATTATCTGTAAGTAAGCTTCTCGAAGAAAGAGGAGCATCTAGAGATAAAATTCATTCAATTCCGCAGCTTGCAAAAGAAAAACATGCGAAAAACCCCAAACTAAAATATCTAATACTGCTGATTATCGTTATTATTATTTTGGGTTTCATGATCTATCTGTTGTCTGGATGTATGTGACGTGTTTCGGGATAGTAAAACTAGAATTTAACGTCAGGCAAATGGTGGAGAGGGGAACGGCCGTACACTCCCACCACCTCCTCCAACAATCTTTCAGCCAATTCACTCAACAATTCCCCCGTCTCAGGATGAGGAAAATCTGGCAGCAAATCAGCCACGGGTACGGCGACGTGGGGGAATTTGGCTAAATCGGGGTCGGGGATGGGACGGGGGTTGGGGACGACGACGGGGACACCGCCGGCGGCATCGAGGCCGAAGGCGGGGTCGGTGCTGGGGTTGGCAACTATGATAGCACAAC
>JBNKLQ010000470.1:0-2978 GCA_050292445.1 Promineifilaceae bacterium (SeqCode) | reverse complement strand
CAGACCCAACACGCCTGCTTCCAATGCCAAATCAAACGCCTGTAGCCCCCAAAATCCCCTTTTATACTGCTTGCCAACCTGGTTAATTTCTAGTTTCATGATCAATCTCTCACTTGCGATTCATTGCGTTACTAAAATTCTTCTTTGCGGAATTGGTGGATGGAAACGGCCGTAAACAGTACCACAAATCCCGCCACAGCCGCTACCGGCAGCCAGGAAAACGGCGCAGTTCCCAATATCACCGATTCAACCACTGACAGCGTTTCATTTTCTACACCCACAGCCAGGCGCCACGGCAGCACATATTGCAAAGCAGGCACCGCGCTAATCAGCAACTGCGTGCCAAAGGCCAGCGCCAGCGGAATGCCAATCACAGCTGCCCGTTGATCATTCAACACACCTAACATCAGCGTCAGTGTCAAAAAGAACAGTTGGTACAGCCAGATAACGCCCATGCCAGCCACAAAGTTAAGCGGATTTAGCCAGGTGCCGCCCGCCAACGATATTTGGACATATGCTACGATTCCTGGCAGCAGCGTCATCGTCACCAACACGCCCAGGCTGTGCGCGATTAGCTTTGCCACCACAAACGCCGTGGATGACACGGGCTTGGACAACACCCAAGCGGCCGTTCCGGACTCCTTCTCACCAATAATGGCATCTTGCAAAATGATGATGATGGCAATGGTTGGGAAGAGGCAGGAAAAAAGCGCGTACAGCGCAATTCCCTCAGGCGCATCTTCAGAGGATCCCCAAATCACAGAAGCAATGGACATGTTCACCACGCCTACCCAAATGAGTGCCTGCACCCACCAAGAGTTGGTTTTCCACCAGCCACCCATTTCTGCCCGGAGTAGATTGCTTAAACCACGCCGCCAACCGCGTTCACTTACCAATTGGAATGTTTCATTTGCTGCCATTTTGTCCTCCTTCCACCACGTTTACAAAGATGTCTTCTAGTTCGACTGTTTTACGGCCGTAATTGCTCACCACCAGCTCTTCATCCGCCATCAACAAGCGTAACAGTTGATTCTGAGCGGCCGTTTCGTCTGTGACCGTTACCAGCATTTGTGTGCTGGCCGCCTGCGGAATTGTCTCTACGCCAGCCACCCACGATTGCGCCGAAGCAATCGCTTCCGCCTGCGCGACATCCCCTTGAATGTCCATCGTGAAGACGATGCCTTGGCCACCCAGCAGCGTGCTGATGTTCCCATGCGCGGCCAATTCGCCCTGGTTGAGAATGGCAACGGTGTCGCTCACCTGCTGCACATCATCCAGAATGTGGGTGGAGTAAAAGATCGTAGTGTGTTCCCGCAGCCGCTCCATCACGGCTAACACATCCCGCCGACCCAACGGGTCCAGTGCCGCTGCCGGTTCGTCTAAAATCAGCAAATCGGGGTAGTTAACCTGGGCTTGAGCAATGCCCAATCGCTGCCGCTCGCCGCCGGAAAAGCCTTTGATGGGGCGGTCCGCCTTGTCACGCAGCCCAACCAGGTCAAGCATCTCAGCGACGCGTTGGTCAATCGCCTGCTGAGGGCCGTTAAAGAAAAATTTGGCGGTAAAGTCCAGCGTTTGCCGCGCCGTCATAAACTCATAAAAGCGCGGGTCTTGCGGCAGATACCCTACCCGGCTGCGAATCTCTATACTGTCGGAGACGATGTCTTTGCCAAAAATGGTGGCGCTGCCCCCGGTTGGCCGAATCAGCCCCAGCAGCAGCTTCATCAATGTCGTTTTACCCGCCCCATTTGGCCCCAAAAAGCCAAAAATGGCATGTTTGGTGACGGTGAGATCGAGCGGCTTGAGCGCGTCTACATCGCCAAATGATTTGCTTAATCCGTTTGTGGTTATCACTGGTGTCATCTGTTTCTCCTTAGAATAGCTGGTCAGCTTGAAGCTGGAGCGCTGAAATGCTGTCTTGGTAACTGTTTGCAGTTTACCCAGTTTGATGGGCAATCACATCGTCCAAATGGTGCGGATAAGGGTGTACCATTGGGCATTGTCCGGTTAGCGGGAAAACAAAACGCCCTGAGTTTTCACAACTCAAGGCGTTTTTCTACCCATCTCGGCTAGAGCCGCACAATGATTATATTTTCGGTTCAATTAACATCTTTTCCCGTTTGACCAACTGCCCAGAGAAGAAGGTGAAAAATGCCATGCCGGCCAGGGCCACCCAACCAAGCGCATCACCAATTTTCAGGTAGAGTGTATCTGCACTGCCCACGGGGATATCCGTTACCAATACAGCCTGCGTTGGCTCAGTTGAAATGGTTTCTTTTAGGATACGGCCGTAAGGATCAACGATGGCTGAATCGAAAGCCTTTTCTGCATTGACAATTGCCGTGCGGGTTTCAATCGCTCGGAAAACGAGATGTACATTTTGCTTTTCGGCAATGCCTTCCCAGTCGCTGGAGGGAGCGACGATGATTTGCGCCCCTTGCGCCGCCATTTTACGAGTGACATCTGTGTAATTGAGGTCGTAGCAAATGATGGTGGCCAGTGTCCCTAGCGGCGTTTCATAGACAGGGTATGTGCCCACATTAAGGCCATACGGTTCACCTGCAAAAAGCACGGGATGGGCTTTGGCGTAGGGTTCAGAGAATTCGCCAGTGGGGGACAGAATGACAACTTCATTGCGCAAGCCATCCTTCTCAAAAACGCCGTAGGGCAGCACCAGATAAGCGCCTGTCTCGGCGGCTAGCGCCTGCAATTCGGCCGTGAATGCTTGCTGCGGGTCAAAAGGCAATGCAAGTTCGCTCCAGGAGATGATCTCGGCTCCTTGTGCAGCCGCATCACGGGTCAGGTCAGCCAAAAGGGAAATGCGGGCATTTGCGTCCATATCGGGATGGGAGAAGGCGACTTCGGTTTCTCCAAGTTGAACAGCGGCTACGCGAACGGTTGGTGCCGTGTCTGGGGCGGATGTGTACTGAACCAGGCTGATACCAACCCAGGCAAGCATGGCAATCCCGATTCCGATCATC
>JBNKLQ010000469.1:0-2985 GCA_050292445.1 Promineifilaceae bacterium (SeqCode) | reverse complement strand
TGGCTGGCGGTATGCGGTAAGGGATACCCGCCTCGCGGATTTTGCGCCGGGCGCGGGCCAGCCGCTGGGCCATCGTGGGCACCGGCACAAGGAAGGCGCGGGCCACTTCCGGCGTGGACAAGCCGCCGAGCGTGTGCAGCGTCAGGGCCACCTGGGCTTCCAGCGCCAGGGCCGGATGGCAGCAGGTGAACATCAACTTCAGGCGCTCATCGGGAATTTCATCGTCCATGTCGGGTTCATCCTGGGTAGCAAGCGGATCGAGGCTGACCGTATGGCGTTCTTGGGTGTCTGCCCGGCGCAGGCGGTCGATGGCCCGTCGTTTGGCAACGGCCGTTAGCCAGGCCCCCGGATTGCGCGGAACGCCGTCACGGGGCCAGCGTTCCAACGCATTGACCAGGGCATCTTGCAGGGCATCTTCCGCCAGGGTGAAATCTCCTAATTGGCTGATGAGTGTGGCGATAACACGGCCGTATTCCTCACGGAAAGTTGCTTCAATTTGTGCCTTTAAGGTCATCCCATCTTTCTGCTGTTAGACTTGATCCCATAATGGCCGAATTTCAACAGAGCCATACCGTGCCTGGGGAATTTTGGTGGCCCACTGAATGGCTTCATCAAGGTCCTGACAGTTTAGCATCAAGAACCCGCCCAACTGTTCATGTGTTTCGGCAAACGGGCCATCCACGGTCAACGGCTTGCCCTCCCGAAGGCGCACGGTTGTAGCCGTGGCAATGGAGGCCAGCCCGTTATTAGCCAGCAGCACTCCGGCGGCTTTTGCTTCTTTTAACAAGGTCTGCCACTCTTTACCGATAGCCTGTTGTTCTTCAGAAGTAAAATGGGGCATATCGGACTCGCTGGCGTACATTAAGAGCATATATTTCATAATTGTATTCTCCTCAGCTCACCGCTTTTTTTATGAGTGCAACGATTCTTGCCTCTTCGGTGGCGGTCAGCTCCTTTAGCGCGAAGGCGGTTGGCCACATGGCCCCGTCATCAAGGTTCGCCGTATCGCTGAAGCCCAACGTCGCGTACCGCGATTTGAATTTGTCTGCGCTTTGGAAGAAGCAAACCACCTTACCCTCCCTGGCATAGGCGGGCATGCCGTACCAGGTCTTTGGCCAGAGCTCCGGTGCAGCCTCTGAGATGATCTCATGGAGCCGTGTGGCCATGGCGCGTTCGGGTTCTGGCATCTCGGCGATCTTCTCAAACAGGTCCTTTTCTCCATCTGCTCTCTTTTTGTTTGCCCGTGCTTCCGCCTTCAGCTCTTTGGCGCGCTCTTTCATCGCGGCTCGTTCCTCATCCGTGAATCCCTTGGCCTTCTTGGTGGTGGTCTTATCTTTGTTCATGAGAAGCTCCTTTCTCTAATTGATAAATTACGGTTTATTTGGGACCGCTCTATTAAAACGTCGCAAAGAGACATAGCAAAATGACAGAACGATAGTTGCTCTCATTTTCTACTCATAAACGCAGCTAGCTGCAAAATGTGGCTGATTGGCATGGGGGCATTGTAAACGAAAGACGGCCGTTTCCCAGCCTTATCCTTTTGTCGCCTGCACGAATGTTGACTGCTATACTCCAAGACCACCTGATAAGCAGTCTACGCAAGGAAGGAGAAACCCATGAAAAACAATTGGAAGTACCTGAGTTTGATGTTGTTGCTGTTGGCCGGATTACTGCTCGCCGCCTGTGGCTCTGGCGGTGACGAACCCGATGCCGACAGCGACACCGCCGCTGATACCAGTAGTGAGGAAGCTGCCGACGACACGGCATCGTCCGAAGACAAAATGACCCTCACCCTGGTAGAAAACGCCTGGTCTGCCTCCGAGCTGAATGTGGCCGTGGCCAAAATTTTGCTGGAAAACGAACTGGGCTACCCCGTTGAAGTTGTTTCCCTGGATGAAAACGCCCAATGGCCCGCCCTGGCCTCTGGCGACGCTCATGCCAGCCTGGAAGTGTGGCCCTCCGGCCACGCCGCCAACGTTGAGGAATTCATCGACGGCGCAGGCACTGTGGAAAATGGCGGGCTGCTTGGCCCTGTCGGACGCATCGGCTGGTACATGCCCAGCTATTTGCTGGACCAGGACCCCAGCCTGGCGACCTGGGAAGGGTTCACCACACCGGAAGCCGCAGCCCTCTTTGCTACGGCCGAAACGGGCGACCAGGGCCAATTCCTGGGCGGTGACCCCAGCTTTGTGCAATATGACGGTGACATCATCAACAATTTAGGCATGTCTTTTGAAGTGGTTTTTGCTGGTTCTGAAGAGGCCATTCTGGCCCAGCTAGATTCCGCTTACAGCCGCGAAGAACCGGTGCTGTTCTATTTTTGGACACCTCATTCCATCCATGCCAAATACGATCTGACGCGCGTGGCACTGCCAGATTACAGTGATGACTGCTACGCTGAAGCCGATTCGGGCGGCGTCGCTTGTGATTACCCTGGCGACGATCTGTTCAAGATTTTCTGGTCTGGCTTGGCCGAAGCCGCCCCGGACGCTCACACGCTGCTCTCAAACATGAATTACAGCACCGAGGACCAAATTGAGATGATTGCTGCTGTGGAAATCGACGGCCAATCAGTCGAAGATGCGGCTCAAGCGTGGGTGGACGCCAATGAAGACGTTTGGCGCACCTGGCTGCCGTAAAACGTCGTTATAGGACTGGCAGTCCTGAAATCTAAAAGCTGCAAACTGTTTAGGGCAGGACTGCCAGTCCTGGAGAAAGGCTTGAATAGTTGGCCTTTTTGCGGACAATTGAGATGTTTACAAAGCGGGTTGTTGCTCTGGCAAAAGCCCGCTTTTTTTGTTGTTACAACAATTGTCAATGCAGGTGACACTCCCTTTATTTTCGGAGATAGTCTGCACAACCGGGTTGTTTTATGTAAAAGCGGGAAAGTCCTTTAAAAAAGCAGAGACATTTCTCCCGCTTTTACTTGAGCAAACCACAGAGAAATCGCCTTCAGGTTTTTAAAGCACTTTCTGTGGTTTGCTT
>JBNKLQ010000468.1:0-3024 GCA_050292445.1 Promineifilaceae bacterium (SeqCode) | reverse complement strand
ATCTGCTTCTGGAAAGCCCCCGAGTGGGTAACGGCCGTTCCGTGCCGACCAGGAAGCAGAGGCGAATAGCAACAGTAAAATCACCCAAGCACCACGAAATTGCAGGATGGGGGCTGCGGCAGGCAAATGGGTAAGTAGATCACCGTAAGCTCGTGCCAAAAGCAAGGCCAGCAATGGCAGCAGCGGCAGCAGGTAGCGGTCCCAGACAGGGATAGCCCACAGCCAGTGAAACAGACCATAGCCTAGAACAAAAATGAACAGCAGGCGATCCACGTTTTTAGACCTGTCAGGTTTGCCTTTCGCAAGGCCTGGTTGACCTAAATAAACCTGACAGGTCTGTGACGGGCGGAGGTGTTGGAGAACAAACCAGCCAACAGCAGGGATGAGCAGGAAAAAGATGAGGGGGGAAACGGCCGTCTGCCCCAAATCCACCCACGACCAAAACCGGGGCCAAATTTCCCAGGACCAGCTCAAGCGTACGCCGCCAAAATTGCTCATCTGGCTTTGCCACAGGGAAAACGAACCAGTGCGCGCCATTTCCCAGGCAAAAAACAGGCCAACCGGCAGCAATAACCCGGCATAACCATTTGCCCACTGTCGCCCACGCCAGCCAAACAGCCACCCCAGAGCAACCAGCAGCGGCAAAAACAATATTGCCTGATATTTGGTGATTAATGCCAATCCGAATAACAGTCCGGCCCAGCCTGATTTTTGGCTGGCAACGGCCGTACATCCAGTAATCAGTAAAAAAGTAAGCAGTGGGTCAGTAAAGGCTGTGGGGCTAAATTGGATACTTAACGGAAACAAGGCAAGGAGAGCGGCGGCGAGAACGGCCGTTCCCGGTCGCCGATACAATTTCCAGGCCAGCACCCCAACTAACGGCACAATTAATACAGATGCAATCCAGTTGGGCCATCGGGCCGCAAATTCCACCGGGCCAAACAGCGGATAAAACAACGCTTGCAGGTAAAAAAGCAGCGGCGGCTTGTCGATGGGCTGCATTTGCAGCAGCGGATCGCGCCAGATGGCAATCTCCCGTGCCCAGGTGGCAAACAGCGCCTCATCTGCCTGGAAACTGTTGGCAAATAAACCACGGGCGCGGAGAACGGCCGTTAGTCCGGTAATCAGTAGCAGGGTGAGTTTGGGAAAACGGGACATTGCTTTGCATGGCGGAAATCGGTAAACGGTGATCGGTTTACTACTCACCGATTATCGTTTACGGAATACCGATAACCGATCAGTCAACAAACCGATACTTCAACAAATAAAACAGCGCCTTCGGTCCTTCAATCCAGGGATTGAGCTTTTTGCCTTCGTCGAATTCACGGCCGTTGTAAGAGATGGGCACTTCATAGATGCGATGGCCACGCTTAAGCACCTTGGAGGTAATTTCTGGCTCAAACTCGAAGCCACGCGAGCGCAAGGGTATGTCACGAATCACGTCGGCGCGGAACACTTTGTAGCACGTTTCCATGTCGGACAAAATGGTATTGTAGACGATGTTGGTGACGAGTGTCAGCAGCTTATTGCCCACCATGTGCCAGAAAAACATCGTTTTGGTTGGCCCGCCGCGAAAACGAGAGCCGTAGACAACGGCCGTTTTCCCTTCCACAATCGGCTGAATTAACGCAGGATAATCACGGGGATCGTATTCCAAATCCGCATCCTGAATCAAGAATATGTCACCGGTCGCTTTGCTAAAACCGGTGCGCACCGCTGCGCCTTTTCCCTGATTTTTATCGTGCAAATGCACTTTGATCGTCTCATCCAAAGCCTGGATGGCGGGATACAGATCGCGGGTGCCATCAGTGGAACCATCATCAACCAAAACAATCTCGTCGGCCAATTCCACCGCCAACACCGCTTTCACCGATTCTTCCAATGTTTCTCGCTCGTTAAACACGGGCATAATGACAGATAATTTCACAAATACCTCTTCTCTTTTTAGTACTCTCTTTCAAAAGCTCGTGAAATTGTCATTCTGAATGAAGCGCAGCGAAATGAAGAATCCCTCTAAACCTGGCTAGCGACAACCTTTGCTCGTGGAAAAAGTACGCCCTATTGTCACACTATATGGATTCTTCGCTTCGCTCAGAATGACAAATTAAGGTCCAAAATTCGAGCAATTGTATAACAACCCGGTCCCAGATGCCCATCATCCAAAACTACCGCCTCCCCACGCTTTCGCTATAATCAGCCCCATGGACAATATTAAGAATCTCATTTTAGACATGGACGGCGTGCTGTGGCGTGGGGAAACCCCTATGCCCGGTCTGGCCGATTTTTTCAACACGATGCATGACTGTGGCATCCAATTTGTGCTGGCCACAAACAATGCCTCCAAAACACCGCAGCAATATGTGGCAAAGCTGGCCCGCTTTGGCGTGACTGTGACGGAAGACCAGGTGTTTACCTCGGCCGAGGCGACGGGGAGATACGTGCAGGAACGGTATGCAGTGGGCACGGCCGTTTTTGTCGTCGGTGCTGAGGGGCTACAAACGGCCGTTCAAAAGCGTGGTTTCCGACTACTAACCATTGATGAGGTGATGGCGGGGGAAACGGCCGTATTCGTTGTGGCTGGCTTCAATCCGACCGTCACCTACGCCCAGCTGGCCGCCGGATCGCTGCTCATCCGCAAGGGGGCGGATTTCATCGGCACCAACCCAGACCTCACCTTCCCCAGCGAGTATGGCCAACTGCCTGGTGCAGGTTCCCTCCTGGCTTTCATCCAGGCGGCCACGGGTGTGGAACCGACCGTCATTGGCAAGCCCGGCCCGCTTATCTTCCAGATGGCGATGCACAAGCTGGGCGGCACGCCGCAAAACACCGCCATGGTCGGCGATCGCCTGGAAACAGACATTGCCGGTGGCAAAGCGGCAGGTATCCAAACTATTCTCGTCCTCTCCGGCATCAGCCAACGCGCCGATTTAGCCAACGCCAATGGCCTCCAGCCAGACCTCATCTTTGCGGACATTCAAGAGATAGCTGACCAAATTGCCAATGGATAAACCCATCATTTTTCAC
>JBNKLQ010000467.1:0-3078 GCA_050292445.1 Promineifilaceae bacterium (SeqCode) | reverse complement strand
TGGGCAAGCCGGTGCTGCATACCGAGGTGTGCATCATGGACCGCGAGGGCAACGTGCTGGGGCCAAACGAGGTGGGTGAACTGTGCATTCGCGGCGGCAACGTGACCACTGGCTACTGGAATCGCCCCGAAGCCACGGCCGAGGCGCTGTGCGATGGCTGGCTGCACTCCGGCGATGCCGCCATGGTTGACGAAGAAGGTTTTTACACCATCGTGGATCGCTGGAAAGATATGTTTATCTCTGGCGGCGAGAATGTGTATCCAGCGGAAGTGGAGAACGTGATTTACCAACATCCCAGTGTGGCAGAAACGGCCGTTATCGGCATTCCTGATCCCAAATGGCAAGAAGTGGGGCTGGCGCTGGTGGTGGTCAAAGAAGGCACGTCGCTCACCGAGCAGGAACTGATTGATTTTTGCCAGGGCAAATTGGCCCGCTTCAAGATTCCCAAGCAGGTGCGCTTTATGAAAGCGCTGCCGCGCACGGCAGCGGGCAAAGTGCTGAAGCGAGAACTGCGCGAAATGTTGACCAACTAAAAATGGGACACAGATAAGAGAAAAAATCAGTGTAAATCTGTGAAAGCTTGTACTGAGCGAAGTCGAAGTATCAGTGTCCGAAAAAGAAAATGAAACTAGATTTGCAAACAATCATTCAGGAGCAGAAAACGTTTACCCAGGCAGAGTTTGATGCCTTCGCCCGGCTAAGCGGGGACGACAACCCGATCCATGTCGATCCTGAATTTTCGGCGCGGACGCGCTTTGGGCGCACTGTGGCGCATGGGATGCTGCTTTACAGCATCATTTGCGGCGTGATCAGCCGCCACTTTCCCGGCACGGTGCAGCTTTCGCAAAATCTCAAATTCCCGGCACCTACCTACGCCGACGAGCCAATGACTATCCACATCCAGGTGTTGGGCCAAGATGAGGACACAGGGCAGGTAAACCTGTTGACCGAAATACACAATCCTGAAGGCACGCTTACTTTAACCGGTGAAGCGGTGATCTTGTTATGACTCAGGCAAATGAGCTTGTCTTGCTAAATTATGAAGGGGCAACGGCCGTTGTTAGCCTCAATCGGCCCGAACGTCACAACAGCCTGGTTCCGGCATTGCTGCAAACGATGCTGGATGTCCTGGCAGACGTGGCTGCCAATGAATCGGTGCGGGTGGTGGTGTTGCAAGCTAACGGCCGTTCCTTTTCCACGGGCGGCGATGCTCTGGGTTTTGTGCAGCACGCCAACAATATGGAACCGTACGCGCGGGAAATTGTGGGGCTGCTCAACCAGGTCATTTTGGCGCTGATTGATTTGCCGGTGCCGGTGATTACGGCCGTTCAGGGCATCGTTACGGGCGGATCGCTGGGTTTTGTGTTGGCATCAGACATTGTTTTGCTGGCTCCACAGGCCAGCTTCGCCCCCTTTTATAGCGAGGTGGGTCCCAGCCCCGATGGCGGCTGGGCGGTGCTGCTGCCTTTATTGATTGGCCCACGTCGGGCAGCAGAGGTTTTATATTTTAACGAGACGATTGATGCGGAAACGGCCGTCACCTGGGGTCTGGCCAATCGTATCGTAGCGGCGGATCAGATTCAGGCCGAAGCAATGACCCTGGCCAAAGCCATCGCCGCCAAAAAAGAGGGCAGCATTCGCCACACCAAGCAGCTGCTGCACCTGAACCGCACCGACATTGCCGCCCGATTGGCGGCTGAGCTGGACCATTTTGTGCAGCAAATGGTCACCGCTGAAGCGATTGACGGCTTTCGCAATTTTGTGGAACGTCGGCGGCCAAAGGCGGAGGTGATGAGATGAACCATCTTGCCGTCGGCCAGCAAGCCCGCGCCAGCCGCACCTTTACCCTGGATGATATTACCGCCTATCGAACACTTTCTGGCGATACAACTTTGCACTTTGGCGCGACAGATTCAACCAAACAGGATACAGTGCCAGGTCCACTGCTTAGTGGCATGTTTTCCGATTTGCTGGGGACCAAGCTGCCCGGGCCAGGCACCAACTGGCTGAAGCAATCGCTGAGTTTTCCCAATGCGGCTACTGTGGGTGAGGTGGTAACGGCCGTTGTCGAAATCATCCGCCTGCGACCCGAAAAAGCGCTGATCAATTTGCGCACAACCTGTGTAACCACAACTGGCACTGTCGTCTGCAAAGGCGAAGCGTTGGTACTGGTCAAAGACCTTGAAAAAAGCTAGAAATTTGCTGTAACGGAGGTGTTTATGAAATGATGATCAAACAGGAAGGAAATCCCAATTGGGGAAAGAAACACAATATCCAAAAACGTAAATTTTATGGAGGAAAGAAACCTATGAAACGTCGAACAACTTTATTAACCTTATTGATTCTTATGCTGGGACTCTCTTTTGTGCTGGCTGCCTGTGACGCCGCAACTGAAGACGCCATCAACGACGCCGCCGAGCAGGTACAGGATGCCGCTGAAGAACTGGCACCTACTGTGGAAGCGGCCGTTGAGGAGTTACAGCCAACCGTGGAAGCGGCCGTTGAAGAAGTAACGGCAACAGAAGAACCCATGGAGGAACCAACTGAGGCACCCATGGAAGAAGAAACCATGTCCGAGCTGACCTGTGACGAACCCATCAAAGTGGGCCTCATCACCGATGTGACCGGTGCCCTGGCTATCTACGGCGCGCATGTCCTGCGTGGGTTCCCCCTCGGCATGGAATATGCCACAGGCGCACCCGGCGTTGAGGCAGATGGCTACACCTCCTACATGCTCGATGGCTGCGAAATCCAGGTCTACCTGCGCGACGATCAAAGCAACCCAGAAACCACCGCCACGGTTGGCCGTGAACTCATCGAGGTTGAAGGTGTAGACTTCCTGGTGGGCACCGTTAGCTCTGGAGCCACTGCCACCTTGCAAGAGCTGGCCCGTGAAAACGAAGTCATTCACATTGCGGCCCCGGCTGCCGCCAACGACCTGACCGGTGCTACCTTCAATGAATACTCCTTCCGCACCAGTCGGAACAACTACCAGGATTCCGTGAACATGTGTGAATACCTGGCCAACGAATACACCAACCTGGTGCAAATCGCCCCGGATTACTCTTTTGGCACGGG
>JBNKLQ010000466.1:0-3078 GCA_050292445.1 Promineifilaceae bacterium (SeqCode) | reverse complement strand
CCACCACGAGGCAATCATATTCGTGCATAATGTCTAGCAGCTCATCATGGCTCAGATTGGTTTTGACAGCCACGTCCATCTGCTCTTGCAGCATGTTGAGGCCAAATTCGTGAATGGGATCGCAAATTAGGATGTGGGGACGACGCCCGTCTTGCCGGTTCATGACTGCCATAGTGGGTTTCCTCCGATTGGATAAGTGGCAAAAGTATAACAAGATTCGTTTTATTCGGCAGAAACAAAGCCTCTTTTTGAACCTTTACCACATTCTGCACTACACTTGGGTAGATTTTTAAAACGTAGCACAAAGGTACGCGGAGGAGGCACAGAGAACTTGAAATCTCTGTGTAGCTCCGTTTATCTCTGCGTAACTCTGTGTTCCTCTTATTGACCTTATGCCAAACTTTCGTGAACGCGTCGCCAACTGGTGGCCATTTCTATTGTTAACTGCGTGGGGCTTCCCCCTCATTACGCCGCTCTTAAGCTGGACGGCCGTTCCCTGCACCCACGACGGCCATCTACACTATCATCGCGTAGCCGCCATGCGCTACGCCTGGGAAAATGGCCTCTTTTTCACCCGCTGGCTGCCCGATCTGGCCTTTGGCTACGGCTACCCGTTTTTTGTTTATCGGGAGCCGCTGCCGCTGTATGCTGTGCTGGGGCCACACCTGCTGGGGCTGCCGCTGCCTGTGGCGACCAATCTGTTTTACATCGTCACGATTCTGGCCTGCGGCTGGTTCATGTTTTTGTGGGTGCGGGATGTGCTGGGCAGTTGGGCCGGGCTGGTGGCGGGTGCGGCGTACATGGCAGCGCCCTATGTTCTGGTCGATGCCCTGATCCGGGGCAACTCACCAGAGTCGGCGGCGCTGCCATTGTTTCCGCTGCTGCTGTGGGCCAGTCGGCGCTGGCTATTGGATGGGGGGGCGAAGTGGTTTGGAACGGCCGTTTTCGGTCTCATCCTCCTCGCTTTTAGCCACAACATCTCCCTACTCATCTTCACGCCAACGCTGCTGGTTTATCTGCTGGCGCTGGCCTGGCTGCACCGCCTGAATTGGCGATTATGGCTCACCCGGCTGGTGCTGCTGTTTGGCCTGGGGTTGGGCACGACGATTTTCTACACGGGCGGCGCATTGCTGGAACTGAACAACGTTACCCTGGAACAATCCACAACGACGCGCAACAACGATTTCCGCTTCAATTTCACCACCCCCGCCGAAATTTTAGCTCCTGTGCCGCCGGAAGACCCCACGCTGCTCAATCCGCCGCTGCCCTTCCGGCTGGGCTGGGTGCCACTGGGATTAGCGGTTTTGGGTGTGGGAATCGCGGTCTTTACAGCTTTTAGAAAAAAGGAGATTGGAGATCGGAGATCGGAGATTACGAGTCGCGCCCAATCTCCAATCTCTAATCTCCAATCTCCCAGAAAAGAAGCGCAGTGGCATGTTGTGCTGATGGTCATCGCTACGGCCGTATTCCTCTTCATGTCCTTGCCCATCTCCCGCTTTATTTGGGAAGGCTTGCCGCTGATTGATTTTGTGCAGTTTCCCTGGCGTTTTGTGGGGCGGGCGGCGCTGCCAGTGGCCTTTTTGGCTGGGGTGCCATTTGTACCTTTTCAACGCAAAGGCGCAAAGATGCAAAAGGGGCAAAGATGGGGAATTGGTCTCGTTGGGCTGGCTGTGGGGGTGTTGGTGTTGGAGGCGATTCCGACGGTTTATCCAAATATTTGTGGCGAGGAACCGTTTCCCACGATTAACAAGGTACACAGTTACGAGGGCAACACAGGGTTGGTGGGTGTCGATCCCGAAGGTAGTTATTTTCCGCGCACGGTGGAGGAACGGCCGTCCGGCTCACCTCTCGAAGCAAATTATCTGTCTAATGAAACACCACAGCGCTTGGATACGGCCGTTTTCCCTCCAGGCACCACGATTGAATCTGTCACCTATGACAACCTACGTATGATTGCCCAAATCAACAGCCCAGAACCGTTCACGGCCCGTTACCTCTCGTTCGATTTTCCTGGCTGGGTGGCAATGGTGGATGATACGGCCGTTCCCATCACCCCGGAAGACCCCAGCGGCCTTATCACCTTTCCTGTTCCCGCAGGCAGCCACACGATTTCCGTTCAGTGGCAATCTACACCCACGCGCGCCATCTTGCTTGGCTTGAGTTTGATTTCGCTCGCCGGGGTGCTGGTGGTGGGGTTGATTTTAATGAAGACAGAGTCATCAGTATTCAGTATTCAGTATTCAGTATTCAGTAAACAGCCACTAAAAACTGGTTACTGGTCACTGATCACTGATTACTGGCCACTGATTACTGTTTCACTCTTGCTCATCGTTGGCAAACTCATCCTCGACAATACAGAAACCCCTCTGCGGCGGGTGACGAGGCCAGATGTGGCACATACGGCCGTTTTCCAAGCCGCCGAATTACGTTTAGACGGGTACAACTTAAGTCGTACGACCGTTCCCTCCGGTGGACTGTTCGACATTGACCTCGCCTGGACCGCCACCGATTCACC
Organism: Promineifilaceae bacterium (SeqCode); assembly: GCA_050292445.1. Taxonomy (GTDB): domain Bacteria; phylum Chloroflexota; class Anaerolineae; order Promineifilales; family Promineifilaceae; genus Leptofilum. The sequence goes on along the minus strand of JBNKLQ010000466.1, from coordinate 563 downwards.
TCAGGCGCAGTACCAATCCAACGTTTGGATGGAAGGGCCAGATGGCCTGGTTTGGAGCGATTTGGATACACAGCGACCCCGACTTTACGAAGATACGTCAGACACGCGCTTCTGGCTGCCGGGGCAGTGGGCCTGGGACAGCCGTGAGGTGGCCGTGCTGCGCGGCACGCCGCCCGGCCAATACGACATCATCCTGACGCTGTTTGATTTAGCCACGTTGCAGCCGGTCACTTTGCAAGATGCGAATGGGGCGGTTCTGGGGCCAACGGTCCTTCTAGGCCAGATATCCATCACGGAACCGGAAAAGTTAACCTTTATTTCTGACGTCAATATGGGACAGATACAAGGCATCACGTTACGTGAATTTCGTCAGGATAGAGCAGCGGCAATGCCGGGTGATCTTATTCTCCTAACTTTCTTTTGGAGTCATGTGCCTCAAACATCTTCTCTTGAACGTTTTAATTTGCAGTTATTAAACGAGAACGACAGGGAAGTTTTTAATTGGGATTTACCGTTTACTCTGCCAAATTATCCACCATCAGAATGGCCATCCCAAATGGTGC
>JBNKLQ010000465.1:0-3121 GCA_050292445.1 Promineifilaceae bacterium (SeqCode) | reverse complement strand
CTTATTGCCGCTGCAAATTCTATGGATTAACCTGGTGACGGACGGTCTGCCCGGTCTGGCGCTGACGCTGGAACCAGCCGAGAAGGGCACGATGCGCCGTCCGCCTTTCCACCCCAAGGAAAATATCTTTGGGCGCGGCATGTGGCAGCATATCTTGTGGGTTGGGCTGCTAATGGGAATTGTCACGTTGGGAATGGGCTACTGGGGCTGGAGTGCCGGGCGAGACAACTGGCAAACGATGGTTTTTACTACCCTTACCTTATCACAAATGGGACATGCGCTGGCGGTTCGTTCGGGTCGGGACTCGCTGTTTACGGCCGGGTTGCTCTCCAATAAACCTTTGCTCTGGTCGGTGCTGCTCACGTTTGGGCTGCAAATGGCGGTGGTGTATGTGCCTGTTTTGCAAGATTTGTTCAAGACGGTGGCTCTATCGCCGGCTGATTTATTCATTAGTTTGGTGTTGAGCACGGCCGTTTTCTGGGGTGTTGAGCTGGAAAAATGGTTCAAGCGTCGGAATAGTTGATGATGAATACCACCTGGTCAACCACCACCCGTATTCTGGTTATTGTGATGATGCTGGCGACGGCCGTTTGGATAGCGGTCGTCGCCAGCCCATTGCTGCAAGCGGTGGGCATTGCGGCTTTGTTGGGATACTTGCTGGACCCGGTTGTGCGGTTTCTGATGCGCCGCACCCGAATGCGTCGTTCTGGGGCTGCTGCCGTGGCTTTCGTGCTTTTTGTACTGGTTCTGGTGGGCATCCCGGCCTGGCTGGGTACGGTGGCTGTCACCCAGTTGATCCGCCTGGAAGCTGATTTTCTGGCGGCAGTAGATGAAATTGGGCAGTGGCTGACGCAATCGATTGTCATCTTCGGTTTTTCCTTCCACCTCCCGGATTTACTGAGCGATTTACCGACTGTGCTGGGAGATATGTTGGCTATTTTGCCTGGCGGATCGCTTAATATCCTGTCTAGTGTTACCACGAACTTGTTGTGGGGGAGTGCGGTCCTGATTACGCTGTATTATTTCCTCAAAGATGGCCCCCAGATCAAACCCTGGCTAACTGAGCTGGCGCCGGCTGCTTATCAGGCTGAGATCCGGCAGTTGTTAGATGAAGTGGATCGTATTTGGGGCAAGTTTTTGCGCGTACAGCTTCTTATTTTTGTAATTTTGGCTGTTCTGGCTGCGATTGGTACGCTGCTGGTAGTATGGTTGTTCCGGTCTGGCCTGGTGGAATGGTCGCTTTTTGGGTTTATTTTGCTGCTGCTGCTGGTTTATACGGCCGTACAGCAAGTAGACAACCTGTGGCTGCGTCCCCAGTTCTTGGGCAAACAACTGCGTTTGCATCCGGGCCTTGTTTTTGTGGGGCTGATAGGGGCCTTGGCTTTAAGCGGTGTCCTGGGCGCGTTGGTTATTGTGCCTGTCATGGCTACGGGGAAGGTCGTGGGGCGCTACGTCCATCGCAAACTTCTAGGATTGCCACCTTGGTCAGAAAAGATGCCGCTGGCTGCGGCTGATGACGCAGAAACGTAATTTTTTAGTGCCTAATCTCCTAATTAAATAACCTGGATTTACTCACACTGTGGGCAGCGGCAGTGGTAAGTTGCAAAGTTGTAGAGTTCGCGTATCTTTACCTGGTTACGTTATTGAATGAGTGATTGGAGATGACATGGGTCCATTGAATTTACCTGATGAGTTTTTACGGCCGTCCTACAACGGTGGCTCAATTGCCAATATTCCGGCAACGGCAGCAGCGTTGTTAGATGCGCCTTTTGAGGGATTGCCACCGCTGCACGATGCGTTGTGGCGGCCGTTGGCGGGCGTGAAACGCGTTGTCGTGCTGCTGGTGGATGCGTGGGGCTGGAATTTGCTGACGCAAGAGCGGGAACGGATTGAGAATTTGTTATCAAAAGTGACGGTTCAAGGCCGGCTTACGTCTATTTTCCCTTCGACGACGGTGGCGGCGCTGAGCAGTGTGTGGACGGGCGTGGCTCCGGCGCAGCACAGCATGGTGGGCTTGCGCCTTTTTATGCCCGATTATGCCGTAATAACGCAGATGCTTAGCTTTACGCCTACGTTTGGCAAGTACCCGGATGCGCTGATTGAGGCGGGATTGGATCCGGAATCATTTCTGGCTGTGCCCGGTTTTGCGGAGCAATTAACGGCCGTTGGCGTCGATGTTCATGCGTTTAAGGGGCGGGAAATTGTCAATTCGGCTCTGAGTCGGATGCACGATCGGGGCGTAACGGCCGATCACGGTGTTTCTTCGTTAGCGGACATGTTTGTACAAATGCGCCAACTGCTGGAAGCGAAGGCAGGCGAGCGCTTGTACATCAACGCTTATTGGCCGATGGTGGACACGTTGAGCCATATTTATGGTTGGGATCAAGAACCGGTAGCCGCTGAACTGCGGGCGATTTTGACGTTGTTGGAAACGGAACTGCTGCAAAAATTGAGCGTGGCGGCGCGGCAGGATACGGCCGTTTTCATCACTGCCGATCATGGACAAGTGGTTACGCCCAAAGAACAACGCATTCATTTAGACGATCATCCCCAGTTGAAGCAGATGCTGCTTATGCGGCCGGCCGGCGAACCGCGCACCGCTTATCTGTATGCCAAACACGGCCGTCAAGCTGATATTTTGCAGTACATTCAAGCAAAACTTGCCCACGCGATGGTTGCCTTTCCCGCTGATGGAGCGTTGGCGGCCGGGTTGTTGGGGCCGCTGCCCCATGCTGCTCAAACGGCCGAGCGGGTTGGCGACGTGATTGCGACCATGCGTGAAGGATATGTTTTGTTGACAACGGCGGAGCAGAAGAAGGCCGACAGGATGAAGGGGCGACATGGCGGCATGACTCGTGCGGAAATGGAAGTTCCCTGGCTTGGTTTTCGATTGGATGGGTGAGTAGGGGAGTGAGGAACGGCCGTTTAATGAACCAATCTACTCTTATTCGTGTACGCCCCAACCATGTAAATCCGTTTCCTGATTGTTGGGCACATTTCGCTTAACAACCTTGATGGGATGGGGGCGGGTAACAATTAACAGGCCGATAAGGGAAACAATGACAGCGAGTGCAGCAAAGAGCAGTGCGGACTGCATAAAATTACCTCTACAAAATTAATT
>JBNKLQ010000464.1:0-3168 GCA_050292445.1 Promineifilaceae bacterium (SeqCode) | reverse complement strand
ATGAAACGAAAACGGCCGTTCAGGCACAATTGCGCGACTGTCAAACCAAAATCGACGAGGCTCTCTTTGCTGCTGCTGTACAGGAAGGGGAACAGGTTGATTTAGAAACGGCCGTTGCCACCGCCCAAACCTATCTCTCCGCCGCTCTCCCCCCTGCTCCCCCGCACCCCCGCACCACTGCCCCCCAAGACCTCCTCACCGAACGCGAGCTAGAAGTTCTCCAGCTTATCGACCAAGGACTCAGCAATCGCCAGATTGCCGAAACACTATTTGTCGTTCTTGGCACCGTCAAAGCCCACAACAACCGCATCTACAGCAAACTCAACGCCAACAACCGCGTTCAAGCCCTGGCTCGCGCCCGCGAACTGGGACTCATTTCGTAATCTCCAACTTGTAGTTAACCCCCCTCTTGTTAACCCCCTAATTTAACTTTAGTTAGACGACACCTCCCCAAGGTTACAGCTACCCTGTTGCCATATCACAAAACAAAAACCTTGGAGGTCTAAATTGAACACACAAAAAGGAGAACTGTTTGGCGAACGGTTGGTCAACATGTTGAACGAGGGCGCACTAGCCCACATGCTCAGCATCGGCCATCAAACAGGATTGTTTGACAAGATGGCAATCCTGCCCCCAGCCACCAGTCATCAAATTGCCGCAGCAACCGGATTAAATGAACGCTATGTTCGTGAATGGCTAAATGGACTCACTGTCGGCAACATTCTGACCTACGATTCAGATCAAGAAACGTACCAACTACCGGCCGAACATGCCCCACTTCTCACCCGTGCAGCTGGTTCGGAAAACATGGCGCTTTATATGCAGCATGTTTCCTCGTTTGGCACAGTTGAGTCCCAAATTGTGGACTGTTTCCACAATGGCGGTGGTGTGCCTTATGAAGCGTTTCCCCGTTTCCACGAAATTATGGCCGAAGACAGCGGCGTCAATGTAGTAGCCGCCCTCACTGACCAAATCTTGCCGCTCGTTCCTGGTTTGGTGGCTCGTTTAGAAGCGGGAATTGACGTGCTGGACGTTGGCTGCGGGCGTGGTCGGGCCATTCTAAAGATGGCGCAAGCTTTCCCGAACAGTCGCTTTACCGGCGGCGATCTTTCTAAAGATGCGATTGCCTTTGCCCAAAAAGAAGCATCTGAACTGGGATTGTCCAATGCCTCTTTCATTACACAAGACATGACCAATTTTGACGCACCGGAACAGTATGACTTGATTACAGCGTTTGATGCCATTCATGATCAGGCATTTCCGGCGCGGGTGCTGGGCAATATTCGCCGTGCTCTCAAAGCAGATGGCGTTTTTCTGATGCAAGATATTGCCGCACACAGTCACGTACACGACAACTATGAGCAGCCATTTGCACCATTTCTGTACACCATTTCCACAATGCACTGCATGACCGTTTCGCTGGCGCAGGGTGGTGTGGGCCTGGGAACGATGTGGGGTCGGGAGACGGCGCAGCAGTTGTTGACCGAAGCGGGTTTTAAGAATGTTGCCATCCAACAACTCCCCCACGACTTTATGAATGATTATTACATTGCAGACCTTTCAGGTTGAACCTGCCCGGTATGAGGATAGAGAGATGAACCTTTTCGGACAAAACAGTTTTTTAATGAACAAGCACCTGTCAATTACAGATTTTAGTATGACCCGTGACATTGAGATTCGGCCAACAACGGCCGTTGACGTCGATCTAGTCTGGCAGTTGCATCAACATCTCTCATCTGACTCCATTTACAAGCGCTATCACAGCCCACGTGTGCCTAGCCGAGCCGAAATGGCTGAAATGTGTGGGCTAAATGAGGAAAACGCTTGCACTGAGCAAAGTCGAAGTGGCCGTTCCTTCATCGCCATTGCACCTGGAAAAACACAAATTGCAGGTATGGCGTATTACATCACCCAATCTGCCAACCCACAAACGGCCGAACCCGCTCTGTTAGTTGCCGATGCGTTTCAAGGGCAGGGGATTGGTAGGCGATTAATGAAGTATCTGGTTGAACAGGCTGTCACACAGGGCATCCGCTATTTTGATGCCCTTGTGCTGCCTTCCAATGGTTCCATGATCCATTTGCTCAACAACAGCGGACGATTGATTGAAAATCGTCTCTTGTATGGCGCTAGAGAAATGCGCGTCCAGTTAGGAGATTTATTATGAAGCGAATCATCATTTTTATCTACGGCATTGTTGGTTATTTGTCATTTGTCGTGGCAACGCTTTATGCGATGGGATTCTTAAACAACGTGGTTGTCCCTACCGGCATTGAGAAAGGTGTTTTACGGCCGTTTCCTGTCGCCTTAGCCATCGATGTGGGCTTGATTGCCTTGTTTGGGCTGGCACACAGCGTGATGGCGCGGGGCCGGTTCAAGGCATGGTGGACGCGCATTATTCCGAGCGAAGCCGAACGCAGCACCTATGTCTTGCAATCTGGTTTGCTGTTGTTGTTGATTTTCTGGTTTTGGCAGCCTATGCCAACGCTCATTTGGTCGGTGGAGAGTGGATACGGCCGTTACGCCCTGCAAGCCATTCATTGGCTGGGTTGGATTATTGCGATTTTGGCGACCTTTCTCATCAACCATTTTGAGCTGACCGGCTTACAACATGTTTATCAAAATTTGCGAGATACCAAGCCTGCCTCAGCACGATTTGTGAATCCATTCCTTTATAAAGTTGTGCGCCATCCATTGCAGTTGGGGTTGTTCATCGCCTTTTGGGCCACGCCACAGTTGAGTGTGGGTCATTTCATTTTTGCGACGACGATGACTGTTTACATCCTGATTGGCCTTTATTTTGAGGAACGGGATTTGCAAAAACAGTTTGGTGCAGAATATGCAGCGTATCAACGTACAACACCCAAACTGCTGCCCGATCCATTCAAAAATGGCAGGTGGCGCAATAATCTTGCGCAAGCAACGGAGATAAAACATGAAGCAAAATAGAATGAATCTCGATCACGCGTTTACAGAAGCGCCTGCTGTTTATCGGCACGCTAAACGATTTGCCAAGGCAGCCACGGATACGGCCGTTTTGTATGGATAATCTTATGAAATCAAAAACCTGGTTATGGATCATTTTATTGGCACTGCTCTGGGCACCAGCTTTCATGTTTATGAAGGTTGCCGTGCAGGAGATACCCCCTTTTACATTGGTGGCGGGAC
>JBNKLQ010000463.1:0-3184 GCA_050292445.1 Promineifilaceae bacterium (SeqCode) | reverse complement strand
GCCACCCACGCCACGCCACGATTACGCTGGGCTCATCATCTGCCTGGCCCAGCAAGAACAACCTAATTTATCTGCTTATAATGATCCGGAAATTGTGTGGCGGCTCCCCAAAAAATATCATGCGGGGTTATTGGTGGTTTCGGCGGATTACGGCCGTATCCAACAGCTCATCAACGATTACAACGAACGTTTTGCCCACGACTTCCTCACTTCGGCTCCCCCTAAATCCAAAGTGCGCACCCAAATTTGAACAGAGGAGACCCTAAGGGTTTGCCTTAAACGGATTAAGGCCTGATGAGGCTAAACCCTTAGGGTCTGGTTCGCTAAACAACTTTATGCTTTTTCATATCCTGGCGGCGGATCAACAGGCCCCTTAAACGACATGATGTTAAACACCCCGCCCTGTGGGTCCTGAATCACGGCGAAGATGCCCATTGCCCCTGCCTCGGTGGGCGGGACCATGACAGTGCCGCCCAGTTTTTGGGCTAACTCAGCCTTGGCCGCCACATCTTCTACCATGAAGTAGATGGACCAGTTAGCCGGAACTTCTGGTCCCCAATTTTCATCCATGGCGATCAAGCCCGCGTGGACACGGCCGTTTTCCATAAACGCCACATAGCCATTCTCATCAGTCGCACTATTCCAAGCAAATACGCCCTCATAAAACGGTTTAACTTTGTCCGGCTGGCGCGTTTGCAGCTCGTTCCAAACCAGCGTATTCGGCATGTTTACCAATTCCGCCCCGATATGTTCCGCAGGCTGCCATACACCAAACGGCGTGCCTTCAGGATCCTGGCCCATGGTCATACGGCCGGATTGCATCACATCCATCGGGGGGAACATCACCGTACCCCCTGCGGCCGTTATTTTTTCAGCGATGGCATCCACATCATCATGCTTCACGTACGAACTCCAAAATGCCGGAACGCCCTGCGCCTGCATCTCCGGCTGCATCGCGCTAAGTGCCGTTACATTTTTGCCTTCTAACTGAAGCATGGAGTAAGTGCCGCCACCATCAATGGGACGATCATCGACCTCCCAACCAAATAACCCGGTATAAAACGCCTTGGCTGCCTCTGGGTCCGTCGTGCTTAAGTCCACCCAACAAAACACACCATCTGGATATTTCTTCACCACTTGCATATCACTATCTCCTTCATAAGTTACTGATAAATAGAGTTTAATGTGGGGTTCAACGGAGCATGATTATACCACAAATTAGAACATAAGTGCTAATTTCCTGGTTAAAAATCCCCTTTTCAGTCTGGAAAGATATGAATTTGCCACCTTTCTCAAAAATGCTTGACATATCAACTATTTTCTTTATAATGCACGCTGTTTTGGCGACAAATTGGTTGTCGTCTCGTGTAATCAAGAAGTTAACATCGCACACAAGGTTCCAATCGGAACATAACCCAATTTTTTTTGGAGGTACTCTCTAATGTTGAAGAAAAAGTTCTTTAAGACGAAGGACGAATGTGAAGTCACATTTGAAGTCAATGTAGAAAATGCAAATCAGGTTGCCCTGGTTTCTGAGCACAACGGCTGGGAACCAATCGAAATGAAGCAGGTCAAAAATGGCCCCTTCCGTACCAAAATTCGGCTGCCCAAAGATGGCGAATTCCAGTTCCGCTATTTGGTAGATGAGCAAAGCTGGCGTAACGATGAAGCCGCTGATGCTTACCGGGCCAACGAGCATGGCACTGAGAACAGCGTCATTTCCACCATTGCCTAGACAAGCAATAACACTACGGTAGCAAAAAGGACGATTTGCCAGACAAATCGTCCTTTTTTGTTGCTAGCTTACGGGCATATTACCAAATGATTACACGTCGCTAAACGGCCGTTTCCCGCCCCATTCCCTTGCTATACTCCATCCTAAACCTTGTTGCAAAAGGAGCAAAGCATGACCGTTTTGCGTGCAATCCCTATATTTTTATTGCTTACCCTGCTGGTAGCCTGTGGTGCCGCCTCTTCAGATGAGGCCACGCCAACGGCCGTTTCCTCCGCCCCTACTTCAGCAGAAGAAGCGGAAGAAACCCCGATGGCTGAACCAGAAGAAACAGACACTGCGGCCCCATCCCAAATCGATGATGAAGAAGCAAAGTCACTCATGTTCGATCTGACCGAAGGCAGCAACAGCGAGGCCGAAGCTGCCCTTGAGCGGATTCTAGCTGCTAATGATCAACGCTTTGTTTCTGTCCTCATTGAGCTCATGCGCGCCCGGCAAATTGGCTTGATACAAACCATCGACGCTTCCACCATTGTGGACAGCCTGGAAACATTGAGCGGGCAAAGCTTTGGCGGCGATTGGGGAGGCTGGATCACCTGGTACGGCAGCACCGACCTCACCCCGCCACCCGGCTTCACCAGCTGGAAAGGTCGCCTGTTAGCCGGGATCGACAACTACTTTGGCCTCTTTTTGCAAGACAGTCACCCCTCCAAAATTCGCGTGGAGGAAATCCAGTGGGGTGGCGTGGTGCTGGACGGCATTCCGGCGCTGGACAATCCCCACATGCTGCCCGCCTCAGCGGCGGACTATTTAGAGCCATGGGAACCGGTCTTTGGCATCACCATTAACGATGACGCCCGCGCCTACCCGCTGCGCATTCTAGACTGGCACGAGATGGCCAACGACGTGGTCGGCGGCGTGCCCGTTTCCCTGGCCTACTGCACCCTCTGTGGTGCGGCCATTGCTTACGACGGCCGTTCCGTCGATCTGGATGGCAATGAAGTCACCTATACCTTTGGCTCCTCTGGCTTTCTCTTCCGCAGCAACAAGCTGATGTACGATCGCTCGACGCTGACCTTATGGAACCAGCTTACGGGTGAACCAGTGCTGGGCGAACTAGCCGCAGGCGACATCCGGCTCAACTTGCTGCCCGTCGTCCTCACCACCTGGGCCGATTGGCAAGCGCAACACCCAGATACCGCCGTGGTCGATATTAATACTGGCTACAATCGCGTTTATGTGCCTGGGGCAGCCTACGGCGACTATTTTGCCAACGATGAGCGGCTGTTTCAGGACGGGCTAATGTTCCCCGTTTGGCAGCAAAGCGACCAACTGTTCAACAAGGATCATGTGTACGCCTTGCGGCTGGACGAGGTGCCCAAAGCGTATTCAGTCACAGATTTATTGGCAGAGCGGGTGGTGAATGACGTGGTGGGGGAAACGGCCGTTACC
>JBNKLQ010000462.1:0-3250 GCA_050292445.1 Promineifilaceae bacterium (SeqCode) | reverse complement strand
CTACGACAAAGAAAAAGAAGCCATGGAAATGGCCTCTGCGGCGCGAACGGCCGTTGTCAACACCGGTTTGGCTGGAGTTGGCGTTGGACTGGGCGTTCTTATTACTGTGGTCGCCCACACCGCCTTCTTCGACTACACGGGCATCTTTGCCGGGATTGCGGCAGCGGCCTTGGGGCTGCTTGTCTTACCGGCGCGCAAACGGAAAGCCAAAGCTGAGTTCGCCGAGAAATTGGCCGAACTGCGCCAGAAACTGGTCAGCAGTCTCACCGAACAATTCACCCGTGAAATGCGGCGTGGTGCCCAACGCATTGAGGACACCATTGCCCCATTTGCCCGCTTTGTTCGCGCTGAAAATGATAAAATTTCTGCCCAGCGGGATGAGCTGGTGGAATTGGAAGCGCACATCAGTGGGTTGCAGGCACAGTTGAAATTGAAGGCAATTGCGGAGGAAAGCGAACAGTAAGCGGTAATCAGTAATCGGTGATCGGTAGGGACGAGGCAACCGGGTGATACCCTGGCCAAACAAGTAAACTTCTCTCCGGTTGCCCACCCTTTGGCTAAGATATAAAAAAACGGCCGTTTCCAAAGGGAAACGGCCGTTTTCGTTATTATGTTGAGTAAAGATTAGGTTAGTTGCCGCCCATCTGCTTTTGAACGAACGGCCAAATCAAACCACCGATAGCACCCAGCACAAATCCCATGATACCAAAGCACAAAACACCAAATATCCCGCTTATGGCACCACCGGCTAAACCAGCACCAACACCTTCCTGTAGCCCCGAAGAGATGCCACCTGAAATCGCGCTAAAAACAGCCAGCAAAATGCCGCTGGCACCGCCAGCTAATGCGCCACCAATTGCTGATGTAGCTGTATCTTCCAAACCTGGGGCAAAATATCCATAGAGCATACCTGCTGCAATGGGAATCAAAAAACCACCGCAAAGAAAAACAATGCCAATGATAGGACCAATGACGGGTATTAAAGACAAAATACCCAACACCACTGCCACACCGGCCCCAATACCACCTGCCTTCAAAACACTCTGCATATCAAGATTGTTCATTTAGAAGCCTCCAAAAGTTAAAATGGTTGATAAGAAATAAAACCCTTTTTACCGAAAAGCGGTGCGTTGCTTGCGCCGTCGGTACAAGCGAAACCCGTAGAACAAGAGCACCACAAACAACAGCGCCCCCAAGACCGGAAGGAAAATCGCCAAGATTGAGGTGAAAAAGGCCACAATGTCTTCCACTAGGCTTACCAGCCAGTTGCCCGTACCCGCTGTTGTTGCCGTGACAATAGGTCGGGCCACGCCCTTCACGGCATGGACGCTCCCCGCCACAATCAGACCAGCCCCCAATGCCAAAATTGGATGAATATCGTTGACAATGTTGGCGTTGGCAGCAAACAGCACCGCCCCAGCTGCCGGTCGGATGAAAGTTTGAATCACGTCATTCACCGTGTCAATGGCCGGAACCTTGTCTACCAACATCTCAATCACCAATAGCACGCTGATGATGCCAATAGCCCACCAACTGCCCATCACGTTGTACGGTTCCATCAAATTGAGCAAGGGATCATTCAGAGGAAAACGAGCAGCCAGAGCAACCAACAGCAGGGGAATGTAGGCATTTAAGCCTGCGCTGCCCGCCAAACCGAAAGCGCTAAACAAATCGAGCATATTGTTCTCCAAGTTTTCTTAGAAACCAGTAGCCGAGGATTCCAATCCTCGCTTTTTCGCAGAAAGAATCCGCGCCTACAAATTTGAGGGACAATTTTGCAAAATTGTCCTACGATAGGCCAGGGAAGCCAGTGATGGTTCCGGTAAAATTAAAGCGCAGCAAAGTGATGGTGCCTAATTCAATTATCGTTAGGCCAAAACTTACCAGGAGCGGCACGGCCGTTTCCTGCCATCTTACCGCAAATCCATCCCGCTTAAAAAGCATCAACAACAGCACTGCGTTAATCGACGTCACAATTAGCAAGACGCCGACCAAGCTTACGAGGGCTAATACGTACAGGAGGGTGGCTTGGTTGCTCAGAACCAGAAGAACGGCCGTTCCCGCCAGCAAAACCATCCCCAGTAATTCTCGCGCCGACTCAATGATGGGACGGCCGTTCACGTCTCGCCACAGCGTTTGCATTAATGCTGGGAAAATGAGCAGACCCATCGCCAAACCAGCCCCCAGGCCGGTGACCAAACGCAGCCAATTTTGCGGTTCGTACACGTGTGGAAAATTTGGGAAAAAGTGGGAATATGAGTTCAAGCCATCGATCCCCATGATGCCAATGAAACCCACCAGCGTGAGCAAAATGGGCAGCGGCGGTAGATCGGTGCGTCTTGTGCGCCCGGCCAGCAACAGTGCGCCAAAGGCCAAGGCCACGCCCAAATACATGCCGGTACAGCGCGCGCAGAGAGGAAATTGACGGCCGTTTATCATGAGCGAGTGAGACGTGATGCGATGACAAATCGCCGCTCCCAGATAATCTCCACCGGTTAACAACGGTTCATGCGCCAGGTGCGTGCTGTCCGTCACGGCAAACCAGCCCATCGCCACCAGCACCAGCAACACCACACCCAATGCCACCGCGCGTCGCCGCTGAAAAGCATCCTTTAAGCTCACAGAAAATGGAGATGGTGGCTTAATCATAAAGCAGGGTTCCGGGATTAAAAATGCGCCGACGGCCGGGGAAATCAGTCGGTTTTTGCTGGATTTTGGGTAAAATAGCAAGCATTGTAGGTATTGTAATCAGCAAAGGTCAATTTCACAAGGAGTAACCCATGCCCCAAAAACCAGACAGCTATCATCGCCCCGAATCCCTAGAGGAAGCGTTGGCCTTGCTGGCCAAACCCGGCAGTGCACCACTGGCTGGCGGCACCAAGCTCCTGGCCTCGGAAACTGGTTTGCCGGGAACGGCCGTTATCGATCTGCAAGCATTGGGCTTAAGTCAGGCCCAATTGGTCACTGCCAATGATGCTCAAACATTAGCGCTGGGGGCAACGCTGACGCTAACAAAATTGAGTCGGTTTTTGGAAGCGGAACTCCCAGAAAACGAGGTTGCGGCCTTGCTGCAAACGGTTATCCACCAGGCTGGCCCCAACACGTACCGCAACGCGGCCACGCTGGGCGGCACCATTGCCAGCCGCCTGCCAGATAGCGAACTGCTGGCCGCGCTGTTGGTGCTGGACAGTACCGTGACACTGCACACGCCCTCCAACCAAAACAGTATCACTTTGGCCGATTATTTAGC
>JBNKLQ010000461.1:0-3299 GCA_050292445.1 Promineifilaceae bacterium (SeqCode) | reverse complement strand
ATTGGCTTTGGTTTAGCGAGATAGAGTTTCAAAACGTCTGGTTTACGCGTTGGAGCTACCAATTTCTCAGCTTTGTTGCCTTTTTTATTGTCGCCTTTCTTATTTTGTGGGGCAATTGGCAACTGGCCCGACGGCGGGCCATCAAAGCCACGCCAGAATTTTATCCCCGCTTTTTACAGATTCGCGGCGTTAGCTGGATTCTTACGGCCGTTGCCCTCTTTTTGGCCTTTGGCTTTGCCAGCACCATTGCCGTACGCTGGGATGAGTTTCTACTGTTCCTCAACCGCGTACCATTTGGCACCAACGATCCCATATTTGGCCGCGACATCAGCTTTTACCTGTTTGAATTGCCCGTCTACGAAGCGCTTCAGCAATGGGTGGTTTCCCTGCTGCTGCTCACGTTGATAGGCGTCTTAGCCATTTATGCGGTAAACAATGTCATTGAAATTCAGCGCGGCCAGTGGCGGCCGCATGAATCACCCATTTTGCGACAGCATGTGGCTTTCCTGGCCACAATCATTTTGCTGCTGTGGGCCAGTGGCAATCTGTTTGACGTTTTCAATCTGAACTATTCAGGACGCGGCGTAGTTTTTGGTGCCAGCTATACGGACATCAATGCCTCGCTGTACGCGCTCTATGCGCAGATGGCGCTTATGGGGCTGGCAGCCTTGGTGATGTTGTTGAATGTTTTCCGGCTGAGTTTACGGCCGTTACTCGTCACGGCCGGTCTCTGGTTGGTGGTCACCGTTTTGGTGGGGGGCATTTACCCGGCCATCTTGCAGCGATACGAAGTTGTGCCCAATGAACTGGTGCGGGAATCCCCCTACATTCAGTACAACATTGATTACACGCGTCTGGGTTTTAACCTGGACAAGATTGAAGTGCGGAACTTTTCTGAAGTAAATACCATGGAACAGGCTGATCTGACGGCCAACGAGGACGTTTTGAATAACATTCGCCTGTGGGATTACCGGCCGCTTCGGGCGACGTACACGCAATTGCAGGCGTTACGGCCGTATTACGTCTTTGGTGAAATCGACATTGATCGTTACAACATCAACGGCGAAACGCGCCAGGTCATGCTGGCCACTCGTGAGCTAGACAAAACGCAGCTTCCCTCTCTTTCCTGGGTCAACACCAAGCTGGAATTCACCCACGGCTACGGCATCGTCATGAATCCTGTAGATCGCTTTACAGCCGATGGCCAGCCCGAATTTTTCATCAAAAATCTGCCCCCAGAAAGCAGCGTTGACCTACCCGTGACGCGCCCAGAAATCTACTACGGCGAGATAGACAATGATGCCGTCTTTGTCGGCAGCGAGCGTGATGAGTTTAGCTACCCCAGCGGCAACGAAAATGTCTACACCAGCTACGAGGGCAGCGGCGGTGTACCGCTAGACAATTTCCTCAAACGGCTGGCCTTCGCCGTACGCCTGGGCGACACAAACGTGCTTTTGAGCGATGAAATTAACACCCAAACCAGGGTGCAGCTTCACCGCAAAATTCAGGAACGCGTCGATGAAATCACACCCTTCCTGGAGTTAGATGGTGATCCCTACATCGTTCTCACCGATGAAGGCAATCTGATTTGGATTCAGGATGCGTTTACCATCAGCAGACGCTTCCCTTACGCTACACCAGACAGCACCTCCGGGATCAACTACATTCGCAATGCCGTCAAAATTACGGTTGATGCTTATAACGGCACCGTTAACTATTACATTGTTGATGACCAGGACCCTATCATTCAATCCTACAGCAATGCTTTTCCAGACCTGTTCAAACCACTCAGCGAGATGCCAGAAAATTTACAGAGCCATCTGCGCTACCCAGAAGACCTATTCAACATCCAAATCCAACAATATCTCCGCTACCACATGACCGACGTGCGCGTTTTCTTTAACCAGGAAGACGTGTGGCAAATTCCGCAAGAGGTGTTTGAAGGCAATCAGCAGCCCATTGAGCCTTATTACGTCATTATGCCCCTGCCGGGTGAAACCGAGAGTGAATATTTGTTGATTCAACCGTTTAGCCCCATCGGCAAAGATAACATGATTGCCTGGATGGCTGTACGCAACGATCCAGAAAATTACGGAGAGCTAGTGGTGTATGAACTGCCCAAGCAGTCACTCATCTTTGGCCCACTTCAAGTCGAAAGCCGCATCGATCAGGAACCCGCTATCTCGCAGCAGTTCTCTTTGTGGGATCAGGGTGGCTCCAATGTGATTCGCGGCAACTTGCTCGTGATTCCGCTCAATAACAGCTTTTTGTACGTGGAACCGATCTATTTACGGGCCGACACAAGCGCCTTGCCTGAGCTAAAACGGGTCATTGTGGCCACCGACACGCGCATTGCCATGGACACCTCACTTTCTGGCGCATTGGCTTCACTGCTACTAGAAACACCCGGTGAAATTGTGGTGGAGGAAGATGGGGATACGGCCGTTTCCACCGAAACCGACACCGACACCACACCGGTACAAACTGCCCCTGTAGACGCCAGCGTGGAAGAGCTCATCAACTCTGCCAACGCCCACTTTGAAGCCGCCCAGGCTGCCCAGCAAAGCGGCGATTGGGCCACCTACGGCGCTGAACTGGATGCGCTGGAAAGCGACTTGTCTCGTTTAATCGAGCTGACAGGCGCGACTGAATAACAGAGTAAAAAGTGAAAAGTAAAAGGTGAGGTCTGCCCATCACTTTTTACTTTTCACTTCTCATCTCCACCACCCCATGAGCAAACGAGCCGTACTGATCGACGCCCTCGCCAGCATGCCCAAAGACCTGAACTTCATGCTGCGGCGGGCGGGGGAAACGGCCGTTCAGCAGCGCCCCGCCCCCAATGAATGGTCCATTGCCGACGTGCTGTACCATCTGACCACCATCGAATCCTTGTCTCTGGCCCGGTTGCAGAAAATTGTGCTGGAGGAACGGCCGTTTCTCCCCTATCTCCACCCCCAAACCAGACCTCAACCAGACCCCACCCCCTTGCCCGAACTGCTGAACAATTTCAGCACGGCGCGAAATGAGACGCTGGCATACTTGCAATCACTCAAGGCTGGTGCCTGGCAACGCAACGCCGTACATGAAACCCTAGGCCCCACCAAGCTACGGTACATGGTGCAGCTTTTGGTAGACCACGACACGGAGCATCTGAATCAAATTGTGGTTCTTTTGGGAAACCGTTAATGGTTGACATTGCCGCCAAAAACGGTAAGCTTCAACTTGTGAAATTTTTACCGAGGTACAGTTCACTATGAACAAACTAGAGCAATTGCTGGCAACCAATGAATACTTAATCG
>JBNKLQ010000460.1:0-3307 GCA_050292445.1 Promineifilaceae bacterium (SeqCode) | reverse complement strand
TGCCGGATGCTTATTTGGCCGCTCTGGCCATTGAATCTGGCAGTGAATGGGTCACCACAGATGGTGATTTTGCCCGGTTTCCAGGTCTTAAATGGCGACACCCGCTTACATCTAGTTAAGGAACCCAGACGTCAAACTGCACAAACTCGACGGCCGTTTCCCCCACAACTCGCGTGTTGCCAGCCACATTACCCGTATGCAAATCCCAACTGCCGCCGCTGCGAACGGCCGTTACAAAGGCGATGTCTGTTAGCCACATCTGCTGGCCAACAGCGCCACTTACCAGCGCTTCAATGGGTGCCTGCCCTAACTGACCAATGCCTACAAAGCCAGAGCCAGAATAAAGAAAGTGGGTGCCTGCATTGTTCCAGCCGGTAAACTCCAACTGTTCGTTTGTTGTTACGTAGGTGATGAGATTGTCACCATCTCCATCTGCCACGGCAATGGAGCGTAAGTTGTCGCTGTTAACAATGAGTTGCAAATAGGCCAGTCGGCCCCCATTATTGGTCCAATCCAGCGGGGAAAAGAGTGTGTTGCCCAATACTGAGCCAATCTCTAAGGCTGGCCCACTAACCGGAATCTGGTACAGTGTTGCTTCAGCATCAGCTGTCCACGGATCATCATCGGCAATGGCCACATAGGCCTGACTTCCGCTGGACAGCCAATGCGCGGTGGGGACCCAGGCATATTCGCTGGCCGTATTTACGAAGGGGAATTCAATAACTGTTTCTCGATTGCTTCCGTCCATGTTTACGCGCGTGACGCTTTCTGGATTGCCAAAAATTATGCGCGTGCCGTCGGGCGACAGGGCAAAGGTATGGCCGCCGTTGTCTAGAGCAAACTGTTCTGTCAGGCTACCACTGGTGGTAACTAGCCACAGATCTGGCTGTGGTGCAGCCCCCGGACCCACCAGATTGACAATACGTGTGTTGAAGGCGATGGTTTGGCTGTTGGGCAGCCATTCAATTTGGTTGATGAGCGTGCCAAAATCTTCCCCCGCGCTGTTGGGTAGCTCGCTGGATTCCACAAGCGTCTGGCTGCTGCCCGCTACAGAGACGATCCCGAGCCGGTTGCTTTCAAACGTACCGGCGACAAAGGCGATTTGTTGGCCATCGGGGGAAACGCGCAAGGCAGCTACGCCAACAACAGGTGCCAGCAGAACGGGTTCGCCTGCTGTGGGTGGGGATTGACTAGTGTCCAACGGCAGTCGCCAGATGCCATCCGTGTCGCTGTAGACGATGTAGCCGTTGAGGCCGCTGATGACGGCCGTATCCGTTGCAGGTTCTGTGGCCGGAGCAGCGGTGGGTACCGGCGTGGGTGTCGCGGGCACCGCCGCTACCGGCACGCTGTCGATATTTGTGCCCAGCGTGTACTGCGGCCCGCCAGAAACCCAGCATTGCGGCGCAGCAATGTCGCTGGGGCAAGCCACCAGCCACCAGCCAGATGCCGGGTCCTGACCCAAAACTTGCGCTGTGGAATCTTTTAGGAAAAAGCCCAACCGATCATATACGACGCCAGGGCCAGACCGGATATTAAGGTCAACAAGAATGGTGAGGGACGGATTGCCATTGGCAACGGCCGTTCCACTACTACTGCCTCCGCTGCCCGGTAGCGTGGCGGTGGGGGCAATGTCAGCTATAGGCGGTTCACCAGGGACAACAGTGCCATCCTCTAAAGTTACAATTGGCGGCGGTACAGACAAATCTGGCTCTGTTTCACCGGCAAAAGCATTACAGGCCAACATGCTCAGAAAAAGCATGGAGATGAAAAATAACAGGGGATGTTGGCGCAACATGCGGTCACTCCTTAAAATAAAAAATTTGCCTAAAGCTTGATAACTTTTAGGATAAACTTAAACAGTTTACAATAGATTACATGACGATGCGATGCATTTCTGCACGGGAATACGGCGCAACTACTACGTAAATGCCCCGTTAGCGTGTATTTTGCGTAAAGAGGGACCATGAGCTTACGGAAATTTTTGGAACAAACCGCTCAATCCGGCGATCTGATTGAAATTAAAAAGCCAGTGAGCGTAAATTATGAGCTGGCCAATGTGGCCCACGCGTTGGAAGGGCGGCCTGTTTTATTCAAAAATATTATTGATTATCCCGATTGGCGAGTGTGTGCCGGACCTTGTTCTGACCGCAAATATTTCAGCATGGATTTGGGCGTCCCTATCTCCGAGCTGATTTCCCATTTAGCACGGGCCACGGAAAATCCGCAGACACCACTGATGATGGAAAGTGGGGCCTGCCAGGAAGTGGTTTTGGAGCAGTTTGATCTGCATGATTTGCCCATTTTGTTCCATTTGCCGCAGGATGGCGGACATTACATTGCCAGCAACGTGGTGATCACCGAGGACCCAGAGCTGGGGCGAAACATGTGCTACCATCGGCTGCTGCGGCTGGATGAGCGGCGCTTTGCTGCCCGCATTATTGAACGGCGCGGCACCTGGACCGCCATGCAAAAGGTCGAAGGCGATCTGCCAGTGGCGATCTGTATTGGCGTGTCCCAAGCGGTGCATTTGGCGGCTTCTATGTCGGCTGCGCCGGATGTGGATGAACTGGCGGTGGCTCATGCGTTGGCCCCCACGCCACTGGTAAAATGCCTTACCAATAATCTGGCCGTGCCCGCCGATGCCGAAATTGTGCTGGAAGGGCGCATTACCAAGCGGCAAACACAAGAAGGTCCGTTTATGGATCTGACGGAGACGATGGACATCACCCGCGATCAGCCGATCATCGAGATTGATCTGATTACGCACCGACACAACCCCATTTTTCATGCGCTGTTGCCGGGCGGGCTGGAACACAAGATTTTGATGGGGATGCCCAAAGAACCGACAATTTTTGCAGAGGTGAACAAAGTGGTGCGCTGCACCGATGTGGTGATTACGCCCGGCGGCAGCTCTTGGCTGCATGCTGTGGTGCAGATTGAGAAACAGGGGCCGGAAGACGGCCGTCTGGCCATCGAAGCGGCTTTTAAGGGGCACGGATCGCTCAAGCACGTTTGGGTAGTGGATACGGATGTAGACATTTACGATCCGAATCAGGTAGAGTGGGCTTTTGCCACTCGCTTCCAAGGAGACAAGGACATGATGTTGTTTCCCAACCAACCAGGCAGTTCGCTGGACCCTTCGGGTATTCATGTGCCAGGGCAAAAGAGCCACACAGCCAAGCTGGGTTTTGACTGTACCATTCCCTGGGGGGCCAACAAAGGGAAATTTACGCGTGGGGAATACGGCCGTGTTAATCTGGATGAGTATCTTTAGTGGCAAGTCGCTTGCGGCTGGTGATGCATGCTC
>JBNKLQ010000459.1:0-3331 GCA_050292445.1 Promineifilaceae bacterium (SeqCode) | reverse complement strand
CATGCCTGTCTGGATACTTATCGGGATTCTTTTTGTCTTTCGGATCGGCGTTCGCAAGGTCTGGCTGGCGATGAGCGTCATTGGTTTTCTGCAATTCTTTGTGATTGCTCTTTGGGGGATCAGTGCATGGATTATAGATGGCTATCCTTCAACCGTGGATAGCTTGATCTTTGGATCGATTACTGCCTGCATCATCACGGCGCTTACCTTAGCCAGGTAAGTAAGACCTGTCCACAGCAGGGACTCAGCTCGCTGACTTAGTGACCGTCCGCAAATAAGTTAGCGGAATTGTGCGGACGGTTTAGCAGTAAGCGGCCAACTGAAAGGGAAGTTATTGTTGGCCGCTTACTTAGGGATCATATTTCGTTTACCGGCTCGGGTGGAAGAGCGCACCACCAGGTGTAGAAGCCTCATTCAGGCGTTGTGTCGCGTTTTCGTCCAGAGTGACATTCAATGCACCCAGGTTATCTTCCAGATGGTCAGCTGTGCGTGGACCGATGATAGCACTGGTTACACCGGGTTGCTGTATGACCCAGGCAAGAGAAATTTGGCTGGCGGTACAATCATGTTCCCCGGCTAAGTCCATAACAACATCCACCAGATCATACACCTTATCAGATAGGAAACTGGTTGCCCATGTGCCCCAGGCATCGTCCGTGGCGCGCGAACCTTCGGGGAAGGGGGTGTCACGGTGATATTTGCCTGTCAAAACACCACCGCCCAAAGGGGAATAGGGAAGAACCGCGATCCCGTATTTCTGGGCAACGGGAACCACTTCATTTTCGATCCGGCGGTCAATTAAGCTGTAGCGTGGTTGCTCGCTGACGAAGCGATTGAGGCGGAGGCGGTCGGATGTCCAGAGCGACTCCATTAACTGCCACCCGGCAAAAGAACTGGTTCCTATGTAGCGTACCTTTCCGGCGCGAACAAGGTCATCCAGAGCGCGGAGCGTTTCATCAATAGGGACTTCAGGGTCGGGGCGATGCATCTGGTAAAGATCAATGTAATCAGTTTGCAAACGGCGTAGGGAGGCTTCGCAAGCTTGGACAACGTGACGACGACTGCCACCGCGCGCATTGGGATCGTCCCGATCCATATAGGCAAAAAATTTGGTCGCCAATATCACACGTTCACGTTTGTTTTTCAGAGCCTTTCCCACAATTTTCTCGGTTGTCCCCTGACCACGCCCTTCGTTGAGGGGCTGCCCGTAGAAATTAGCAGTATCGATAAAATTGATCCCGGAATCTAGCGCGCGGTGGATGAGTTCAATTGCGTCGGCTTCGCTCGTTCGTGGTCCAAAATTCATCGTGCCAAGACAGAGAGGGCTGACTTTAATGCCGGTGCGTCCCAAAATTCGGTAATCCATAACTACTGCTCCTCGTATGATAAGTCATCATGGGGTGACCCCGTTGACAATAAGATGTGTGATTTTATGGTGCGGTAGACAAAGATGCCAAAAACGAGCCCGGCAACGTTTGCGATCGCATCAATTGCTGACACTTCTCGGCCAGGTACATATGACTGTAGCCATTCCATCGCAACGCCCAAGGTGGTGGCCAGGAAGAAGGCGGCAATGCGTATCCAAGTCGGCTGAAATGAGAAAAGCGCTAGTGTAAACAGAGAGCTGTAAGCGGCAAAATGGCCTACTTTGTCCAGGTGCCAAATGGAAGGCATTGAGCTGGGTATGAGTGAGGCTACGACGATAAAAACAAGATTCAAGCCAAATAAAATGCGGTAGTTGTGGTGGCTCATATAAAAAGTGCTCAACTTACGATAAAGCTTGGCCAAGAGAGCTCTTTGGGTTAGAGATTGGTCCAATCTCACTTGCGCAAGGCTGCAATTAAAACTACCAAGATTGGACCAATCTGGCGTACGGCCGTATCCCACCCAACATCCAGCAAGCACGGCCGTAAATTCGTTCCTTCCTCAAATTCATTGTCATCCCTGCCCCAAAATTTCCCGGAAACTGCGCCCGACGGGACTTGCCTGGCAAAAAGTTTCAGGGGAAATGGCCGGAAAGTGGCGCTGCCAGAGCCTGCACTGAGCGAAGCCGAAGAGAGACAGGCCACAGCCCTCAAAAATCAAGAAGACCTGCCCAGAGCAAGAGTTTAGCCTGGAAACTGATAGGGTTGAATGGTTTTAAGCGATGATGCTTCGGATTTCTGGGCATGGTACAAATCCCAGCGCAGTTGCAGATTCATCCAAAAACCCGCTGATGTGCCAAAATATTTAGCCAGACGGAGAGCTGTGCCAGGGGTGACTCCACGACGGCCGTTTACTATTTCATTAACTCGCTGATAAGGCACATGAATCCCATCCGCCAAATCACGCTGGCTAAGCCCCATCGGCTTGAGGAACTCCTCCAGCAGCATTTCACCGGGATGAGTTGGGACTCGATTGGTAGGAATGCGAACCATGTCTCTCTCCAATTTAGACCTACGGCCTAATGATAATCTACAATTTCCACCTGATCTGGTTGGCTGTCTTGCCAGATGAAGCAGATGCGGTATTGATTGTTGATGCGAATACTGTGCTGTCCAGAACGGTCGCCACGGAGGGCTTCCAATTGATTTCCTGGCGGTAACCGCAGTTCTGCTACTGATTCAACAGAATCGAGCTGATCCAGCTTGCGTGCAGCAATGCGCCAGATTGATTGAGGGCAAATACGTCGGGCGAATTTGGAATTCACACCGTTAAAAATGTCCTCAGTGCCCTGATTTTTGAATGACCGGATCATAAGGAGATGATAGCATGGAACTCATGCTACTGCCAGAGGGAAAATATGACACCGAGTGGAGCGCAACCAGGGAACATTTATTCAGGGATGATGAGGTTTTACCCGTATCCTACCCACCATCCAGCAAGCACGGCCGTAAATTCGTTCCTTACTCAAATTCGTTGTCATCCCCGCCCCAAAATTTCCCCGGAAACTGCACCCGACGGGACTTGCCTGGCAAAAAGTTTCCGGGGAAATGGCCGGTAAGCGTCGCTGCCAGAGCCTGCACTAAGCGAAGCCGAAGCGAGACAGGCCACAGCCCTCAAATAAAGAAGACCCATACTGAGCAGGGGTTATGTGCGATATTTTGAAGAGGCTGCTTCTTTGAGGACTTCCGTGGCCCACTGATTGATGCTTTTGTTGTTGATTTCGGCTTCGGTGGCAACGGCCATGTGGAGATCAGGTGGAACCCGTAGCGTTAGTTTGCCTGAGTAAGATTTTTGTGGCTCCTGCCCAAGTTTTTCGCAAACTTCCAAATAATGATTTACTGCTTCCTGAAAGGCGGTTTCCAATTCTTCAACCGTGCTGCCGTGGAAGCCAACAATGTCCCGGATG
>JBNKLQ010000458.1:0-3358 GCA_050292445.1 Promineifilaceae bacterium (SeqCode) | reverse complement strand
AGTCCAGAGGTGTGGATTCCCGCCTGCGCGGGAATGACAGGTTACATTAGCCTGGGGTTTCAGCCCCAGAAACGAGAAAAAATGAAAGAAAAAGTAATTATCATTGGTAGTGGTTTTGGTGGCCTGGGGGCGGCCGCACGGCTGGCCGCTCAAGGCTATCAAGTAGAAATTTTTGAGAAGTTAGACCAGCCTGGCGGCCGGGCCTATGTGTTTGAGCAGGATGGCTTCAAGTTTGACGCTGGCCCCACGGTCATCACTGCGCCGTTTATGTTTGACGACATTTTTGAACTGGCAGGGCGCAAGCGGGAAGATTACGTGGAGTTTGTGTCCTGCGACCCGTTTTATCGGATTTTTGACCACAACGGCCGTTCCCTCGATTACAACAACGACGAACAATTTATCCTCAACCAGATTGAGCAGTGGAGCCAGGCTGACCGCGAAGGCTACCAGCGGTTTATGACCACCACCAAAGCCATCTTCGAGAAAGGGTTTGTGGAGCTGGCCGACAAACCGTTCCTTTCCGTTAGCGATATGTTTCGCGTGGTGCCCGATTTGCTGCGCTTGCAGTCACATAAAACAGTGTACAAATACGCCAGCCAGTTCATCGAAAACGACTTTTTACGCCGCTGCTTCTCCTTCCATCCGCTGTTAGTGGGCGGTAACCCATTCGACACCACTTCCATTTACGCCATGATCCATTACCTGGAGCGGGAATGGGGTGTGCATTACGTGATGGGCGGCACCGGGGCGCTGGTTCGCGCTTTGGGACGGTTGATTGAAGAGTTAAACGGCCGTTTCCACCTCAACGCCGAAGTGGACGAAATTTTGGTGGACGGCAACGGCCGTAACCGCCGCGCCACCGGCATCCGGCTCAAGGATGGCACCATCCACCACGCCGATCATGTCATCTCCAATGCCGATGTGGCCTTCACCTACACCCAGCTCATCGACAGCAAAAATCGCAGCTTGCGCAACTCGGATTTCCGCTACAATAATTTAACACGCTACAGCATGTCCCTCTTTGTCATCTACTTTGGCACCAAGAAGCGGTACAATGATGGCAAACTGGCTCATCACAACATCATCCTTAGCGAACGGTACCAGGGCTTGCTGAAAGACATCTTCAAAAATAAGCAGCTCTCCGACGATTTCTCGCTTTATCTGCACATGCCCACCCTCACAGACCCCAGCATCGCGCCAGAAGGGCATGAAGGATTTTACGTACTCTCCCCGGTGCCGCATCTTGGCTCTGGCATCGATTGGGCCACAGCGGCCAAACCGTACCGTGACGCCATCATGCAATTTTTGGAGGAAAATTACCTGCCCGATTTACAGGAAAATCTCGTCACCGAGCATTTTATCGACCCACGACACTTCAAAGGCACGCTCAACAGCCACCTTGGCTCCGCCTTTTCGGTAGAACCAATTTTGACCCAATCCGCCTGGTTTCGGCCCCACAACCGCTCCGAAGACATCGGCAACCTTTACTTCGTCGGCGCGGGTACCCATCCCGGCGCAGGCCTGCCCGGCGTGCTCTCCTCCAGCAAAATTGCCGAAGATTTGATCATGGGCGCACCGGTTAAAGAAGGTATTCGGTAATCGGTCAACCGTAATCGGTAAATGATTCAACCGATTACCGACCACCGATTACCGATAACGGTTTTAGAAATGACCTACTTCTCCTTCCTCGCCCTTTTCCTGGGCATTCCAATTGTGATCATGTTGGCTGCCACTTGGTGGGACGGGCGGCAAGGGCGCAAGCTGCCCCGCCGCTTTGCCAACTATTCACCCTGGGCCATTTTGGGGCTGCATTTGGCGCTGGCGTTGGTGTACACCACGCCGTGGGACAACTATCTGGTAGCCACCTCGGTTTGGTGGTACGACCCAGCCAAAGTGACGGGCATTGTGTTCGGCTACGTGCCCATCGAGGAGTACACCTTCTTTCTGGTACAGCCGATTCTGACGGGGCTGTGGCTGCTGTTTTGGCTGCGACGGCAGCCAGATGTGGTGGAACCGGGATGGGAAAACGGCCGTCTCCGCACCACCGCTCTCATCATTCTAGGCATCCTATGGCTGGGCATGGTCGCTATCCTGGCCGCAGGCTGGGCACCCGGCACCTACCTGGCCTTGATTCTGGCCTGGGCGCTGCTGCCCATCATGCTGCAAGTGGGCTTTGGCGGCGATATTTTGTGGCAGCACCGCCGCGTCGTCTTGCTGGGACTGCTGCCCATTACCCTTTTCCTGGCCGCCGCCGACACCCTGGCCATTTACGACGGCATCTGGACCATCGACCCGGAACAAACGCTCAATTGGCTCATTGGTGGTATTCTTCCCTTTGAAGAGTTCCTTTTCTTCCTGGTGACCAACATCCTGATCGTCTTTGGCCTGACGCTTTTCCTGTCTGCCGAAAGCCAGGAACGATTAGATGAGGTTAAAGAAACTATCGCCCGGTGGCGGTCAAAGCGGTTGCAGATAGCAGGTGAGAAATAAAAGTGAAAAGTGAAAGAGTAGAAAACCCTTTCCTGAATACCATTCGCCAGGCGGTTGCCTGGCAGCAGTACCGTTTCATCTTAACGGCTTACTGGCAACGGCCGTCTCTCGCCACCACGTTTATCATTAGCTGGATCTTTGCTATGGTCAGCCTGCCCATCCTGAACTGGATTTGGGGCGAAGGGTTGCTGCCGCTGGGCTTAACACTGGGAGTTGTTTTGCAAGGGACGGCCGTCTTCCTCATTCTGCGCGAACAGTGGGGCTGGCAAAAAACGGTGGGAACGGCCGTTCTCATTGCTGCCCTGACCCTATTTGTAGAATGGCTCGGCTCCACCACCGATTTTCCCTTTGGCAGCTACAGCTACACAAACCTAATGCAGCCGCAAATTGCCCACGTGCCTATCCTCATTCCTTTTGCCTGGTTCATGATGTTGCCCTGCGCCTGGGCGGTCGCCAGCCAAATCCAGGTGCAGTTGCCCCAAAGATGGGCTACCCATCGCGGACTCTATTTACTTCTGGCAGGATTAGCGTTCACCGCCTGGGATTTGTTTCTGGACCCGCAAATGGTCGCCTGGGGATTGTGGACGTGGGATAGTCCTGGCGGTTATTTTGGCATTCCTTGGAGTAATTATTTGGGGTGGCTGGGAACGGCCGTCCTCCTCACAGCCCTTTTCCGCCCAAAAAATCTACCCATCAAGCCCCTCCTCATCATCTACACCATCACCTGGTTTCTAGAAACGGTTGGCTTGCTCTTTTTCTGGAACCTGGCTGGCCCTGCCCTCGTTGGTGGTCTGGCGATGGGTTTGTTTGTCTGGCTGGGCTGGCGCTCGGTGATCAGTGATTCGGTAGGTCAGTAATCAGTAGGACA
>JBNKLQ010000457.1:0-3403 GCA_050292445.1 Promineifilaceae bacterium (SeqCode) | reverse complement strand
AAGACGGCCGTCTCCCGCCAATGCCGCCAGCGCCAACCCCACTTGCAGCGGCGTCACTGTCAAATTTTCTTGCCCGATCCCCGCCAGCAGTGGATCGACCAGCGATTCCCTATCCGGAGCTTCTGTATTCAGCGAAAATTGAGGAGAAGTCGTAAAACCAAAATCACTCAATATCTGTTCCAGTCCAGCAATACCCAATTGATCGGCCAAATCTTGCATAGGGCCAGGGCAGCGATACGTTAACACATCAGACCAGGTAGCGGGTTCCGGTGGCGGATTGGCGCAGCGCGTACCAATGCCGTTGATGGGCACAGGCCGATTGGCGTTATCAATCGTGTCACTGAAACGGATCAACTCGCTTTCTAGCGCAGCCGCCAAAATAAAGGGCTGCAAAATCAAGCCGGGCTGGTATTGGCCTTGCGTTACCCGATTAAGAAGCGGGGCATTTTCATCGCTGGTTAACTCATCAAACAATTCATCCAACAAATTAGGATCGTAGCCAGGCAAGCTGGCCAAAGCCAGGATGTCGGCAATGCCTTCTTGCCGGATGTCGAGCAAGAGGACGGCGCCAGTTTGGTTATTAAGGAGCGTAACGGCCGTTTCCTGCAAACCCGCGTCCAAAGTCAACTGTACATCTTGCCCCACTTGTGGGCGATGCAGCGTTTCGCGCACCCACTCAGCCCAAAAATCATCCGAATCACCGCGCAGAACAGCATCATAGCTTTCCTCGATGCCCACCGTACCATGTCGAAAACTGTAGTAACCCACAGCCGGGCCAATGTGAGGCATAGGGTACTGACGCTGCTGACGCGCTGCTGTTCCCGATGTAGCCGCCAAAACTGCCCCATTGCGATCTAAAATCTGACCGCGCTGGATGCGAAATTCAGCTTCAAACAGGCGCGGATTATCTTCGCGGCTGAGGATACCCGGACGAATTACACTCCAGAAGATAAGGGCCAGGGCAACGGCCGTAAAGCCCCATAAAATAGCCCGATTCAAGTGTTGCAGCCGCGTGTGCGCTTGGTTCATAGCGGTAGAGACATTACGCCAGCGCGTAAGCAACGGCCGCTTCCGCATGAACTACGGTCGTATCAAACAGAGGAACCACACTATCCTCCTGCTTAACCAGCAGCCCAATTTCCGTGCAGCCCAAAATAATACCTTCAGCTCCGGCGGCGGCCAGTTCCGCCATAATCTGGCGATATTGCGCCCGCGAATCGGCTTTAGTAATGCCCAGACACAACTCATCGTAAATAATGTCATGAACAATTTGCCGATCCGGCCGTTCTGGAACCATCACCTCCAGGCCAAACTTAGCCGCCAGCCGCCCCTTGTAAAAATCCTCTTCCATCGTAAAATTTGTGCCCAACAGCCCGATTTTGTTAAGGCCGCGCGCCTGAATCGCGGCGGCTGTGGCATCGGCAATGTGCAGCAGGGGGATGCTAATAGCCGCCTGCACCTCCTCGGCCATTTTGTGCATGGTATTGGTGCAGATGATGACAAAATCAGCGCCGCCCCGTTCTAACTGCTGTCCAGCCTGCACCATCATACGGGTGGCTTCATCCCAATTCTCTGTTTGCTGTAACTTTTCAATCTCCTCAAAATCAAATGAGAGCATCAAGCTTTTGGCTGAGTGCAAGCTGCCCAATCGTGCTTTCACAGTCTCATTGATGATGCGGTAATACTCAAGTGACGATTCCCAACTCATACCGCCAATCATGCCAATTGTTTTCATTGTTTTCATTATCTCCAATGTAAAAGGCAACAAATTAGCACGAATTCGCGTAAATTATGCAGTGGTCAACAAAAGCTTGAACCGCAAAGGACGCGAAGAACGCAAAGATTTCTCCTAAATCTCTCTGTGAATCTCTTTGCTTTCTCTGTGAACCTCTGTGTAACAAATTCCTGACCATTACAAATTCGCGTAAATTAGTGTAAATTCGTTGCAGATCTTCATTCATGGTGGTGCGTACCACACATGTCATCTCCTCTTTAGTTTTCAGGGTTTCCCGATAAAAATAAGAGCAGCCCAGCCATCACACTGCTAATAAGTAAGGAACTGCCGCCGTAACTGACGAAGGGCAAGGTAACGCCCGTTAGGGGAAGCAGTTTGGCGACACCGCCCATAATGAGGAAGGCCTGGGCGCTGAATAAAATGGTGATTCCGGCAGCAAGATAACGGCGAAACGGCCGTTCTGACAACAACGCAATCCGCATTCCCCGGTGGGCCAACAAGGCAAACGCAGCCACAATACCCAAACTGCCTACCAATCCCCACTCCTCGGCAATGGCCGCAAAGACAAAATCGGAATGCACCACGGGAATAAAATCAGGAAAGCCTTGCCCAATCCCTTGTCCGATGAGGCCGCCATTGGCCAGGGCGTAGAGCGATTGCACAATTTGGAAGGCGCGGTCATTGGCATCAGGCCAGGGATTCCACCACGCCTCAACCCGCAAAGTAACCACATCGAAAACAAAATAGGCAAACACGCCGGCCAGCAGCAGCAAAACCAGCCCGCTCCACACGTAACGGCGTTCACCCGTAGCCATGTAAAGTAAGGATAGGAACAAGATGAAAAACAAGGTCGCCGCGCCTAAATCCCGCTGCCAGACGAGCAAGGCCATGCAAAACCCCCACATGAGCAGCAATGGCGCTAGATAGGGCAGGGAACCGAAACGGCCGTTGCCACTTTCCTTTTGCAACCTCGGCTCCTGCTCATCAAAATAGCTGGCCAAAAAAACAACCAACAACAGCTTGAGCAGTTCGGACGGCTGGAAGAAAACACTGCCAATGAGCGGAATGGGCAGCCAAAGGGTCGCGCCATAGCCGATGGGATTAACGCCGAAAATAAGCGTGGTACCCAGCAAAGCCAGTCCACCTATAAGCCAGGTGTACCGGTAGCGACGTAAATAGCGCAAGTTTCGGGGCAAAATGGCGATGGCCAAGGATACGGCCGTTCCCAACCCTAACCAAATCATCTGCCGTCCCAAAAAATTCACCGCCAATCGATCCAGCAAAACTAATCCCCAACCCGTCAGCAAAGCGAGAAGGGGCAGTAAAAAGGGGTCGCGCTGCGGCTTAAAACGATGCAAAACAGCATGTGAGGCGGTCATCAGCAGCAGCCAGGCCAATGGCGACCACAGGTGCGCCCAGCTTACACGCCCATCCTGCACAATACTCAAGCCAAAAGCATTGATGAATACAAAAACGGCAGTTATCGCCAACAAAATACGCTCACGACGGCCGTTCACTTCCTGGGCTTCATCTACCAAAAATATGTACATCAGCGTAAAACGCGAAACGCGAATGAAGTGCGGCGGCCGTCGAATAGACTGCAATGATTAACGAGCATCATGCAACGGCCGTTGAATATAATGCAGTGACTAACGGACATAATGCAAC
>JBNKLQ010000456.1:0-3440 GCA_050292445.1 Promineifilaceae bacterium (SeqCode) | reverse complement strand
GCGCCTCAAACGTCTGGCAGCTATGGACGCGCATGACGTTCATGTTCAGTTCATAGCACATTTTTTTGTTGGCTTCGTACTCGGTGATTTCCCGCTCGGTACGGAGCACGCGTCCCCATTGCCTGAGGGTGATCTGAAAGATAGCCCCAACGCCTACCGGCTTGTCGTTCACCCAGCTGCCAGAAAGCACGTGGTCAGACCAGCGTGGCCGGTTGGCTGGATCCAGGTAATATCTGAAAACATCCTCAAGTGGACGGCGGATGGTGATGGTGACAGACGTGTTCACAATATCAAGCCGTTGCCGACAAGCGCACCTGCCGACTTGCTTGCCAGCGGTCAATGCGCCACATGATGGTGCCCAGAATGAGGAACATGACGATAAGCGCGCCGGACCACATGGCGACGCCTGAGTAGCCCAAAGCGTTCACATCCACAAAAAAGTAAGGGTAATAACCCACAATTGGCCCACGAATGAGCCAGTAGATCAGGTAGGCAATGGGGTAAGAGAGCCAGATGAAAGGATGCTTCCAGTTCAATTCCCCCCGTTCCACGCAGCGACCCCAAAACACCACGCCCAAAATCGGTGACAGAGTATGCGCTGTGAGCTGCGGAATCCAATCCAATACCGTTGCTACATTGCCCGGCCCACCCAGGATGAACCAGAAACCCAGTCCCACAAACGCAATGTACAGGCAGCAAGCGGATTGCACAACGGGTGATTGAAACCAATTGTGCAATCGTCCCCGGCCAAACAACAAAGCGCCCGCCATGATGATAATGATTAAGTTTGTGAGATTCGTAAAGAAGCTGAACATGGCCACAGTTACCGATCCCCATTCGTTAAACGGCGCAGCGACAAGCTGCTTTAAGTACCAAATGGTGATCCCAGTCAACGAAGAGAGAAACAGTAGCCACAAGAACATTTTCCGCTCATCAATACGCTGCACAATAGCCTCCTCATCTTTTCTAATTGTCGTTTATGGGAAACGGCCGTATCAGCCATCACTGCTGCTCGTCTTCTTCCATCTTTTTCCGCAGGCTCAACGGGCGCATGTCGGTCCAAACTTCTTCGATGTATGCCAAACATTCATCCTTTGTACCGCTCTTGCCAGCATCATTCCAACCCAGTGGATTCTCACGGTCGGTAGGCCAGATTGAATATTGGCCTTCATGGTTGATGACGACTTTATAAATTGTTGTGTCGTCTTGCTCGTTGCTGTTCATTCTATAACCCCTTTGATCTTATTAGTTGTGTAAAAATGCCATGATTGCCTATGCCCACGGTAGGGCCTCGATAGAAGCCAAACGCTTTAAAAAAGATGCGGCCGTTCTGGCGTGACAATGTACCAAATGAAGTACGTGTACACTCCCATCACCACAGCAGCAGTCCAAACAATGAAGGTCGCCCACATCCAATAACGCAAACGGCCGATTTTACGCGGCAAAATTTTGTGTCCGGCCAGCAAGCAGTAAATGGCTAACAATTCAGCAATAATCCCCAACACAGCATGAATGACCACGACGAGATAGAACGGTTCAAACGGCCGTTCCACAAATTCACTCGGTACATTTTCATAGCGCAAAGAAAGTACCATAATCGCCAAAACAAAAAAGAGATTCAGCACCACAACGGGCGTCTGAATCCGATCATGCCAATGATACTTTCCCTGCCGTTGAGCCACCACCGCAATGCAGATAAGCACATAGAAAACAAGCTCGCCTACCAAGGCAAGGTCTGCGCCAAAATAGCTGGCAGGCGCTAAAAAACCGTCGGAACTGAGCATGGTCACCTCTTTTTTTGTTGGGATCGGGTTGAAAGCAATTAATGCCCTGCATTATAAGGAGTGCGGCTCTTTCATGGCAAGCAAGTGTAGGATATTTATCACGAATTAGGCGAATAGACGAATGAAACGAATTGTTTATGAGCTATTCGTTGATTCGTGGCCTTCGTGATTTGAATTAAGGAGTGGGTGTGGGGGTTGGGGTTACGGCCGTATCGTCTACTTCTTCCACAGCGCCATCGTCGGGCACCTCTGCATCTGCGGCTTCTTCAGCGGCCGCTTCCGCTTCGGCCGCAGCCAGGGCAGCGCGTGCTTCCGCTTCTCGTATCGCCCGGTCCTCCACGTTTTCCGTGTAGGGCTCTTCAAAATTAAAATAATTGTAGGTAAGCTGGGCAAATTGGCGCAAGATGGGGAAGCTAAAATCATGCAGCAAAAAATCACCATCAGGGTAATGCAAATATTCAACAAGGACAAAATCTGCACCCGGTGAGAAAACAATGCCCGCATCCCCATGCGTCACTTCATCCCAACCATGCTTATGCGAAACGCTCGCATCTTCCGGCACACCAAAACGAATCAGGTTACCCTCATCATTGAGGATCATTAAATCAATAATCGCCTGGCATTCGTCTGGGGTAATTTCGCCAGGATACACCGCCAGCAGCGCCCCACCGCCGTTGGCACAATGGTAAATCATCGACAGCAAGGTGCCAATATCCTCAGCCGTGGTTTGTCGGGCTGTATCCGGTTCAAAGATCAGGTTTGCGGCCGAGTTAGCCGGGGTGGCATAGGTGCTGGGCCGCGTGGCAACTTCATTGGCATCATACGGAATAGCCAGAAAAGTATTTACCAATCCGAGTCGATGCATCGACTCGGTTAAAAGTTCAGCACCCAGGTACGTGTTGGCTTCACCGGCAATTTCATGGAGCAGTAAATTGGCGGCAAAGTTACTGGATTGAACGGCCGTTTCATAAAACAGCTCTTCCACATATTCATTTGGCGGACCGTCCAGCACCCGGTATGTCTCCACAAAGATGGCGATTTTCAGAATGCTCAGCCCAGAAACCGGTTCTGTCGCATTGATGCCCAGTTCCTCACCAGTATCCAAATCCATGATAAACACACTGCTCAGCAAGCCAGCGCCATCGTTCTCCATCACCCGGTTCAACTGCGTCTTGAGCACATCCATATTTAGCTCAACCGCATCTTGCATCTCAATAACCAGATCAACCTGGCGGTCGGCGGGATCGACCTGGTAAAGTGCCATTTCGGCGGCAGGCAGGCTGGCATCTACATCCGTTACATAGCCCGTTTCCCCTGGCTGATACGAGGCACCCGCCCCCAACAGTAGCTGCGGGGCAGTCGCGGGCTTATCCAAAAAGCTGGCCACATTTTCTAGCTGCATGTGCAAGGCTGCCTGATCATGCCCGGCAATGAGCCGTATCTTTGTTTGCTCAAACGACCGCTTGAGCAAATATTCCACAAAGCCTTCCAAAAATGGCTGTTCGCCTTTGGCCGCTTCGGCCTGATCCAGCATCGCCTCAACATCCACGTTAAAGCCCACGTCACCTGGATTAATCTCCACCTGCTCTTCCAGGTGATGCAGGGTAATCGGGGCCATATACACCGCTCGAATAGCGTTGGCTGCTTCTTCCCGAG